>CAMLFP010000006.1 GCA_946479335.1 uncultured Archangium sp.
GAGTCTCCGCTCGGGCGCAGGTGCCGCGGGCGCCAGCGTCGAGGCGCGCTGCACGTACACGCGGAACGTGGTGCCGCAGACCAGTTCGGTCTCGAAGTCGATGCGCCCACCCATCGAGGCCACCAGCCCGTGGCAGATGGCCAGCCCCAGGCCCGTACCCTCGCCCTGCCGCCGCGTGGTGAAGAACGGGTCGAACATGCGCCGCTGCACCTCGGGCGTGATGCCGGTGCCCGTGTCACGCACCTCCACCACGCCGTGGTCGCCCTCGGCCCGCACCTCGACGTGCACCTCGTTCTCCTCCGGCGTGCCCGTGGCGATGGCCTGGGCCGCGTTGAGCACCAGGTTGAGCAGCACCTGATCGAGCCGCGCGGCGTCACCCAGCACCCAGACGTCGGGCTCGAGGTGCGAGGTCAGCCGCGCCTTCGCGCGCACGTGCCCCGCGGCGATGCGCAGCGCCGCCTCGGCCACCGCCGACAGCGACACCGGCACCGGCGGGCCCTCGGTGTGGCGGGTGACGGCCTTCAGATCGCGCACGATGCGCGCCACGCGCTCGGCGCCGTCGAGCGTCTCCTGCACCAGCGACTGCAGCTCGGGCTGCCCGAAGACCGTCTCGCCGCGCGCGTGCTGCGCGATGAGCGAGAGGTTGAGCAGCACGTACGCGAGGGGGTTGTTGATTTCGTGGGCCACGCCCGCCGCGAGCGTGCCCACCGCGCTCAGACGATCGGCGGTGACGAGGCGCGCCTGCAGCTGGTTGCGCTCGGTGACGTCGCGGACGATGCCCAGCACGTGCCCGTTCGGCAGCCGCGAGGCCACGATCTCCACCTGCACCAACGAGCCGTCTTTGCGGCGGAGCACGCGATCGGCGTGGGCCCTCCGCGCGGGCTCGATGCGCTCCAGGTGCAGCGGGGCCCTCGCCTGGTCTTCGGGCGTGATGAGATCGGTGAGCTTCAACCGGCACAGCTCCTCGCGCGAGTAGCCGAGCAGCTTCACGCCGGCGGCGTTGACGTCGAGGTACTGGCCGCGCTCATCGGCGATGAAGATGCCGTCGCCTGCCTGCTCGAAGAGCGACCGGTAGGCCTGCTCCGCGCGCGCGAGCCGCGCCTGCGCGTCGAGGCGCTCGAGGGTGAAGCAGATGTCCTCCGCGAGCTCCTCGAGCAGCCGCCGCTCACCGCCGCGAAAGAACGCCCGCTGCGGTGAGTAGATGTTCAAGACCGCGACCAGCCGGCCGCCGACGCGCAACGGGAGCGTCGCCGACGACGCGTAGCCCCGCGCCAGCGCGCGCTCCCGCCAGGGCGCCATGCGTTCATCGGTGGCGATGTCGTCGACGTACGAGGCCTCGCCCGAGACGAGCGCGCGCCCGGTGGGGCCCGCGGCGCGAGGGCCCTCGACGGTGGCGTTCACCGCGTCGACGTAGCCCTCGTCGACGCCCGCGCGCGCGACCGGCGTCACGCGACCGCTCGCCTCGTCGAACGACCCCAACCACGCCAGCTTGAGCCCGCCGACCTCCACCGCGAGGCGGCACGCCATGTCGTAGAGCGCCTGGGCGTCGGGAGCGCGCAGCAGCTCCCGCACCGTGGCGCGCGTCGCGTCGATCAACCGCTGATCGGTTGGCTGCTTGTCGTCGTGGTCCATCGGTCCCCCCGGGGCGCTGCGTAGGAGGCAATCTACCCGATCACCCGCCGTGCGGAGCCCCCGGCGCACCTGCTGCGTCACCGCTGTTCATTTTCACCCCTCGTGGCGTCATGACACGGCTGAATTGGGAGAGAGAGCGCGCGCGGGTGGCTAGGAGCTTCGCCATGAGAAATGCCGCGCTGCTCGCCGCCGTGTCTTTCGTCTTCGTCGGCTGCGCCACGATGGACGTGCCGCAGGCGTACCGCGGCCGCATGTTCGATCGCTCCGGGCCGCTCACCATCGCCAAGACCGGCCAGGGCTTCATCGGCCCGGTGCTGAACCCCGGCACGTACTCCGTCGGGTACTACAACGAGGTGATGACCGTCGATTGCTCGACCGTCACGCAGCACGACCCGCTCACCGTGCTCACCAAGGACGGCGTGCAGTTCGGCCTCGACATGTACGTGCGCTTCTCCGCGAACTGCAGCGACGACTCGGTGCGCGAGATGCTCGCCTCACTCACGCCCGACAAGGACACCAGCATCACCACCCGCAAGCTGTTCGAGACGTACGTGCGGCCGACGATCCAGGCGGTGGTGCGCGAGGCCATCTCGCCGTACCGCGCGAACGAGGTGAACGACCAGCATCAGGAGATCCTCAAGGACATCCGCAAGCGCTTCCTCGAGGCGATCGCCGCACACGAAGGTGATCTGCTGAAGATCTACGAGGTGACGCTCTCGAACCTCGACTTCCCCGACGCGATGGATGCGGCGAACGTCGACCGCGCGGTGCAATCGATCCTCCGCGACAAGGCCATCGCCGAGCGCGAACGCGTGCGCGCGGAGATCGAGACCGCCACGCTGCGCAAGGAGCTCGCCCAGAAAGAAGGCGAGACCGCCGCCGCGCGCATCGACGCCATCGGCGCGGCGCTCAAGCGCAACCCCGACTACCTCCAGTACGACCTGCAGTCGAAGATGCCGGAGATCTACGCGACCGCCGGCGCGCGCGGGAACATGGTCATCGCCGCGCCGAGCCCGACGATTCAGGTGAACCCCAAAGCCCCGCCCGCGCCCGCGGCGA
Organism: uncultured Archangium sp.; assembly: GCA_946479335.1. Next base: position 2,692 of record CAMLFP010000006.1, read on the forward strand.
AGTGACGGCTACGAGCGGAACATCTGCTTGTGCATGGCGATGTTCACCAGCAGCCCGATGCCGATCATCACCGACACCATCGAGCTGCCGCCGTAGCTCATCAACGGCAGCGTGATGCCGGTGATGGGGAGCAGGCCGGTCACCATCCCGATGTTCTCGAAGACCTGCCAGAAGATCATCGCGCAGATGCCGACCGCGACGAACGCGCCGAACTTCTCCTTCGCGCTCAGCGCCACCGCCAACCCGCTCAGCAGCACGCCGCCGTAGAGCAGCAGCAACAGCAGCGCGCGGCCGAAGCCCTGCTCCTCCGCGAAGACGCTGAAGATGAAGTCGGTGTGTTGCTCGGGGAGGTAGCGCAGGCCGGTCTGGGTGCCCTCCATCCACCCCTTGCCTGACCAGCCGCCCGAGCCCACGGCGATCTTCGACTGCATCGCGTGGTAGTTCGTGCCGCGCAGGTCGGAGGTCGGGTCGAGCCACCCGGAGATGCGCCCGTCCTGATGCTTCTTGAGCTTGTGGCGGATGATGGTGAAGCGATCGCCCTCGGGCTGCTCGCGCACGTAGTCGTTCCACAGCACGCCGAACGAGAGCGCGCCCGCCAACACCAGCCCCGCCCACACCGGCACCGTCGGCTTGCTGAAGAGGATGATGGTCAGCGCGGTGAAGACCATCATCAACGCAGTGCCGAGGTCGGGCTGCACCAGCACGATGGCCGTCGGGAAGAGCGCGATGAACGCCGCGGGCAACAACCGCAAGAAGCCCTGCGCCGGCTGGCCGGGCCGCTCGTCGTCGTGGAAGTACTTGGCCAGCATCAGCACCATGCCGATCTTCATGAACTCGGCGGGCTGGATGCGGAACGGCCCGAGCACGAACCAGCTCTCCGCGCCCTTCGCCTTGTGGCCGAAGAACTTGAGCGCCAGCAGCGCCACGATGTTCAACACGTAGAGCGGCACCGTCGCCCGCTGGATGAGCCGGTAGTCGATGAACGAGATGCCCACCACCAGCCCGAGGCCCACGAAGAGGTAGAGGATCTGGCTCTGCCACATCGGCGCGCTCGGCGGTCGCGAGGCCGACGCGAGGTTGTAGATGCCCACCGCCGCGGTCAGCAGCACCACGCCGATCAACACCCACGGCACGTTCGCGGCGCGGCTGCGTTGAACACTCAGCTCCATCTCACTCGCCCTCCTTCACGGGCGCGACGTCGGGCGTGGCCGCCAACGCGGGCTTCACCGGCGGCGGGTCTTGCGCGAGGCCATCGACCGGCGCGTCGGCCGGCGGGGTCGCGGGCGTCAGCACCGGCGCCCTCACCGCAGGCGGCGGCGCGGGCGGCACGTACTCGAGGCCGAACGCTTCGGCGTCGAGCTTCTTGAGCTCGAAGTACTTCGCGAAGATGGCCCCGGCGGTCGGCGCAGCCTCGGCGCCACCGAAGCCGGAATGTTCATTGAGCACCACCACCACCAGCTCCGGCGCCTCCGCCGGCGCGAAGGCCGCGAACCACGCGTTGTCGCGGTGCCAGTAGTCGAGCTGGTGGGTCTTCAGGCGGATGGCGCCGATGCGCGTCACCTGTGCGGTGCCGGTCTTGCCCGCCACGGTGACATCGGGGAGCCGCGCGCGGAAGCCGGTGCCGCCGGGCTCGTTCACCACGCCGATCAGCCCGCCGACGAGAGTGGCGCGCTCCTCGGGCGTCAACGCGATGTCGCGCACCAGCTTCGGCTCGAACTGCTCCACCGGCCGGCCGTCGCTGGTCTCGATGCGCTCGACGATCTGCGGCTGGTACAGCTTCCCGCCGTTGGCGATGGCCGCGTACAGCATCGCCAACTGGAGCGGCGTCACGTTGACGTCGCCCTGACCGATGCTGGTGTTGAGCGCCATGCCCTTCTGGTACCCGCCGGGGGTCACCCGGTTGTGGTACTCGCTCGACGGCAGCACGCCCGGCACCTCGCCGACGACGCTCAAGTTGGTGGGCTGCCCGAGGCCGAGCTCGCGGCCGATCTCCGCGATGGGGTCGATGCCCATCAGGTCTGCCAGCCGGTAGAAATAGACGTCGCAGCTGGCCTTGATGGCGTCGTGCGCGTGCACGATGCCGTGGCCGCGCTCGAGATCGCAGCGCCAGCGCCGCGAGCCGAGCTGGTACCCGCCGGGGCAGTTGATGCCGGTGCTCGGGGTGACGACCCCACCGCGCAGCGCCGCGAGCAACGTCACCACCTTGAAGGTCGAGCCCGGCGAGTAGTGCTGCTGCGACGCGCGAAAGAGCATCGGCTGCAGCGGGTCGCGGCTGAGCTGCGCCAGGCGCGTGGGAGACACGCGGCCGGTCATCTCGTTGGGGTCGAACGCGGGCTTGCTGACGATCGCGCGGATGAAGCCGGTCCTCGGGTCGATGACCACCACCGAGCCCGCCGTGCCGGGGAAGACGCGCTCCGCCTCGGCCTGCAGCCGCGCGTCGATGGAGAGCACCAGGTTGCGGCCCGGCACCGGCGGCTGCTCGTCGCGCTTCAAGATCTTGCCCGCGCCGTCGCGCATCACCTCGCCGCGCGCGTTGACGACCTCCTTCACCCAGCCGTCCTGCCCGCGGAGGTACGGCTCGAACGAGCGCTCCACGCCGCGGCGGCCGGTGTAGTCGCCCATCGCGTACGGCGGGCGCTCCTCGCTGCCGGCGTTCAACTTCGCGAGCTCGTCGCTGGTGACCTCGTTCATGTACCCCAGCACGTGGGCCAGCGCGTCGCCGCTGCGGTAGTGCCGGTGCGGCACCGCCTCGAGGTCGACCCCCGGCAACAGGTACTGGTGCGCGTTGAGGAGATCGAACTCGTCGCGCGTCAGATCGACCTGCACCAGCATCTGCTGGTAGCGCTGCGGGCCGCGCGCGGCCTTCACCTGATCGATGACGCGCGCGGTGACGTCGGGCGTCCACCCCAGCAGCGATTCGAGCCGGGGGATCACCTCGGCCACACACTTCTGACAGAAGGCCGGCGTGATGAAGACGTCGAGCGACGGGCGCGCGTCGACCAGCACCTCGCCGCGGCGATCTCGAATCAGGCCGCGCGGCGCGCGGACCCGCACGTCCTTGAACTGGTTGTCGACGGAGAGCGCGAGGAACTCCTCGTAGCGCACCACCATCAACCGGTAGAGGTTGATGGCCAGCACCAGCAGCCCGAGCAGGAAGAAGCCGCCGACGATGAAGATGCGGGGCCGCAGCTCCTTCGGCTCGCGCTGCGCGCCCAGCAGGTTCATCGCAGCGCTCCGGGCGTCGGGCGCTCACCGGAGTCGAGCTTCTGCAACAACGGCCACATCGCGAGCCCCGCCAGCATGGTCAACACGACCTGCAGGGGAACGCCCGAGAGCGACACCACATTTCCGATGCCGTCGCGCGAGGTGAGCCACGTCAACAACAGCGCGAGCAGCGAGTGCACCACCGTCGCCGCGCCGATGAAGGTCACGTACGACACGCGGCTGCGCCCATCGACCACCACCGACGCCGCGCGCGTCAGCAGGAAGACCAGCACCGCCAGCGCCGGGTACAGGCCGGTGGGCCGCCCGGTGAAGACGTCCAGCACGTAGCCGACCGCGAAGGCCGAGAAGGCGCCCTCCATCAGCGTCAGCCGCAGCGCCGCGAACACCACCAGCGCGAGCCCCACGTCGACGCGCGTGACCTCGAAGCCGAACTGCTGCACCAGCACCGACTCCAGCGAGAGCAACAGCAGCGCGAGGCCCGAGAGCGCGAGGAACCTCACGGTGTGCTCCCGGAGATCGACGCCGACGAGATGCCCATGGTGACGGGAATCACCAGCACCTCTTCGACGCGCGAGAAGTCCACCGCGGGCTCGAGCGACGCCTTCAAGAACATGCCCACCAGCGGGCGCTCCGGCGCGCGGAGCGTGCCCAGCTTCACCCCGCGCGGGAAGATGCCGTCGCTGCCGGCGCTGACCACCACGTCGCCGTCCTTCGCGTCGTCTTCGCGGCGCACCAGCTCCAGCGCGAGCTCGCGCATGTCGCCCGTGCCCACCGCCGTCGCGCGCACGCGCGAGCGCTGCAGCACGCCGCCGATGCGCGATGACGGGTCAGACAGCAGCATCACGTCAGCCGAGTTGCTCACCGCGCGCACGATCTGCCCCACCGCGCCGTCGGGCGTCACCACCGGCATGCCCACGCGCACGCCGTCGTCTTCGCCGCGGTTGATGCGGATGGAGAGGAACTGCGCCGAGGGGTTCAGCCCGATGACGCGCGCGACGATCTCCTGGTCGACCGTCTCCTCCGAGTAGTGGAGCATCGCCTTGAGGCGCACGTTCTCGGCCTGCATCTCGCGCAGCGAGTTCGCCTCGGCCTGCGACTGCGAGAGCGACACCCGGCACTCGTTGGCTTCTTCGTGCGCGCCGCGCAGCGCGACATAGCCGTCGACGCCGCCCACCACGCCGCTCACCGCCCACGTCATCGCCGACTGCGCGGGCGTCGTCAGCCACAGCACGGTGCGATCGATGAAGTTCGGCTCACGGCCGCGGTGCCCCTTGGTGAGGTAGCCGACCAGCGGCCACAACAGGAGCACGCTGACAGTCAGCAACTCCCGGTAGCGCTGGAGCAACTTCAAGGGGTTCATTCCTTCAATCCACTTGCATGTTCGATGCGCGGATCCTAGGGGTCAAGACTTCGTTCCCCTCGAATTTCACAGCAAAAACTCATGAGCACCTCCTCAGACACCACCCGGAAGTACGGCTCACTCTTCTTCATCGCGGCGCTCGCGGTGCTCTTCGCGCTCCAGTGGGGCCCCGGCTCCCAGGGCTGTGACCGCCGGGTCGACACCACCGAGAACGCGGCCACCGTCAACGGCAAGCCCATCGCCCTGAAGGACTTTGCCCGCGCCTACAGCCAGCAGGCCGACAACTTCCGCCGGCAGGGCCTCCCGAACGATCTCATCAAGCAGTTCGGCGTGCAGAAGCAGGTGATGGAGCAGCTGGTGAACGGCGAGCTCCTCGCCCAGGCCGCCGAGGCGCGCGGGCTGCACACCAGCGACGAAGACCTCAAGAAGACCCTGCGCGACGTGGAGTTCTTCAAGAAGGACGGCAAGTGGAGCGCCGAGGCGTACCAGAACTACGTGCGCAACTACGAGGGCACCACCGAGGTGCTCTTCGAAGACAAGCTGCGCCGCCAGCTCGCCGCGCAGAAGCTGCTGCAGCTGGTCGAGAACTCCGTCGCCGTCAGCGATGAAGAGGTGAAGGCGAAGTACGAGAAGGAAGGCGACACCGCCAACGCCACCTTCGTGCGCTTCACCGCCGCGCAGTTCGCCGACAAGGTGGGCGTGCCGAAGCCCGCCGAGGTCGCCGCGTGGGCCGCCAACAACACCGGCGCCATCGCCGCCTTCTACGAGCAGAACAAGTTCAGCTACTTCGTGCCCGAGAAGGTGAAGCTGCGCCAGATCGTGCTGCGCGTGCCGGCCGACGCCGACGCCGCGAAGAAGGAAGAGGTCCGTGCCCGCGCCGAAGGTGTGCGCAAGGCGCTGGTCGACGAGAAGAAGGACTTCGCGGAGATCGCCAAGGCCGTCTCTGAAGACCTCGAGACCCGCGAGAAGGGCGGCGACCTCGGCTACGTCGAGCGCCTCGCCCTCCCTGGCGCCTTCGCCGACCTCGCGTTCTCCGCCAACCCCGGCGACATCACCGCGCTGGTCGAGACCCAGGCCGGCTGGTTCATCGGCAACGTCGAAGACAAGAAGGCCCCGGAGCAGAAGCCTCTCGACGCCGTGAAGGACGAGATCGCCCAGCAGCTCTACGTGAAGGAGAAGGCCAAGGCGCTCGCGCAGGCCGAGGCCCAGAAGGCGCTCGCCGAGGTGCAGAAGGGCAAGACGCTGCAGGAGCTCTTCCCCGCCGCGCCGTCCGACGGCTCCAACCCGTTCCAGCTCGGCGTGGCGCTCAAGCCCGAGGCGAAGACCACCGGCGAGTTCAACTCCACGATGGACACGGTGCCCTCGCTGGGCGCCGAGCCGAGCGTGAAGGCCGCCATCTTCGCGCGCAAGGCGCCGGGCCTCATCGAAGAGCCCCTGGCGATCGCCGACGGCTTCGTGCTCGTCAACATCGACGCGCGCGCCGAGCCCAACGACGCCGACTTCGAGAAGAAGAAGGCCGAGCTCAAGCTGGAGGCCATCAAGGGCAAGCAGTTCGAGACCCGCGAGTCGTTCGTGAAGGCGCTCAAGCAGGGCGGCACCGTCGTCACCAACGACGCGGCCATCGAGAAGATCATCGACGCCTGATGACGCTGATCCTCGCGTCGGCGTCTCCGCGACGCCGGGAGCTGCTCTCGCACCTCGGGGTCGCCTTCGAGGTGCGCGCGGCTGACCTCGATGAATCGGTGAAGCCCGGCGAACACGCCGCGGCCTACGTCGAGCGGCTGGCGCGTGAGAAGTCGCAGCTCCCGGGGCACGGGAGTGACGGGCACGTCGTCATCGCCGCCGACACCTCGGTGGTTTTGGACGATCACATCCTCGGGAAGCCCGGCGCCGACGCCGCGCTGAGCGCGCAGATGCTGCGAAGCCTCTCGGGCCGCGCGCACCAGGTGATGACCGGCCTCGCGGTGCGCACCGCCGGCGGCGTCGAGTCACGCGTCGTCATCTCCACCGTGCACTTCCGCCCGCTGAGCGACGCGGAGATTGCCTGGTACGTCGGCACCGGCGAAGGGCACGACAAGGCCGGCGGCTACGCGCTGCAGGGCCGCGCCGGCGCGTTCATCACCAGCGTCGAGGGGAGCCCGTCGAACGTCATCGGCCTCCCGCTGGCCGACACCGTGGAGCTGCTGCGTCGCGCGGGCGTGGAGGTGTGCGGTGTTTGACCCGGCGAACCTCGCGGCCGTCGAAGCGCGCGTGGGCGCGGCGTGCCTCCGCGCCGGGCGTGCACGGGAGTCGGTGACGCTGGTCGCGGTGAGCAAGCTGCACCCGCCCGAGCTGATCCGCGCGGCGTACGCGGCGGGTCAGCGCCACTTCGGCGAGAACTACGCGCAGGAGCTCCGCGACAAGCACGTGACGTTGGCCGACCTGCCGGGCCTGGTGTGGCACGCCATCGGCCCGGTGCAGCCGAAGAACGCGAAGTACATCGCGAAGGCGGCGACGGTGTTCCACGCGCTCGACCGCCTCGAGACCGCGCAGGAGCTCAGCCGCCGCCGCGAGGGCGCCCCGCTCCGCTGCCTCGTGGAGGTGAACGTCGCGGGTGAAGCCTCGAAGGCCGGCGTGACGCCGGACGAGGTGCCGGCGTTCATCGCCGCGGTGCGCGCGCTGCCGAACCTCGAGCTGGTGGGCCTCACCACCATGCCGCCGCTGCACGATGACGCGGAGGCCTCACGGCCCTTCTTCAAGCAGCTCGCGGCGCTGGCGAAGGCGAACGGGCTGGCGGAGCTCTCGATGGGCTCCACCGGCGACTTCGAGGTGGGCATCGAAGAAGGCGCGACGCTGGTGCGAGTCGGCACCGCGATCTTCGGCGAGCGCCCTACACCTCGCGGAGCTTGAGCTTCCCCTCGTCGCTGATGCGCGCCTGAAACGAGGTGCCGCAGTAGTGGCAGTTGACCTCTTCGCCATCGACGAAGCCGTCACCCCAGGGGTTGTTCGCGTTGCACGACGGGCAGTCGAACTCGAAGAACTTCTTCTTCGGGCCCGCCACGTCTTTGTCGTCATCGTCGTCGTAGTGGTAGCCGCTCATGGTCACCTCACCAGCGATTGAGGAAGTCGCTCATGTCGTCGAGCGCGCGCGCCCGCGCAGCTTGAACCCGTTCCAGCTCCTTCGCCAGCGGGCCGGGCACGGCGCCGTGGAGCAGCAGCGCGTCGCGCGGCACCTCGAGCACCTCCACGGAGCCCCTGGCGATGACCGAGAGGTTGCGCTGCGGAGCGTTGTTCAACACCTCTGATTCGCCCACCACGTCGCCCTTCACCGCCACGCCGAGATCGGCGCGATCGGTGTCGCGGCGCGCGGCGAGCTGCGCCTGGCCCTTCATCAGGAGGCCCAGCGACTGCCCTTCGTCACCCTGCTGCCAGACGACGGCGCCGTCTGGAAACCGCCGCAGCACCGCGGTGGCCAGCACCTCCGGGCGGAGCAGCAACGCGCGCACCACCGGCGCGGCCGCGAGCTCCGGGTCGGCCTTGAGCAGCGCCGCGACGTCGGCGCGCTGCAACGCCACCTTGACCACCGGTTGGATCACCGGGCCTCCACGTCGGCCGGCTTCATCGTGCGGTACTTCGTGTCGATGTAGTCCATCAGCTCGAACATCGCGTCGCCGTACCGGGAGCCGCCGGCGCTGGTGAGGCCCACGGAGTTCACCCAGAAGGTGCCCGCGCGGCACTCGCGCTCCCAGGCCGGGTCGGCGTCGATGTCGACGCCCTGGTCATCGACGTTGCGGCAGTCCTTCGCGCCGGTGTTCTTGTTGATGAAGCAGCAGCGGCCGTTGGGGAAGACGTAGATCATCGGCCGCAGCTTGAGGTCGCTGGCCACGTAGTTGTCGCTGACGAGCGTGACGGCCGAGAAGCCCGAGGGCTCCATGCCGTAGCCGTGCAGCAGGTACGCGACGGGGTACCGGGCGTCGGCGTTCTCCGGGTCGTCGTAGCCGGGCGGGAGCGCGACCGAGTACTCCCACTTCGCGCCCAGCACCGCCGAGTCGTACGTCTCGTAGCGCTGCACGCCCGGCGAGCTGGTGACGCTGGCCTCCGGCTTCGGCGCGGTGGGCCAGCTGTTCGCGAGCCAGTTGAAGAGCACCTCGAAGCGCTCGACGGCCTGCGCCGCGGTGCCGACGTGATCGCCCTCGCCTTCGGCGATCTCCGCGTCGGTGCGCACGTCCTTGCCGTAGAGCACCGCCATGTCGCGGCTGTTGCGCGCCCACGCCTTGTTCCAGGGGTTGAAGACGCCGTCGCGGTCCACCATCCCCGGGATGTCGAGGAAGTCGCGGTACACGCCGATGGTGCGCACCGCGCCGATGCCCGAGAGCAGGTGCCGCGCCTGCAGCCCGAGGTTGAAGATGTCGTGGATGCCGCCATCGACGAGGAACGAGAAGCGCTTGCGGGCGGTGCTGTCCCACTTGCGGAAGTTGCTGCGGCCGTCGAGCGCGATGAGCCGCTTGCGCGCCGCGACCTCGTCGTACACGCCGTTGCCCTCACCCGTGTCGCCGGAGCCCTCCACGCCATCGAGCCCGAAGTCGCGGAAGGGCTCGCCCTGCTCGTAGATCCAGTCCTTCTCGGTGCCGGTGGGGTTGGTCTCGACGTCGTAGTTGTCGTGGTTCAGGTCGGTGTCGGTCGCCGCGGCCGTCGAATTGCAGCCGCCGGAGCCGTTCTCATACGGGTCGGCGCAACCATCGGTGCCGACGTCGTCGAAGCGCTCGTGGCTGTTGTTGGCGATGGGCTCGCCGTAATCGCGCCGCCCATTCCCATTGTAGTCGTACGCGAGGAGGATCGGCGCGGCGGTGGTCATCTCCAGGCACGGCTGCACGTTGCCGATGCGCTGGAGCCACAGCAGCGTGTTCTGATCGCGGTTGATGCGCGTCGCGCCGCCCTTCGAGGCGCAATACGCGTCGGCGAAGCCCTGCGACTGCGACTGCGGGAGCGGCGTGCGGATGTTGGCGGGGTCGCTGCAGAAGTCGACCTCCTCCTGCGTGGCGTTGCAGAAGTAGTGCGGCTGCGTGCCGTCGCACCCGGCCAGCGCGGTGTAGTGCCCGTCAGGGTTGTACTCGGCGTTCTTGAGGCCCTCGACGCGCACGGGGTTGCTGCAGAGATCGACGGGCGCCCGCAGCACGTAGTCGGCCGGCACGCCGGGTGGCGCCACGGGCGATTCGGGGTTGTCGCTGAAGAAGTTGCCGTACGCGAGCATCAGGTCGGTCATCATCTTGATGTACGCGTCGCGGTCGAACGAGCCGCCGTTGTTGGTGACGTGCCAGTGGTTGAAGTCGTTGGGGTGCTCCCACTGGTTGGGCTGCTCGACCCTCGCCGCAGCGCAGGCGTTGATGACCGCGGGGTCGTTCAACATCACGCCGCCGTCGGGCATCGCCATGATGGCCTCGAGCTCCTCCCGCGTGCAGAAGCCGCCGGTGACGAACTTGTCCATGAAGCGCTGAAAGAAGGCCGCGTCGAGCGGGCCGCCCAGCGCCGCGACGCCATCGACCTTGTCAGGGTGGGAGGTCGCCAGGGCCATGCCGCCGATCGCGCCCATCGAGATGCCGCCGAGCATCCGGTAGGTGGTGTGGATCTTCTCGGGCTGGGGCTCGTTCTTCGAGGGCGGCGTACAGGCGAGTAACGTCAGGGAAAGACACAGAGAAAGGCGACGCAAGGGGGGCCCTCGAAAAGGAGTTCGGCCGAGGAATATCATCATGAATAGCGACTCTGGCGGCCAGTCCACAGACGCGCCGCGCCATGCTGGGGCCGAAGGCGTCGGCAGGAGTACGAAACATGAAGCGTCACGCGCTGTGGTTGACCCTGCTGGCGAGTGCGGCCTTCGCCGCCGAAGGCAAGCTGGTCAGCGTCTTCGGGCCGGGTGAGCAGACCGACTACGAGGTCCGCTACATGGGCATCACCGCGGGCCGCGCGCAGCTGACCGTGGGCTGGCCCACCGAGGAGTTCGGGCACGACGTCTGGCCGCTGGTGTGCGTCGGCGAGTCGACCCTCGGCGACCTCTACCCCATCAAGGATCGCTTCATCTCGTACTGGGAGCCGATGACGCGCCAGGCGCTGGGCGCCGACTTCTACATGAACGAGAACAAGTACCGCCGGAAGGACCGGTACGCCTACGACTTCGAGCACCGCGAGGCGATCGTCACGTCCAACAAGGACGGCGATGTCTGGGAGAAGCGCTACGGCATCGAGCAGGGCACGCTCGACCTCGCCGCCGCGGGCTTCGGCCTGCGCAACACGCCGCTGGAGGTCGGGCAGGTGCACGAGCTGCCCATCTTCACCGGCAAGAAGTTCTACAAGATGACCGCCACCGTCGCGGGCCGCGAGAAGCTGAAGACCGGCCTCGGCGAGCTCGACGTCTTCCGCGTCACCGTCAACGGCGACTTCGCCGGCAAGCTCGCGACCCGGGGGCTGATGACGTTGTTCTACACGGCCGATGAGAAGCAGCTCCCGGTGCGCGCCGAGGCCGAGTTCTTCCTCGGCACCGTGCGCCTCGACGCCGTGAAGTACGCGCAGGGCCGCGTCTACAAGGAGAACTGACGTGAAGACCTTCTTCCTGATCTCGCTCGGCTCGCTCACCGCGTTGGCGGCGACGAAGGCCCCGCTGACGCCCTTCCCCTCCGACGCGGAGTGCAAGCCGCTGGGCGCGGCGATGACGCCCGCGCCGTTCGGCCCCGGGGAGCAGCTCTCCTACGACATCGACTCGATGGGCATGCGCGCCGGAGAGATGACGATGACCACCCTCAAGCCGCAGGACGGGCTGATGACGGTGGAGACCACCGTCGAGACCAACACCTTCTTCAGCAAGATCCGCAAGGTGAAGGGCGTGGCGCGCAGCGAGCTGTCGATGTCGACGCTGCGCCCCGCGCGCTACTTCGAAGACGCGTGGGAGAACGACTTCCACCGCATCGCGCAGGTCTCGATGAACCCCAGGGGCCACGAGGCGACGCTGGTCAACACCTTCAACGACAAGACGATGTCGCCGGTGAAGCTGCGCTTCGGCAGCGACATGAGCGACGTGGGCAGCGCGGTGCACCTGCTGCGCTCCATCCCCGTGAAGGACGGCCAGCGGCTGTGCTTCGACGTCTACGGCATCCGCCGGGTGTGGCGGGTGTGGGGCTCGGTGAAGCGTGAGCACGTCTCGCTGCCGCTGGGCGAGTTCGAGACCTGGCACCTCTCGGGTGAAGCGGCGCCGCTCACGCTGCAGAACGCGCGGCGCGAGGTGCACGTGTGGGTGACCGACGACGCGAAGCGCCTGCCGCTGGCCGCGCTGGGCGTCATGGAGTTCGGCGCGGTGCGCGCGACCTTGAAGGGCTACTCGCGGCCCGGCGAGGCCAACACCCGCGCGGAGACCAAGGCCAACATCAAGTGGTGACGGCGTTCACCGCCGCGAAGACTTCTCACGCATCTTGCCGGCGGCCTGCGAGAGGCGGCGCCGCAGCTGCGCGACCACCACCATCAGGTACTCGATGCGGTTCAACACCCGGAAGTCTTCGGCCGCGTCGAGCAGCGCGATGGGCGTCACGCGATCGGCGCGCAGCGTGTCGAGGATGTCGGTGAAGTGCGCCTCGACCTCGGAGATGGCGTCGAGCCCTTCGCGGAGATCGTCTTCGATGAAGTCGAGCACCACCGCCGAGTCTTCACGCGCCGGGAGCAACGCCTCGAGTCGATCGACCGACTCCCTGATGGCATCGACCGGCTTGCCGAGTTGAAACGCGGGGACCGTGGCGGTGTGGAGCGCTGACATGCACATCACGCTACAGGCGTGATCCACACCGTCAATTTTCCCGCCCGCGCCGCTGATCAGATGAGGCCGCGCGCCCGGCGGATCTGGTCGACGATCTTCTGGTACTCGACCTCGAAGGCGCCCGTGCCTTCCTGCAGGTGCCGCAGGCGGCCGCGCGCCTCGCGATCGATCTCGTCTTCGACGTCGAGGTGCTTCTTCATGATCTGGAGGATCTTCGGGCGCATGGTCGAGTCGTCCGAGAAGACCTCCTCGACGCTGCGCGAGACGAGCAGGAACTCCAGCATCTGGTTGATGACGAACTCGATGCCGTCGTCGCCGAGCTGGAAGCCGCGCACGTCGGCCATCTCGCGCTTGACCTGCGAGAACTTGGCGCCGTCGTAGCCGCGGCGCTCGAGCGCTTCGCGGGTCGCCTGGTTCACGCGCTCCTCGTTGGCGAGGTACTCACGCATGATGGCCGAGAGATCCATCTCCGCGTCGGACACACGGATGGGCTCGACCTCGATGTCTTTGTCCTGCGTCAGGCGCTGAACGATCTCACGAGCGAGGATGGGAACGAGCTTGGGGTACAGCCGCATGGGTCGTCGCCTCTCTAACGTTTTCGAAAAAAGTACTGCTTCAGTGCGGAGATGTATTTCACCGCTCCTGTGCGCGGCAATGAAAAAGGCCGTGGTTCTGCTCGCTTCGCTTGGCCGAGAGGGTTTCTGCTCGCTTCGCGCCGACTTCACCGCTCAACCGCTCGCGTCTTCGAGCGACGCGGCGCGCACGTCGTCACCGGCGTCGTCTTCGTCGACCACCGGCGCGTGGAGGAAGGCGTGCACCTTCTCGGCCACCGCCGGGCCGATCGTCTGCACCGCGGCGAGGTCTTCGAGGCTCGCCTCCTTGAGCCGCTTCACCGACCCGAAGTGCGTCAGCAGCGCGCGCCGCCGCGTCTCACCCACGCCGGGCACGGAGTCCAACTGCGACTGCAGCCCGCGCTTGCGGCTCAGCTTGCGCTGGAAGGTGATGGCGAAGCGGTGCGCCTCGTCGCGCAGGCGCGTCAACGCGAAGAGCTCCGGTGAGGTCTGCGGCAACACGATGGGGTCTTTGCGATCGACGAGGAACACGCGCTCCGGGCTGCGCTTCACGTCGTCATCGGGGCGCGCCACGTCGAGGTCGCGGCTCTTGGCCAGCGCCACCAGGTCGACGCCCTCCACGCCGAGGTCTCGCATCGCCGCGTGCGCCGCCGCCAGCTGGCCCTTGCCGCCGTCGATGACGATGAGGTCGGGGAGATCGCCGTCTGCCAACCCGCGCCGGAACCTCCGCGTGAGGATCTCGTGCATCGACGCGAAGTCGTCGTTCTGCGTGACGGTCTTGAGGCGGTAGCGCCGGTAGTTCGCCTTGTCGGCCTCGGTGTCGAGGCTCGCCACCTGCGACGCGACGATCGACGTGCCCTGCGAGTGCGAGATGTCGAAGCACTCCATGCGCCGCGGCAGCTTCGCGAGGTGCAGCCGGTCCTTGAGCCGCACCAGCACCTCCTCGATCTCCTCCCGGGTGCGCGTGCGCTCCGAGAACGAGCGCTCGGCGTTGCGCCGCGCCAGGGCCATCAGCTCCACCTTGTCGCCGCGCTGGGGGACGAAGACGCGCACCTTCTCGCCCTGCTTCTCCGAGAGCAGCTCCGCCAGCACCCGTGCCTCGTCGGCCCCCGCGGGGATCAGCACCTCCCGCGGCACGAAGTTCTCGTCGCCGTAGTACTGGTTGACCAGCGACTCGACGAGCTCGTCGTCGGGCTGCTCGCTGGTGAAGTGCAGCGGCCGCCCGCCGGAGATGCGCCCGCCGCGCACGTACAAGATGTACACGCAGACCTTGTCGGCCTCGCGGAAGAGCCCGAACACGTCTTGATCGATGGAGTCGGTGGTCGCCACCGTCTGCCGCTCGAGGCTGCGCTCCAGCGCGATGATCTGATCCCGCAGCCGCGCGGCCTCCTCGAACTCCAGCTTCTTCGCCGAGGCCTTCATGCGCTCGCGCAGCTGCTCGAGCAGCGGCCCGCTCCGGCCCTCGAGGAACAGCGTCACCGCTTCGACGTTGCGGCGGTACTCGTCGACCTGCACGTCATTCACGCACGGCGCCGGGCACCGCCCGATCTGGAACAACAGGCACGGCCGCTTGCGCGACTCGAGCACGTGGTCGGTGCAGGTGCGCAGCTGGAAGTACTTGTTCACCACGCGCAACGTCTCGCGAATCGACGACGCGGAGGAGTACGGCCCGAAGTAGCGCGCCTTGTCGCGCTGCGGGCGGCGCACCGTCTCCAGCCGCGGGTAGCGGTGCGCGGTGTCGAGCCGCAGGCAGAGGTACTGCTTGTCGTCGCGCAGCTGCACGTTGAAGCGCGGGCGGTGCTTCTTGATGAGCTCGTTCTCGAGGAGCAGCGCCTCCTTCTCGTTGCGCACCACCACCGTCTCGAGATCGAACAACACCCGGTCCAACAGCTGCACGAAGGCGCGCGTATCGGTGCGCGTGAAGTAGCTGCGCACGCGGTTGCGGAGGTTCACCGCCTTGCCGACGTAGATGACGCGGCCGCCGCGGTCCTTCATCAAATACACGCCGGGCTGGTTGGGCAGCGCGTCGAGTTTCTCTTCGAGGATCGTCACGTCTTCAGTTGGGGATGCAGATGCCGTTGGCGTCGCATGTACCGCCAGCGCACGTCGGCGTCGCCCCACAGACGGTGAGGGCCTGGAGGTTGGCGAAGGCGCCGCGGCTGCCGTTGGTGCCCGTGCCCGACCCCGGCGAGCTGCCACCCGCCCCGCCCGGCCCACCGGTGTCGACCGAGGTGGAGGTGAGGAAGGTGTTGGTCGCGGAGAACGAGGTCAGCGGCACGTTGAGCGCCAGCACCCCGAACGACGGGCCACCCGCGCCGCCGCCACCGCCGCCGCCGGGGCCGCCGTTGCCGCCCTCGCCGCCCTTGCCGCCCACCGAGCTGCTCCAGCGGAAGGCGTCGCCGCCGAACCCGCCCGCGCCGCCGAGGCCACCGGGGCCGCCGAAACCGCCTTCGCCGCCCGTGCCGCCCGTCGACCGCTGGATGCGATTGTTGAGGATGCTGGCCAACGGCGCGTTGGGGGCCGTCGCGGAGATCAAGATGGCGAACGAACCGCCGCCCGCGCCACCCGATGCGCCGCCCGTGCCGCCGCAGCCGCCCGCGCCGGCGCCGCCGCCCGTCGCGCCGATCTCCCAGCCCTGGCAGCCGCCAGCCGTGAAGCGCGCCACGCCGCCGCCTGCGCCGCCACCGCCGCCACCCTCCGCCGCGCCGCCGCCATTGCCCGCGGCCGCGTTGCTGGGCGAGGCCACCCAACGGCCTCCCGAGAAGCTGCCGAAGCGCGCGCGCGCCGGGGCGCCGGGCCCGCCGGAGCCGCCCGACCCATCGGCGCCCGGCCGGCCGTCTTCGCCGTCGTGCTGCTGAATGCTGGTGGGCCAGCCCGACTCGGTGACGTGGCTGCACGTGGCGCCGCTGAAGTTGTCGAAGCTCCAGTCGAAGCCGCCCGGGCCGTTGCGGCTCCCGGGAGGCGGCGCCGCGTACATCTGCTCGACGCCCGTGTGCGACGACATGTCGTAGACCGGGCAGCTCACGTTGCCGCCCGGCGTGCCGTTGGCGACCGCGCACTGCGCGTTGGTGCCGGCGGCGCCGCCGCTCCGGGCGTTCGCGGCGCTGCACGAGCCGCTGGGGAAGAAGGTGCTGCCCGTGCCCGCCGCGCCGTTGAGGGTGCTGCTGGCCTGCCGGCCGAAGCCCTGCGTGCCGGTCGAGCCCCGCGCGCCCGCGCTGCCGCGCCCGGCGAACACGTCGTTGTTCTGCAGCACGAACCGCGGGCCCACGTCGCGGAGGAAGACGGCGATCGACTCCGGGCCGTTCGCGCCGGCCGCGAGGTTGGCCGTCGCGTCCCACCCGGTGATGACGAAGCCGGAGACCACGGTCTCACGTGCCGCGCCGGCCGCGCCGAGCGACTCTGCGTGCACGGCCGCGATGGCCGTGCCGGTGGGCGCCACGCCCTGCCACGTCGTCGCGTACTGGAGCGGATCTCTGCGCAGGAAGTCGGCCGCGTAGCCGCCGAAGAGCTGCGCGCCGTCGAAGAGGCGCACGTCTTCGCGGTACAGCCCGCCGGCCACCAGCACGTACTTCTTGTTCTGCGCCTGCTGCGCCGCCACGCCCGCCGCGATGGTCTGCAGCGGCGCGGTGCGCGTGCCATTCCCTCCCGGAGCCGCGGTCGACGACACGAAGATGGCGTCGCCCACCACGCCGTCGATGCCGTCGCAGTTCTCGTCGACGTACGACGTGCCGCCGCTCGACGACGGCAGGCGATCGGGCAGATCGCTGGTGAGGTTGCCTTGCACGCGCCGGCACTCGCAGCCGTCGGCCGTCTCGCCGTTCACGTTGACCCACTCGAAGGTGATGCCGCCCGAGGTCTCGGTGAGGCACGGCCCCATCGCGCAGGTCGGCAACGTCGGCGCGAGGTTGCACACGCCGGTGGTGTGCTGGAGCGTCGGCGAGAAGTACTGCGTGCAGTCGTTGTTGCAGAAGCCGCAGTGCTGCACCGCCTCGTAGCGGCCGGTGGCCTGGTTCAAGAAGCCCTCGTCGACCCGCGCGTCGCAGTTGTTGTCGCGCCCGTCGCAGATCTCCGGGTTGAAGCTGCTGACGTCGCAGGCGCTCCACGCGGTGCCGCTGCAGGTGGAGAAGCCGCGGCAGGTCATGCCGCCGTTGGTGAGCTGACAGCTGCGCGTGGTGCCGTTGGTGTCGGCGCGGCAGGCACAGCTCCCGGTGGTGGGCACGCACTGCGCGGCGCCCATCGTCGTCTGGCACGAATACCCCGCGGGGCACGCCGGGTACGGGCTGGTCGCGCTGCAGTCACGGCCGCAGACCTTCGCGCCGTCGACCGTCAGGCACTTCGCGCCGGGGCCCACGCAATCGGCGTCGATCTGGCACGGCGCGCACAGCGTGTCGGGCAGCTCAAGGCACATGGTGCCGTCCTCGAAGGGGAAGTAGCCGGGCTCGCACTGCGTGACGCGGCAGGTGGGGCTGTCGTTCGACACGTCGCAGTTCGTGGTGACCGCGTGGGCGATGACGCGCGCGCAGTCGTTGTTGCAGGCACCGCAGTGCTGCAGCGTCGAGTACAGGCCGCGGCCGGGCCGGAAGTCCTCGTCAATCTCTCCGTCGCAGTCGTCGTCTTCGTAGTTGCAGACCTCCGGCGCGGGGTCGTGCGCGGTGCACACCAGGCCGGCGCTGGCGAAGCAGACGTTGGGGCCGGAGCAGGTGACGTTGCCCACGGTGCGCGTGCAGTCGGTGGGCGCGAGGTTGTCGATCTCCCCGTCGCAGTCGTCGTCGGCGCCGTTGCAGGTCTCCGCGAGGGCCGGCGGCGCGTCGCACGCGGTGAAGCCGCCGTCGGCCTGACAGGTGGTGTTGCCCAGACAACGCCCGAAGCCGGAGTCAGCGCCGAGGCACGCCTTCTGGAGCCCGAGGTTCTCCGGCACGCAGTCGCAGGTGCGCGCCTGCGGCACGCACTGACCATTGGTGCACGAGAACAGGTCGGGACAACCGGTGAAGGTGCAGTCGCGCCCGCAGAAGCCGGCGTCGACCTCGTCCTTGAAGCAGCGATCCGCGCCCGAGGCGCCGCAGTCGAGATCCGTTCCGCACGACTGACACAGCAGCGGCTGCGCGATGGCGCACAGGCCGTCGGCGCCCGCGTCGGCCACGTGCTTGCAGATGTACGAACCAGGGCACCCGGCGTCGTTCGCGTCGCACGCGTCGGTGCAGAACGCGCCCGCGGGCCCGCCGATGCACAGCTCGGAGTTGCAGTCGCTCCCCGCGTCGCAGGGCTCGCCGAAGCGCTTCTTGCCGTAGTCGAAGCCGCCGTCGCGCAGCTCGAAGACCACGCACTCCGCGTTCACGCAGCGCAAGCCGTCGGAGCAATCCGTGTCGAAGACGCACGCCTGCGGCTGCGAGAAGAACTTCGTGCGCCCGCAGGACACCGCGAGCACGCACAACGCCACGAAGGAGAGGCTCTTGAGCGGGTTCATTCAGAAGCTCTCCACGCTGAAGAACTGGCCGCTCGCGCCATCGCCGCCCTTGAAGGTGGCGCCGGCCGGAGACGCGCCGCCCAGCCCGCCCGCGCCGACGCCCGGCATCGCGGGGACCGGCAGCGAGTTCTTCGCGGTGTACGTGCCCACGGGCAGCGAGGTGCCGGCGATGCCGAAGACCGAGCCGCCGCACCCGCCGCCGCCGCCGCTGCCCGCGCCGCCGTTGCCGCCGCGCCCGCCGGGGCCGTTTTGCCCCGCGCACCACGCCGCGGTGGTGTTCAACCCGCCGCGCCCGCCCGCGCCGCCGAGGCCACCGTACCCGCCGGAGCCTCCGGTGCCGCCGAAGCCGCCGTAGCCGAAGTCGATGAGGTTGCCCTCGATGGTGGGCGCCGCGCCGACCACGAAGATGCCGAACGAGCCGCCGCCGCCCGCGCCGGGTGAACCCGCGCCGCCGCCGCAGCCGCCCGCGCCGCCGCCGCCGCCGGTGCCGCCGAGATCTCCGACGCGGTTGCCGATGGTGCACGTCGCCGGGTTCTGGTTGCGCACGCAGCCGCCGCCGCCGCCGCCACCGCCGCCGCTGCCCGGCGAGCCGTTGTTGCCGGCGGTGCCGACCGTAGTGCGCCAGTCGTTGCCGTTGACGCCGCCGCGCGGTGCGGTGCAGCCCTGCCCTTTGCCCATCGCGGAGCCGTCACCACCGTTCTGCGCAGCGCCGCCGGAGAGCCCGTCTTGCGGCACGGTGCAGTCGTATTTGCAGAACTGGTTCTGCGAGGGGTCGGAGTGTTGGTACACGGCGTTGGCGCCGCCGCGCCCGTTGAAGCCCCCGCCGCCGTACTGCTGCGGGTCCAGGGCGAGGTTGGTGCCCGCGCCGGGGTTGCCGGGCGCGTTGCACGCGGAGTTGACGCCCGCCGCGCCGCCCTGCTGCGTCTCGTTGGTGCAGTTGGCGCTCAGGCATTCGCGCGCGTTGACGCCGTTCGCGCCCGAGCCACCATTGACGCCGGCGTTGCCCGGGAGCGCCGGAGTGCCGTCGCCGCCACGCCCTCCGACGATGTGGTTGTTGGAGATGGTCAGCGCGCCCGCGTTGCGCACGTAGACGGCGTAGCTGTTGTTCGCCGAGGTGCCGGGCGTGGGCCGCGAGTTCACGTCGTACCCGCGAATGGTGAAGCCGGAGACGACGGCGGGGCTCGAGAGGTCCTCCGCGTTGATGGTGCCGCGCTTGCCGTTGGCCGACGGCTCCGGCCCCTCGATGAAGGTGGGGAAGAGCACGATGTCGCGCTTGCTGAAGCCGGCCTGGTAGCCGCCGAAGAGCTTCACGCCGCTCCGCAGCACGACCTGCTCCGCGTAGGTGCCCTGCGCGACGAGGATGGCGGTGTGCTGCGCCGGCTGGAACGCGGCGATGGCCTCCGCGATGGTCTGGTACGGGTGCGCGCGCGTGCCCTGGCTCGCCGTCGACTGCGCCCACACGAAGAGCGAGGTGGCCTCCACGCCGTCGAGCTGATCGCAGTTGCGGTCGACGTACGGCAGCCCCGCGGTCGGGTACGACGAGAAGGTCTCCGGCTCGTCAGTCACCGCCGGGTTCGACGCGCACTCGCAGCCGTTGGTGTCGTCCATGTCGGCGTTCATGAACTGGTACGTGAAGCCGCACGTGCCACTCACGCACTTCGCGCCGCCGCAGTCGCCGTCGCCCATGCAGCTCTTCGCGCAGAAGCCGTTGGTGCAGGTGGTGCCGCCGCTGCAGGTGCCGCCCGACGCGCAGCCCTGCACGCACTGGCGGTACACCGGGTGGCAGGTGAAGCCGCTGCCACACTCCGAGTCGAGCCGGCACGCCGCGCCGCCGCGGATGGTCTCGGTGGTGCAGCTGACGATCTCACAGGCCGGCGAGGCGCCGCCCACCACGCACCCGCCGTTGGCGTGCTGAATGGTGGGGCTCCAGCGCGCGACGCAGTTGTTGTTGCACATGCCGCAGTGCGCGTCGGTGTCGTAGGTGCCGCTGCCGCGGGTGTTGATGAAGCCGTTGTCGACCACGGTGTCGCAGTCGTTGTCTTTCCCGTCGCAGAACTCGAGCGAGGTCTGCGACGTGTCGCATGCGCCGTAGCTGCCCTGGCCGTCGCACGTCTGGGTGCCGATGCACGTCGCCGCGCCGGCGGTGACGAAGCACGAGCGCGACAACCCCGTGCGCTCGGAGGTGCACTGGCAGCTGTTGCCGTCGGGCACGCACAGCTTCTTGCCGCCGGTGAGCTGGCAGGTGTTGCCGTCGGGGCAGCAGTCTTGCGAGCCGACCACGCCGGTGCAGCCCTCGTACGTCGCGGTGACGTCGCAGCTCTGCGCGCACGCCTTCACCGGGTCTTCGCCCACCTGCACGCATTCGTCGCCGGGCACGCGGCAGTCTTCGGTGGCGGTGCACGGGCGGCACTGCGGGCTGACGGCCAGCTCGCAGATCTGCGGGTTGACGCCGGCCGGCGTGAGGTACGCGCCCTTCGCGCAGAGGCGGGGCACGCAGGTGCGCTGGCCGCCGCGCAATTCGCACGTCGCCGCGCCGCCGACGGTGACGCCGCCGTCCTTCGCGAGGTTCTGCAGCACGTCGAAGCAGTCGGTGGCGCAGGTGCCGCACGCGCGCACGCTGGTGTACTCGCCCGACGAGTTGCGCAGGCCATCGTCGATCTGCCCGTTGCAGTCGTCGTCGGCGCCGTTGCACACCTCCTGCTGCGGGTCGGGCGCCGAACATTGGAAGCCGAAGCCGCCGTCTTCGAAGCCGCGGCAGCTCCACAGGCCGGTGCAGGTCAGCCCCTTGGTGCAGTTCGGGTAGCCCGCGATGCCCACCGTGGAGAGCGAGTCGTCGGCCTGGTCGGTCAACCCGTCGCAGTCGTTGTCGAGGCCGTCGCAGATCTCCTGCGAGGCGTTGAGCGCGTCGCAGCCGTCCCACGTGCCGTCGGGTTGACAGGTCTCGACGCCGAAGCAGGTCGCGAGCGGGTTGGTGCGCTTGCACGCGCGCGTGAGGCCCGCGGTGACCTGGCTGCACTCGCAGGTGTTGCTCTGCGGGATGCACTGGCGGCGGCCCGGGGCCGTCGACCGGCAGACGCTGCCCTCCGCGCACAGCCCCGTCAGCGAGCAGTCGGTGGTGCAGAACGTGCCCGCGTCGCCGATGGCGGTGCAGAGATCGCCGAGGGCGTTGCAGTCGGAGTCACTCGCGCAGGGCAGGCACTGCACGCGGATGGGCGGAGCACACAGGAAGGCGCCCGCGTCGGCCGCCTGCTTGCAGTCGTAGCCCTTGTCGCAGCCCGCGTCGGCGCCCAGCCCGCACGGCGCGCTGCACACGCGGCCGTTGCCCGGGCCCGCGGGGAGACACGGCCCGAACAGGCACTCGCTGTCGGCGCTGCAGGGCCAGCCGAGCTCCCCGGGCCGCCCAGCGTCGGGCACCACGAAGCACGCACCATTCACACACAGCGCGCCGCCGTCGCAGTCGGCGTTCACCTTGCACTCGCACGTGCCGTCGCGAAGACAATCGGGTTCGGACGTCGCGGTGAAACACGCGCTCGCCGTGCACAGCGCAGTCAGGGCAACGAAAGTTCGAAACGACATGACGTGTGACAACCTTTTGTCGCGGCGTGGGCCAACGCGCGAATCGCGGCGGACCTTACAGCAGCACGTCACTCTTTCCAGTGCAGCACGAAGCGGTGACGTTCCCCGTCGAGCGGGTTCGACTCGACGCGCGGTTCACGGCCGCCGAGCACCTGGGCGATGGCGAGCAGCACGCCCTCCACGTAGGTGGGCATGCCCTGCACGGTGTTGAAGGTGAGCTCCACCGCGGTGGGGCTGAGCACCTGCGCCTCGACGCGGGTGTAGTTGTTGCTGTTGCGGAAGGCGCGCTCGGCGTGGAGCAGCGAGCGCCGCAGCCCCATCGCGCGCAGCACCGAGAGCAGCGAGCGCCCGAGAAAGTTGGAGCCCAGCCCCTCGACCGCGCGCCCGCCCATCACCCGCAGCGCGTCCGGCTCCGGCAGCTCCGGCGAGAGCGCCCGCGCCATCAACCGCACGCACGCCACGTACGACGCCGCCGGGTACGAGGGCCGGAGCGGGCGATCGAGATCGAGGCCGTGCGCCCGCATCGCCACCTTCAGCTCGGGCGTCAGCGCCGCGCCGAAGGTGTCGATGAAGAGCCCATGCACCGAGGGCCCGAACTCCAACCGTTCCGCACTCATCGACACCGGTTTCTTACAAATCTCCCGCTGCTTCCAGCACTTCAGTGCCGCGCTCCGCACCGTGTCGATGCGGGAACGCGGCGCCGGGCTTCACCGCAAGAAGGCGGTCACCGCGTCGGCGGTCGTCTCGCCCGCGCCGGGGTCGATGACGATGCTCTTGCCCTTCGCGACCACGATGACGAGGCGGTCCGACAGGGCGAGCGCGGCCTTCAGCTCCGGCCTCGCCTTGAGCAGCGCGAAGTACGCGTCAGACAGGTACTTCACCTTGAGCTGCTTCGGCGCGCTCGCGGCCTCGGAGTCGACCCAGCCACCGCTGCGGTAGATGAACGTGCGGCCCGACGCCACGCGCGCCGGCGAGTCTTCGTCGGGCGCCTTGTCCTTCTCCTTCATCTCGCGCACGGCCTTCGACGCGGCGATGCCACCCAGGCCGTCGGCGGCCTCCATGCTGGGCGCGGGCTCGGCGGCGGGCGCCTTCTTCGGCGCGGGCGCGGCGCCACGGCTGCGCGACTCCTCATCACGCGGGCCGGCGCTGCCACTGGCGATGGTCCACGGGGCGGGCGGCGGCGACGGCTGGTTGCGGCGCACGTTCTGCTGCACCGGCGTGTCTTCGACGACGAGGTACGAGGTGTACGGCGTGACGATGCCGTACTTCTTGCCGAGGCTGACGATCTCGTCCTTCAGCTCCGGCTTCTCGCCGTGCAGGCGGATCTCCTCGAGGAGGAAGCCGACTTTGCGGATCGCCCAGAGCCGCGGCACGAAGTCGTACTGCTTGCTGTCGGCGGCGGCCTGCGCGCGGTACTCGAAGACCTGCTTCTTGCCGTTGAAGGTGCCGGTGAGCGTGATGGCCCCGTCTTTCGGCGTGCGGTAGCGGCCCATCACCACCAGCTGCGCGCCCTTGAAGAGATCGCCCAGGCGCTTCGGGTACACGTCGTAGGCCCCAAAGGCGCTCAGATCCAACGCGAGGTCGGCGAGCACCGGGTTGGCGACCTTGTCGAAGAAGCCCGAGATCTTCACCTCGATGTCGCGGCCGTCGCGCGCGAAGTCGCTGACGCCCTGCCCCTCCTCGGCGACGCGGTCCAACAGGCGCGCGTTCAGGTCTTCGCCGACGCCGAAGGTGAAGACACGGCTGCCCTTGTTGGCGGCCTTCGCGTGCGCGGAGATGCCCGCCTCATCGGTCTCGCCGACCGTGGGGTGGCCGTCGGTGATGAACATCACCATGTGCTGCTTGTCGCCGCGGTTCTCGCCGTCTTTCAGCGCGCGGGTCATCGCCTCGTCGATGGCGGTGCCGCCGATGGCCTCGAGCCCGGCGACGAAGTCGACCGCCTTCTTCACGTTGGCCTCGCTGGCGAGCTGCGGCTTGTCGAAGAGCGCCTCCACGTCGGTGGAGAAGCGCACCACGTTGAACTCGTCGCGCGGGTTGAGCTTCTGCACGCAGTACTTGAGCGAGTCGCGCGCCAGCTTGATGCGATCGCCCATCATCGAGCCGGAGGTGTCGATGACGAAGGTGACGCGCTTGGCGGCGATCTCCTCGGCCTTCAAGTCGACCTTCGGCGAGATGAGCGCCATGAAGAAGCCGGGCTGCTCCGGGTCGGGCCGGTGACTCAGGAAGTTGAGGCCCACCGCTTTGTCGGAGACGGTGAAGTAGAGGTCGAGGTCGCGCGAGATGTCGGCGCCGGCGCCGAGTTCGAGGCCCGCCACCGCGTCCGTCTCCGACTTGCGCGAGACGCCCAGCGTATGCGTCGGCGAGTAGATGCTGCGCAGCGGCGTCTTGGAGTGGATGTTCGCGGAGAACGTGAAGTCCTGCTTCACCTTGAGCTTCGGCGCGCCGCGGGTGCTGGCGCCCAGCGGGTAGTGGTACGCGTACAGGCCGCCGTTGAAGTCGAGCACCTGGCTGAAGGTCAGCTCGATGCGCTGCTCACCGTTGGCCGGCACGGGGAAGACGCGCGCGCGGAAGGCGTCGGAGTCGACGTATTCCAGCAGCCCGGGGTCTTGCAGGCGGCGCACGATGCCCTCGTAGATCTCCGTGGCCTTCTGCTTCTCGAGCACCTCGCCCTTGGTCTTCTTACCGTTGATCCACAGGTAGAAGTCCTGCAGCGCGGCGCCCTTCGGCAGCGGGAAGACGTAGTGCGCCTCCAACTGCCGGTTGCTGGAGTTCACGAAGACCTGCTCGACCTTGGTCACCGCCGCGCCGTCGATGATCTCCGCCGACACGCGCTGGTACTTGATGCCGAGCGGGCCGACCGACGGGTCGGTGGGGAGCAACATGCCCTGCGCGAACGCAGGCAGAGAGAGCAGCGCGACAAGGCTGAGCAGGCGGTTCATGGGTCCCCCAAACGTGTGAACGAGGTGAAAGATCTAATCCACCCACACGCCACCTGCGCCTACATTGCGCGCCCGCATGGCAGCCTCCGCCCCCGCTTCTTCGTCAGACAAAGATCTCGATTGGATCGCCCCGCTCGGCGTGCTCGCCGTGTGCGGCGTGATGGCGAAGTTCTTCGTCGGCACCCGGCCCTTCAAGGGCACCGCGACGTTCCCGCAGGGCATGGAGAACGACAACACCGCCCAGGTGCTGCACTTCGCGGTCGCCGCGGGCGCGCTGGCGGTCATCGCGTGGGGGCTGCAGCTGCACTGGCAGGGCCGCCCGAAGTACCGCCAGCTGCTGCGTGATCGCCTGCTGCTGGCGCTCGGGGTGTGCGGCCTCTTCGGCTACTTCAACTTCGGCAACCTGCACTTCGGCAACTTCGTGCACATCTGGGACACGTACCACTACGTGATGGGCGCGAAGTACTTCCCGGAGAACGGCTACGACAAGATGTACGACTGCGCGATGGTGGCCAACGCCGAGAACGGCCGCCGCGACGAGGTCAACCGCCAGACGTACACCGACCTCCGCACCAACGTCATCGTCACCACCGCCGAGATCATGAAGCACCCGGAGCGCTGCAAGGAGAACTTCACCACCGCGCGCTGGGACGAATACAAGAAAGACATCGCCGCCTTCCGCGGCATGGTTGGCGAGCAGCGGTGGCGCGAGATCCACCTCGACCACGGCTACAACGCCACCCCGGTGTGGACGCTCGCGGGCTACGCGCTCACCAACGGCACCGGCACCGTGTCGCTCGACAAGCTGACGCGCCTCAACCTCATCGACCCCATCTATTTGATCCTCACGGTGCTCATCGTGTGGTGGGCCTTCGGCGCGCGCGCGTTCGCCATCGCGTCGATCGTGCTCGGCACCCACTTCGCCAACCGCTTCTATTGGACCGGCGGCGCCTTCCTGCGCCACGACTGGGTCTTCTATTTCGTGGCGTCGATCTGCCTGCTGAAGAAAGACCGGCCGGTGCTGGCGGGCGCGGCGTTCGCGTACACCGTGCTGCTGCGCCTCTTCCCCGGGCTGGCCGCCGCGGGCGTCGCCGTCGCCGCCTTCGAGTACTTCCGCCAGAACAAGAGGCTCGACCCGCGCTTCCTCCGCTACGTGACCGCGGGCGCGGTGACGTCGTTGGTGCTGGTGGGCCTCTCGTTCCGCTTCGGTGGCGTCGAGGTGTGGCAGCGCTTCGCGCAGAACACGGTGAAGCACGCCAACACGCCGCTCACCAACCACATGGGCCTGCGCACCATCTTGTCGTGGGACCCGAACTCCATCGGCATGAAGACCGCGGGCGGCTTCCGCCAGCCGCTGGTGCCCACGCCCAACAACGGCGCGGTGGAGCTCCACCCGCTCAACGACACCGCGGTGAAGATCCCCTTCGAGGGGCCCTACACCGTCGTGCTGCGCGGCATCTCGCCGCAGCCCAGCAGCTACACGCTGCAGGTCGATGGCGCGCCGCAAGGCCAGCCGCTGGAGTTCAACCCGACCCTGCGCCCCGACGAGCCCCCGCTCTCGCGCACGGTGACGCTGCCCGCGGGCGAACACCGCTTCTCACTCGTGCCGCTGGCGACAGACGGCGTGCCGCTGCAGCTCTCGGCGGCCGCGGTGAACCGCATCTCGACGCTCGACGGCTGGTGGTACTGGAAGGCGCTGCGCCTCGCGAACTGGCATTCGCGGCAGCCGCTGATGTGGCTCGCCTTCCTCGCGGGGCTGTACCTGGTGTGGCTCGCGGTGCGGCACACCGGCACCGACCCGTACTTCGGCGCGGCGCTCGGCGTGGGCTTCATCGTCATCGGCGCGGAGCTGACGAACTACTACTACTGCTTCCTCCTCGGCATCGCGGTGCTGCACCAGCAACGCCGGGAGGTCGGCCTGCTGCTCACCGCGCTGTGCACGGTGTCGCAGGTGCTGAACTGGGGCCCCTTCGCGTGGATGTCGCACTGGCTCGACGAGCAATACGTGACGATGTCGGCCGCCGCGCTGCTCGCCGTGGTGGGCATCTGGTGGCTCTTCACGAAGTACGCGACCGACGCGCTCGCGCCTCCCGAGGAGCCGCTGGTGCTCTTCGAGGGCGAGCCCGCGCGGCCTGACAAGTCGGCGAAGAAGAAGAAGAACCGCTGAGAAAAACAAAAGAGCCTCCCCCATCGCTGGAGGAGGCTCTGCAGACCGCGGTGCGGTCGCGCGCGGTTACTTCTTGGCCGGCGCGGCCGCGGCGGGCGCGACCGGGTTCAGCTCGGTCTCGATGGAGATCTTCACCTCTTCACCGACCAGCACGCCGCCGGCCTCGAGCGCCTTGTTCCAGCCGAGGCCGAAGTCCTTCCGGTTGATGGTGGTGGTGCCGGAGAACGCGCGCACGTGGCCGCCCCACGGGTTGACGACCTCACCCGAGAGCTCGCCGTCGAGCGTCACCGGCTTGGTCACGCCGTGCATCGTCAGCTCGCCGGTCACCTTCACCTTGTTGCCGGTGCCCTTCTCCCACTTGGTCGACTTGAAGGTCGCCGTCGGGAACTTCGCGACGTCGAAGAAGTCGGGGCTGCGGAGGTGATCGTCGCGCTTGGGCTCCTTGGTGTTGATCTCCTTCACGTCGATCGACGCGTCGACCTTCGACTTGGCGAGGTCCTTCTCGTCGATGTCGACAGTGCCGGTGACGGTGCCCAGCGTGCCGTTCACGGTGGAGATGGCGAGGTGCTTCACGCCGAAGTTCGCCGACGAGTGCGCGGAGTCGATCTTCCACGGGGCGGCGAGCGAGAGCGACGAGACAGCGAGAGCAGCGGTGAGCAGCAGCTTCTTCATGGGAGTGCCTTTCTTTTCGAGTGGTGCAGCGAGATGAACCAACGACGGCGGCGTTCTTAAACGTGGCCGCCGCCCCGCGCATTCAGAACAACCGGCACCAGTGCGTTCCAACGGTGGAACGCTAGAAAGCCTCCATGGCTGACGTCCCCGATCTCGCCGCGCCGCCCAAGCTGCAGCACGCGGAGGCGCTCCTCGACCGGCTCCTCGCGCACCTCCCGCCCGACTGGCGTGAAGCGCAGTGGCTGGGGCTCGCGCGCTGGCAGTGGGTCGCGGTGCCGGTGTTCATCGCGCTGGTGTGGGGCGCGACGTGGCTCCTGGTGCGCGGCACGCGCGTGGTGGTGACGCGGCTGACGCGCAAGCGCCCCAGTTTGCAGCGCGCACTCCTCGCGCAAGAAGGGCCGCTGCGCCTGTGGTGGAGCTGCTGGCTGGGTCGCGGTGCGTTGCGCCTGCTCGATCTCTCCCCCACCGCCACGCGCTGGGGAGACCCCGCGCTGAAGATCGGCATCGGCGTGGCCATCTTCTGGGGCCTGCTGCGCGGCCTCCGGGAGTGGACGCAGCGCTACGTCGGCTCGCCCGCCGCCGCCGCGCGCCCGGGCAGCGCCGCGCTGGTGAACCTCCTCTCGCGCATCGGGCAGCTGATGCTCGCGGCCTTCGCCGTGCTGCTGGCCCTCTCGGAGCTCGGCTACTCGGTGAGCAGCGTGCTGGCCGGCCTCGGCATCGGCGGCATCGCGCTGGCCCTGGGCGCGCAGAAGACGCTCGAGAACCTCTTCGGCGCGCTGGCCCTCACCGTCGATCAACCGGTGCGCGAGGGCGACTACGTCACCGCCGACGGCGCGGTCTCCGGGGTGGTCGAGAAGATCGGCCTGCGCAGCACGCAGCTGCGCACCCTGGAGCGCACGGTGGTCTCCATCCCCAACGGGAAGCTGGCCGACATGCGGCTCGAGAACTACTCGCAGCGAGATCGCTTCCGGTTCACCACCACGGTGACGCTCGTCTACAGCACCACCGCCGCGCAGATGGAAACCGTGCTCAAGGGCTTCCGCGAGGTGCTGCAGGCCGAGCAGCAGCTGTGGCCTGACGTCGTGGTGGTGCACTTCGGCGCGCTGGCCGACTGGTCGCTCAACGTCGAGGTCGACGCGTGGTTCCAGGTGGCCAACGTGAACGAGTTCCGCGCGGTGCGCGAGCGGGTGCTGCTGGGCTTCATGAAGGTCGTCGAGCAGGCCGGCACCAGCTTCGCCTTCCCCACGCAGACGGTGGAGCTGCAGAAATAGAAACCCGCGCTCCGTTGCCAGAGCGCGGGCTTCGTGAGGACCAGCGTCGTGTCGCTTACGCCGGCTTGGGCGACGCGCCGTGCGCTTCCTTCTCGTGCTGGCGCTCGTCGAGCCAGATGACCAGCGGGCTGGCGATGTACACCGACGAGTACGTGCCGACGACGATGCCGACCAGCATCGCGGCCGCGAAGTCGAAGATCTCACCGACGCCGTAGATCAGCAGGCCGATGAGCGAGAGCGCGGTCACGCCACCGGTGAGGATGGTGCGCGAGAGCGTGTCGTTGACGGCGATGTTGATGATCTCGGGGAGCGGCTTGCCCTTGTACTTGACCATCTCCTCGCGGATGCGGTCGTAGATCACGATGGTGTCGTTGATGGAGTAGCCGATGATGGTCAGCAGCACGGCGATGGAGGTCAGGTTGAACTCCCGCCGCGTGACGAGGAAGTAGCCCGCCACCATCACCACGTCGTGCAGCATCGCCAGCAGCGCGCCGGGGCCGAACTTCAGGTCGAAGCGGAACGCCACGTAGATGAGGATGGCGAGCATCGCCCACAGCAGCGCCATGATGCCCTTGTTGCGCAGCTGCTGGCCGACCTGCGGGCCGACGTAGTCGATGCGGCGCACCTCGAAGTCGGAGCCCGCCATGCCCGACTTGAGCGACGCGGTGACCTTGTCGGCCATACCCGCCGACACCACCTGGTAGTCGAAACCCGACGCCGACTCGCCCATGGCGTTGACGTCCTTCACGCCGGTGCCGGAGCTGACCACCGCCTGCTTGATGGCCTCCGGGTCGACCTTGCTCTTGAAGCGCACGTTGATGATGCCGTTGTCGAGGTTCTTGGTGACCGACACCACCTCACCCAACCCGCGGATAGCCGCCTCGGCCGCCGCTTCGCTCTCGGGCGTGAGCTGCGTGACGCCGCCCATGCGCAAGATGAACGAGTTCTCGTCGGCCGAGCCGATGCCCTGCACCGTCGGCTCGTGGAGGCCGCCCTTCACCGCGCCCTCGCGCACCGCCTCGGCGGTGGTGGCGCTCTTGAACTTGAGCTCCACCACGGTGCCGCCGGCGAAGTCGACGCCGAAGTTGAAGCCGAAGATGGCGATGCCGATGATGATGGCGATGTTGATTATCGACGAGATGAGCAGCGCGATCTTCCGCT
Organism: uncultured Archangium sp.; assembly: GCA_946479335.1. The sequence goes on from CAMLFP010000006.1 coordinate 32,873, forward strand.
TGCTGATGAAGTCGATGTTGGTCTTGCCCTTGATGATCTGCATGACGGGCCCCTTTCAGACCGACACGGTCGACGCGTTGCGACCGTGCACGAGGTAGGTGGTGATGAGCCGCGTCACGACGATCGACGTGAAGAGCGACGCGATGATGCCGATGATCAGCGTGGTGGCGAACCCCTGGATGGGGCCCGTACCGGTGAACATGAGGATGAAGCCCGCGATCAGCGTGGTGACGTGCGCGTCGAAGATGGTCCAGAACGCGCGGTCGTAACCGGCGTCGACCGCCTTGCGCGCCGACAAGCCCAGCGCCAGCTCTTCACGCACGCGCTCGTTGATCAGCACGTTCGCGTCGACCGCGATGCCCAGCGTCAACACGAAGCCCGCGATGCCCGGCAGCGTCAGCGTCGCGCCGAACGCGGCGAGCCCCGCGAGGATCAACCCGCCGTTGAGGATCAGCGCCACGTCGGCCACCAGGCCCGAGACCCGGTAGTAGAGCGCCATGAACAGCACCACCAGCAGCAGGCCGATGCCGGCCGCCAGCGTGCCCTTCTTGATCAGCTCGTCACCCAGCGACGCGCCCACCTGGCGGATCTCGCCGATGGTGACCGGCGCCGGGAGCGCGCCCGACTGCAGCGTGGTGGCCAGCAGCTTGCCGTAGTCCTTCGCCTCCGGGCCCATGCGGCCGAAGGTGATGGTGCCCGAGTCGGAGATCTCCGACTGGATGGTGGGCGCCGACATCACGTCGTCGTCGAGCACGATGCCCATCTGGCGGCGCACGTTCTTGCCGGTGAGCTCGCCCATCTGCTTGGCGCCCTCCGGCTGCATCTCGAACGCCACGTAGTACTGGCCCTGCGCGTTCGGCGCCCCGGGGAACCACGCGCCCTTCAGCAGGTCGCCCGGCACGTTGGCCGCGTCGAGCAGGTACGTCTGGTACTTGGAGCACTTGCGCTTCGCGTCGCGCACGCAGTGGGTCAGCACCCGCTGCGGGGCGGCGATCTTGCCATTCACGTACGCCAGCAGCGCGTTGCGATCTTCCGACTCCAGGAACGGGCCGGGCGGCGAGTCAGGGCTGTCGCCGCTCTGCACCAGGCGGATCAGCGCCGGGTTCTCCGGCGGGGTCGACGAGTAGATGGTCGAGAAGGCCGACGAGTCTTGCGCGACGATGCGGAACTCGAGCTGCGCGGTGGTGCCGATGAGCTCCTTGACCTGCTCCGGGTCAGACTGACCGGGGAGCGAGATCTGGATCTGGTCGGTGCCCAGCTTGGAGATCTGCACCTCGGCCACGCCCCACTTGTCGATGCGCTGGCGGATGCGGAGGATCGCCATGTCGAGCGCCTCCTCCGACGAGCCGGCGAGCGCCGCGTTGTCGAACTCCAGCACGATCTTCGCGCCGTCACGGCTGGCGAGCGTGAAGTCCTGGAAGTTCTCCAGCAACCCCTTCTGGATCGCGTCGGCCGTCGCGGCGTCTTTCACCGTGAGCGTCACGCGGTTGGTGTCGGGGTCGACCAGCGGCGCCTCGAGCGCGCCCAGCTTCTTGTTCTCGACCCACGAGACCATCGACGAGGCGCGGCGCTCCACCTTCTTGGTGGTGGCCGTCTTCATGTCGACGTGCATCACGAGGTGGATACCGCCCTGCAGGTCGAGACCCAGCGAGAGGCGGTACCGGGCCGGAGGCGCCCACGCGGGCAGCACTTCCTGCAGCTTGGCGACGTTGTTGCGGTCGGCGCGGTCGAGCTTGAAGAACGAGTAGTACGTGGGCACCAGCATCCACAGCGTGCCCAGCGTGACCGCGACGATCATCGTCAGTCGCGAGTACCAGGAGCGATCCATCGGTTACTTCTCCTCTTTCTTGGGTTCGGTCGACGCGCTCTTGGGCGCCTCGACGGTGACGCGAGCCTGCACGCTGGCCTTGAGCACGCGCAGCTTCACGCCGGCAGCAACTTCGAGAGACAGGAACTTTTCGTCGACCGAGAAGATCTTCCCGACGATGCCGCCCGAGGTGATCACGTCGTCACCCTTCTTCAGGCTGGAGAGCAGGTCCTGCTGCTCCTTCGCCTGCTTCTGCTGGGGCCGGATCATCACGAAGTAGATGATCGCGAAGAGGCCGACGATGAGGGGGATGTTGGCCGCGAGGCCCGGCCCTGCCGCCTGCGCAAAAAGCACCGGGAGTTCTGGAAGTGTCGAGGAAATCAAAGCGGCGCGGCCTATAGCCCTCGCGGGGGTACGCGGCAAGCGCGGCGGGCGAGCGGGCCTTTCTTCGACCGCGAGGTGTGCTACGCGCGGCGCCCATGATTCGAGCGGCGCTGATCCTCTTCGCGGCGATGACCCTCACGGCGTGCGCCACCCAGATCTCCGTGGGCGAGAAGTGCGCCGCCCGCAACGACTGCGAGCCGGGCCTCGACTGCTTCTCGACCCCCGACGGCTACTGCACCCGCGGGTGCTCGGAGCTGGGGCAGCTCCGCGAGTGCCCCGCCGGCTCGGTGTGCACCGTCTTCTACGGCAACACGCCGGCGTGCAGCACCCTCTGCGACAGCAGCGCCGATTGCCGTGACGGCTTCGCGTGCTCGGTCGCGGCCAGCGGCTCCGACTACTCGGCCTGCCAGCCGCTCGCGAAGTAACCCACCCGGCCCCGGCGCGTGGCGCTGCGTCACTCCGGCGGCGTCTGCGGCCGCGCGTGGAACTCGCGCAGGAAGTCGCCGTAGCGATCGTTCTCGATGGCGGCGCGCGCGTCCTTCATCAGCGTGAGGAAGAAGTGCAGGTTGTGCAGCGTGTTGAGCCGCATCGCCACCAGCTCCTCCGCGACGAACAGGTGCCGCAGGTACGCGCGCGAGAAGTTGCGGCACGTGTAGCAGCTGCAGTTCGGGTCGACCGGGCGCTGATCTCGCGCGTAGCGCGCGTTCTTGATGGTCAGCTTCCCCTGGGAGGTGAAGAGCAGCGCGTTGCGCGCGGTGCGGCTGGGCAGCACGCAGTCGAACATGTCGACGCCGTGGCCCACGCAGGTCACGAGATCCAACGGGGTGCCCACGCCCATCAGGTAGCGCGGCTTGTCTTTGGGGAGCAGCGGCGCGGAGAACGCCACGCCGTCGTGCATCTGCGCGGGTTCTTCACCGACCGCGAAGCCGCCGAGCGCGAAGCCGGGGAGATCGAACGCGCAGATCTCCTCCGCGTGGCGCTTGCGCAGATCTTCGTAGAGCCCGCCCTGCACGATGCCGAACAGCGAGCTGCGCTGCCGGTGCCAGGCGTTCACGCAGCGCTGCAGCCAGCGCGTGGTGCGCGCGAGCGAGGGCTCCATGTAGCTGCGCTCCGAGAGCGCCGGCGGGCACTCGTCGAAGGCCATGATGATGTCAGCGCCGAGCACCTCTTGAATCTCGATGCTGCGCTCCGGCGTCAGTACGTGCTTGCTGCCGTCGAGGTGGCTCTGGAACGTCGCGCCGTCTTCGGTGATCTTCCGCTTCTCCGAGAGGCTGTAGACCTGGAAGCCGCCCGAGTCGGTGAGCATCGCGCGGTCCCACGAGATGAAGCGGTGCAGGCCGCCCATCTCGCCGATGAGCTGCTCTCCGGGGCGCAACATCAGGTGGTACGTGTTCCCGAGGATGATGCGCGCGTCCATCGTGTGGAGATCGTCGGGCGCGATGGCCTTCACCGAGCCCTGCGTGCCCACCGGCATGAACACCGGCGTCTCGATGGTGCCGTGCGGCGTGTGGAGGCGCCCTCGCCGCGCGCCGGTCTGCGCGCAGGTGTGCAGCAATTCGAAGCGCACGAGCGAAGGTTCGACGCGCTGATCTCCGCGCTGATCAGGTGCCGGGAGGGTCATGCGTCGTCCTCGATGAACATGGAGTCGCCGTAGCTGAAGAACCGGTACTTCTCACGCACCGCCTCGGCGTACGCGGCCAGCGTCTGTTCGCGCCCGAGGAACGCGCTCACCAGCATCACCAGCGTCGACTTCGGCAGGTGGAAGTTGGTGATCAGCGCGTCGATGACGCGGAATTCGAAGCCCGGGGTGATGAAGATGCTGGTTGAAAACGCGCGGCCGGCGTCTGCCGGTTGCGACGACTCGAGCGTGCGCACCACGGTCGTCCCCACCGCGATCACGCGCTTCGCGGCTTCAATCGCGCTCCACGTCGCCGCGGGGATGAACGCGCGCTCTTCGTGCATTTTGTGCTCGGCCACCGGCCCTTCGCGCACCGGCAAGAACGTGCCCGGCCCGACCTCCAGCGTGACGAACGCGCGCTTCACGCCGCGAGCTTCCAGCTGCGCGAAGGTCTCGGGCGTGAAGTGCAGCCCCGCGGTGGGCGCCGCGACCGAGCCCGACTTGCGCGCGAACACGGTCTGGTAGCGCTCGGCGTCATCGGCCTGCACGTCGCGGTTGATGTACGGCGGCAACGGCAACCGCCCCGCAAGCGCGATGGCCTCCTCGAGCGACTGGAGCGACGAGGTGAACACCACGCGGTACTCGCCGCCGCCCAGTGACTCGCGCACCGTGGCGGTGAGGCCGGCGTCGAACTCCAGCTCCATGCCCGGCTTGAAGCCCTTCGACGACTGCCCGAGACACAGCCACTCGGTGCCGCTCGCCTCGCCCTTCAGCGCGGCCTCGGTGTCGACCGACGTCGCGGGGCGAATGAGCAACAGCTCGGCCTTGCCGCCGGTGCTCTTCTTCCGCCCCAGCAGCCGCGCGGGGATGACGCGCGAGTCGTTGAAGACCAGCAGATCGCCCTCGCACAGCAGCGACGGGAGCTCGCGGAACTGGCGATGCGTCACCGCGCCGCTCGGCCGGCGGACATGCAGCAGCCGGCTCGCGTCACGTTCGGGCAGCGGCCGCTGCGCGATCAGCTCCGGCGGGAGCACAAAATCGAAGTCGTCGGTATGCACGGCGCGCCGGGCGTTACGCCAACTTCTGCGCGCCCGCCACGCTCAAGGCGCGGGCAGTGACGCGAAGGCCTTCAAGTCAGCCGCGAGCGTGGTGCTGGCGACGACCTCTGCGTGCTGCCCGGGGATGGCCTTCGCCCGCGCCGCGGCGTCGTCGATGTCCTTCGCCACGGAGAGGCCGCTCTGCACGAGGCTCAGCGCCGCGAGGAAGGTGCGCGCGATGATCGCGCCCAGGCCGCGGGCGTTCACCACCACGATGTTGCCGATGCGCGTCGACTCCTGAATCGGCGCGCGGCGCTTGAGCTCTTCGCGCAGCTCCGGCGAGGGGTTCTTCGTCGCCGACGACACCACGGAGATCATCGTGACCTTGCCGTACCGTTCCGCGAGCGTCTTCTGGTGCGTATCCAACGCGTCGATGGAGCGCAGCGAGAGCTCCGAGTACCAGACCGAGATCAGGAGCGGCCCGACGTGACCGAACCGCGCTTCCGGGAATTCCTGCAGCTGCGTGATGGCCATGACGGCGGCAACTGTACGCCGCGCGCCGCGCACCTCGTGATCATTTTGCACGCTGGCGGACGAACGTCGGTCAATGCGGTATCAGCGCGGCCCCATGTACGCCCTCGTCACCGGAGCCAGCTCCGGCATTGGCCTCGAGCTGTGCCGTGAGCTGGCGCGCCGCGGCTATTCACTGGTGCTGGTGGGCATCGAGGGCCCGGCGCTCGACGACGCGGCGGCGCGGCTCGCCCAGGACTTCAAGGTCGCGACGCAGACGGTGGTGATCGATCTCGCGCGCCCGGAGGCCGCGCCCGAGCTCCACGCCGAGGTGCAGCGGCGGGGGCTGAGCATCGACGTGCTGGTGAACAACGCCGGCTTCTTCCTCTACGGAGACGTCGCCGACGCCGACCCCGCGCGCGTCAACGCCATGCTGCAGCTGCACGTGGTGACGCCGACGCTGCTGTGCCGGCTCTTCGGTCGCGCGATGCGGGAGCGCAAGACCGGGCACCTCCTCATCGTCTCCAGCATCTCGGCGTGGGCCGACTTCCCTGGCATCGCGCTGTACGGCGGCTCGAAGCGCTACCTGCGCAGCTTCGCCGCGTCGCTGCGCGCCGAGCTGCGGCTCTCGGGCGTCAACGTCACCTTGCTGGCGCCCGGCGCGACCGCGACGCCGCTCTACAAAGACACCGCGGTGCCAATGGAGACCGCGACCAGGCTGGGCGTGATGGTGCCCGCGGCCTTCGTCGCGCGCCGCGGCGTGGAGGGGATGCTCAAGCGCCGGGCGGTCGTCATCCCCGGGGTGCAGGCGACGCTGGGCGCGTGGCTGGTCTCGCTGCTGCCGGGGTGGATCGTCGCAAGAACGAGACGGTTCATGTGGTTTCTCCCCCGCCCCTCGTGAAGGGCCGTCGAGTCCGTTATGAACGCGGCATGACTCCGCTCATCGCGCAGCTCTCGAAGTACGCCGCGTACCACCGCGATCAACGCAACATCTGGACGCACTTCTTCGGCGTGCCGGTCATCGTCTTCTCGGTCATCGCGCTGCTCTCGCGCCCGGCCTTCGAGGTCGCCGGCGTCACGCTGGTGCCCGCGTACTTCGCCGGCCTCGCGGTGCTGGCGTTCTACCTGCGGCTCGACCTGCGCTACGGCCTCGCGATGGCGGTGGTGCTGACGGGCATGATCTTCGGCGCGCGCCCCATCGCCGCGATGACCACGGTCGGCTGGCTCGCGACCTCCATCGGGCTCTTCGTCGGCGGGTGGATCGTGCAGTTCATCGGGCACTACTACGAGGGTCGCAAGCCGGCGTTCGTCGACGACCTCGTCGGCCTCATCGTCGGCCCGTACTTCGTGCTCGCCGAGCTGGGCTTCCTCCTCGGGCTCCGCAAGGAGGTCGAAGCGGAGATCGTCCGCATCTCCGGGCCCGTCTACTTCCGCGACCTGTCGACGCCCGCCGCGCCGCTCGCGAAGTAGTCGCGCACATTCGTCACTGACTCACGCGCGTCAGTCGTTCTTCCGACGGTTTTGTTGCGGTGCAACATGCGCTCGGTCTAGGCATGCCGCATCGCAGCAATCACCGTGAGGACGACATCAATGAAGGTTGGAATCGAAGCGCTGGGCATCGCCGTTCCCCCCACCTACGTGGCGATGGAGGAGCTGGCGCGGGCGCGCAACGTCGAGCCGTCGAAGTACCTCGAGGGCATCGGCACCTCGTTGATGGCGGTGCCGCTGGCCGATGAAGACACGGTGACGTTGGCCGCGCGCGCGGCGCGCATGGCGCTGGAGTCGGCGGGCGTCTCTCCCAATGACATCGCGCTGCTGGCGGTGGGCACGGAGACGGCGGTCGACCACTCCAAGCCGGTCGCCTCCTACGTGCAGTCGCTGGTGGGCATCGGCAAGCACTGCCGCGTCTTCGAGACCAAGCACGCCTGCTACGGCGGCACCGCGGCGCTGCAGCTGGCGCTCGACTGGGTGCGCTCCGGCTCGGCGGCGGGCAAGAAGGCGCTCATCATCTGCAGCGACATCGCGCGCTACGGCCTGGGCACCGCGGGTGAACCGACGCAGGGCGCGGGCGCGGTGGCCTTGCTGGTGAGCGATGACCCGAAGCTGGTCAGCCTCGAGCCCGACAAGACGGGTGTCTATTCCAACGACGTGCACGACTTCTGGCGACCGCTCTATTCGAAGGACGCCTTCGTCGACGGGCACTACTCGGTGCAGTGCTACCTCGACGCGCTCTCGGGCGCGTACCAGCAGTTCTGCGAGAAGAACCCGGGCGTCACCACCGCGAACTTCGCGGCGCTCGCGTACCACGTGCCCTACGGGAAGATGGCGAAGAAGGCCCACCGGCAGGTGCGCACGCTCGAAGGTGACGCCACGCCTGACGCGTCGTTCAACGAGCTGGTGGCGCCCTCGCTCACGCTCTGCGCGCAGGTCGGCAACATCTACACCGGCTCGCTGTACCTCGCGTTGACCAGCATGCTCGCCACGCACAGCAAGAACCTCGATGGCCAGCGCATCGGCCTCTTCAGCTACGGCAGCGGCTCGTGCGCGGAGTTCTTCGCGGGCACAGTGACGCCCGGCGCGCAGGCCCGCGTGAAGGCGCTGCGGCTGGAGGCGCTGCTGGCGTCGCGCCGGAAGCTCACCATCGCCGAGTACGAGGGCATCATGCGCGAACGCGAGCAACTCGACGTGCGGCCGCTGGAGCAGCAGCCGGCCGACGCGTTCCGCTTCCTCGGGGTCGACGCGCACCGCCGCACCTACGTCGCGCCGTCACGCGCGGCGCTGGCCGAGTAGCCATTCCTGCAGGTGCGGGGTCTCCAGCGCGGGCCGCCATGACATGTGGCCCACGCCGGGGAACTCGGTGTACTTCGACACGTAGCCGCGCCGGGCGATCTCGCGGATGTGCGCGTTCGGCACCGCGTCGTCGTCGGCGCCGTGGAACGCCCAGATGGGGAAGCCCGCGAGCGCCTTCGCGTCTTCCACCTCCACGTCACCGGCGATGGGCACGAAGGCCGAGAAGAGCGCGCGGTGCCGCGTCACCAGCTCCCAGCCGCCGATGGCGCCCATCGAGAAGCCCACCAGGCTGACGCGCCCGGCGTCGACCGACGCGCGCGCCGTGAGGTGCTGCACCAGCCGCGCGACCTGCGCCTGCGGCGGCGTCACCTCGCGCCACCAACTGCCGCCCCACGACTGCCCGCGCGGGCACTGCGGCGCCACGATGATGGCCGGCCACCCCGCGAGCACCTCCACGCCGTTCTTCAGGTGTGACGCGTTGTCGTCGCCGCGCTCGCCGCTGCCGTGGAGGAAGACGATGACCGGCCAGCGCCCCGGGCCCGGGTGGTGGAAGCGGTACTTCAGGCCCTCGAATTCATCGCTGTCCCAGCTCATGCCTCTTTTTACACCCGTACCTCGCGCGCTCTGCCCGTGTCACAGTCGGCGGACGACGAATGCGCGCTCCAGCTCTGGCATTGCTCTGTGGGGTGATGGGCTGCTCTCCCATCACCGGCGACGACGGGCTCTCGACGCGCAGAGACGCGCTCCCCAGTCATTACGGCCCGCCCTACTCGCGCCTCGGCACCTCGGTCGCGTGGTGCCCCGACGCCGGCTATCTGGTGGGCATGCCCGGCACCGGCATGGTGATGGCCACCAACCCGGCCTCGGGGCTGCCGACCTTCGTCACGGTTGAATCAGGCGTCGGCCTCGCCGTGGCGTGCGGGACGAGCAGCGACGGCGGGCTCTCGACGTTCGCTGCCGGTGACGGAGGCGCGTTCCGCCTGCTGTCCGACGGGGGCGCGATGCGCCTCCCTGCATCGAGCGGCAGCGGGACCGGCTCGCCGGTCGTGGCGCTCAGCTACGACGGCGACTCGGTGCTGCTCGGCGCTCCGCCCTACGCGTTGGGTGTCGGCCTGGTGCTCCCGGGTGACGCGGGCAGCGGCTTCGGCGCGGCAGTGCTGCAGATCCCGGGGTTCGTCGTGGTGGGCGCTCCCGAGGAGGGCTCGGTGACGGTGTTCAAGCTCGACGGCAGCGTGAGCACCCAGCTCTGGGGCTCAAGCCCGGGCTCGCGCTTCGGCGCCTCGCTCGCGTGGGGCACGCTCACGCCGGGCGAGAGCCCCCGGCTGGTCATCGGCGTGCCCGGTGAACGCCGCGTCTACGTCGTCACGATGTCGAACGGCGCCGCGGTCTCCACCTCGATGCTCCCGGAGGCGGGGCCCTCGCCGGCCGCAGAGTTCGGCGCGGCGCTCGCGGTGGAGCCGCTCGCGCTGCTCGACGCGGGGGTGCTGCACGCGCTCTGGGTCGGCGCGCCGGGAAACAACGAGGTCGACCGCTTCATCGCGGGCGAGCTGGTGCAACAGGCGTACGGCGACACCAGCGCGGAGCGCTTCGGCGCGGCGCTCGTGGCGCGGCCGGGGGGCGCGGCGGTCGGCGCGCCGGAGTACGGCTCGGGGAGCGGCGCCCTCTACTTCGTCGACTCCACGCTGGCGCGCCCGGCCGTGCTGCAGAGCTGCGCCGCCGGCAACGACTGCCCCATCAACTGCCAGCTGGGGGAATGCGTCGCGGGCGTGTTGTGCGTCGCGCCCGTGTGCACCCTCGGGAGCTGCGGCTGCGAGGTGGGGTTCGCCTGCGACGAGCCGACGCAGCAGTGCGTGGCGATCCCCGACGCGGGTGAAGCCGATGCAGGTGAGGCGGATGCAGGCGTGTCCGATGCAGGCGTGTCCGATGCGGGGATGTCCGATGCGGGCGTGTCCGATGCGGGCGTGTCCGATGCGGGCGTGTCTGATGCGGGAATGTCCGACGCGAGCGTGTCTGACGCGGGTAAGGCCGATGCGGGCGAAACCGACGCGGGTCACACGGCCGACG
>CAMLFP010000007.1 GCA_946479335.1 uncultured Archangium sp.
GGGGTCAGTTTCGGGTCGGCCATCGGCGTGTCTCCTGAGGGTGGAAAGTCCGCGCGGCGCTCAGCAACTCACGCGCCACCAACCCGGGCGGTGATTCCGCCCACTTACGGGCGCAGAGACGTCTCGTGCGGAGTGCAGCGTCGTCCATCGAATGGACTGACAAGGCGACGCGCGCGGCTTTTCAGGGCACGCGCACGAAGTCGAACACGGTCGCGGTCTGCGGCTGCTCCCAGAGGTCGTTGTGATGCGCGCCTGGAATCTCGATGAACTTCGCGTTCACGAACTGCCCCGCGAGTTCCTTGCCCAGCGCGAAGGGGATCACCTCGTCGTCGGTGCCGTGGATGACGAGCACCGGCACCTTCACGCCGGGCGCGCGTGACGCAGAGTCGAAGCGATCGCGCATCAACAGCCGCACCGGCACCCACGAGAATGCGCGCGCCGCGACGTCAGGCAACGACGTGTACGGCGAGAGCAGCACCAGCTTCGAGCCCCAGCCCTTCGCGGCCATCTGCACCGCGACGCCGGTGCCGACGCTCTGCCCTTCGAGCACGAAGCGCTCCCGCGACACGCCGCGCGCTACGAGCTCGTTCAGCGCCGCCTCCGCAGCCGCCAGCAGCGACGCTTCAGAAGGCGACCCGTCCGCGCCCGGGTATCCCGGGTATTCGACCGCCACGAACGAGACGCCGCGCTGCTTGAACTCCGCGCCGATCCAGCCGAGGTGCCCGACCTGCTCACCGTTGCCGTGGAAGTGCACCACCACCGGCCCGTCGCCTTCCGCGCGCGACCAGATGAAGAACGTGCCTCCGGGAACCTGCACCTCTTCGAAGCCACGCGGCACGCCGGCGCGCTCTGTCGGCGCGGGGAAGAGCAGCGAGCGCTGCGCGAAGAAGAGCCCGGCGCACAGCAGCGCGTACGCGCCAACCAGCGCCCCGAGCAGCACGCGCGGTCTCATTCACCACACGTACGGCAAGAACGCCTTCCGCTCCGGCGGGTAGTCGCTGAACGTCTTGCGGTACCACCGGTGGTTGCTCCGCGCGCGCGGCACGAGGTTGGCGGAGGTGAAGATCACGAAGGCCCACGCCGGCAGCGTGCCCGCGGCGATGGCGAAGCCGGTCCACTCGATCAACTCGCCGAAGTAGTTCGGCGCGCTGATCCACCGGTACAGGCCGCCGTGGGGGATCTTGTAGCCGCTCTCTCCCGGCTTCCGCAGCGTGCGCAGCACGTGATCGCTGTGGAGGTTGATGCCGTAGCCGACGCCGAACAGCAGCAACCCGACGACGACGCGCAGATCGAACGGCCGCTCGGTGAGCGCCGCGCCGTTGGGCACCGCGTTCAACACGTTGAACGTCAGCGCCATCAGCGGCACGTACCAGACCATCGGCTTGCCCTCCCCGCGCATCAGGAGCGGGAAGACGAAGGTGCGCTGCACGTAGTGCGTGAGCCAGACGAGCCCGAGGAGCGTCACGAGCGGTGAGCCGAAGCCCGGGTTCGTCATCCACGCCCACGCGAAGAGGAAGACCGACGGCGACTCCATCACCACCCACCCCAGCTTCGGGGGGATGCTGAGCGTCTTGCTGTGGTTGTGCCGCCCGTAGCCCGCGGTGATGAAGAACAACGTGGGGAACACCAGCGCTGCGCAGGCGAGCACGACGCGCGGCGCCCAGTAGATGAACTCCGAGTAGGTCACGGCGCGGCACGCTGCCACACGCCACCGCTGAAGACACGAACGCCGCGCCTCCGGGTGGAAGCGCGGCGCCGGAGCTGCGAGCTGCGCGACGTCTAGAAGTTCGCGTACGCCGCGTCGGCGATCTGCACCGGCGAGAGGTCTTCGAGCATCGCGACCTCCGCGTGGTGCTTCACCGCCGGCAGCACGTTGCGCGCGTACCAGAGCGCCGAGAACTTCTTGCCCTCGTAGAAGGCCTTGTCGGCCTCCGAGGCGCCGGCCAGCTTCGCGTCGGCCTTCACGCCGGCGTCGAGCAGCAGGAACGCCACGGTGAGCTGCGACATCGCGGTGAGGAAGCGGTTCGCGGCGAGCGGCACCAGCTCCAGCTTGCCGTCTTGCGACCAGCCCATCATCGTCATCGCCCAGCCCATCAGCGCCTCCGAGGCCTCCGAGAGCAGCTTCACTTCCTTCGCGAAGGAGCCGTGCGCCTTGTTGGCCTCCACGAAGGTCGAGAGGTCGCCCATGAACGCCTGGAAGTTCGCGCCGCCGTTCTGGCCCAGCTTGCGGCCCACGAGATCCATCGACTGGATGTGCGTCGTGCCCTCGTAGATGGAGAAGATCTTCGAGTCGCGCGTGTACTGCTCGACGGGCCAGTCCTTGAGGAAGCCGGCGCCGCCGTAGACCTGCTGCGCGAGGCCACACAGGCGGAACGCCTCTTCAGACGCGTACGCCTTCACCAGCGGCGTGAGCAGCTCGACCTGCCCGCCGTGGTACGCGGCCTTCTCGTCGTCTTTCCCCGCCCACACGTGCTGCTGATCGCGGTGGCTGGCGAGCTTCACCACCAACGAGCGGATGCCCTCGGTGATGGCCTTCATCTCCAGCAACATGCGGCGCACGTCGGGGTGCTGGATGATCGGTACGCGCGGGGCCTTGGGGTCCTTGAACTGGGTGTAGTGCGAGCCCTGCTTGCGGTCCTTCGCGTACTCCAGCGCGTTGAGGTACGCCGACGAGGAGATCGCCAGGCCCTGGATGCCGACCGCGATGCGCGCGCCGTTCATCATGCGGAACATCTGCGGCATGCCCTGGTTCTCGGCGCTGCCCACCAGCTCACCGAAGCACGCGTCGTTCTCGCCGAAGTTCAGCACGCAGGTGGCGGAGCCGTTGATGCCCATCTTGTGCTCGATGGACGCCACGTGGACGTCGTTGTCCTTCCCGTCGCGCACGCGAGGGACGATGAAGAGCGAGAGGCCCTTGGTGCCGGCCGGAGCGCCTTCGACGCGCGCCAGCACGAGGTGGATGATGTTCTCGGTGATGTCCTGATCGCCGCCGGAGATGAAGATCTTGGTGCCGGTGATCTTGTACGAGCCGTCGGGCTGCTTGACCGCCTTGCTGCTGGCGCTCCCGACGTCGGAGCCGGCGTGCGGCTCGGTGAGGCACATGGTGCCGCCCCAGGTGCCGTTGAACATCTTCTCGGCGTAGGTCTTCTTCTGCGCCTCGGTGCCGCACTCGGCGACGACCTCCGCCGCGCCCCACGCGAGCGAGGGGTACATGTTGAAGGCGGTGTTGGCGCCCGAGGTGATCTCCTCGAGCAGCGCGTAGAGCGCGTACGGGCCACCCTGACCGCCGAACTCCGTGGGCACCGAGATCTGCTTGATGCCGGCCTCGAAGAGCTTGCCCCAGGCCTCCTTGAAGCCCTTGGGCGTGATCACCCGCCCGTCGACGACCTTGCAACCCTCGCGATCACCACCCGCGTTGAGCGGCCCCAGCACCTCACCCGCGAAGCGGTACGCCTCCTTGAGGATCGACTTCGCCGTCTCTTCGTCCCACCCGGCGTAGGGCTCTTTGCCGGCGAACGCGTTGAAGTCGTATTGCTCGAAGAGCACGAAGAAGAACTCGCGCAGGTCGGCCTTGTAACGGTTGATCCCAACAGACATGAGACGGCTCCTTCAGAAGAGGGGAGCGGCACCTTCGCTCCCCGCTGATTCTGAAGTCAATGCCCAACAACGCATTGCGTTGAAGATGGCTGCCGTTACTTTTTCTTCTTTTTGGGCTTCGCCTTCGGCGCGCTCTTCTTGGCGGCGGGCTTCGGAGCGCTCTTCTTCGCGGGTTTAGCGGGCTTGCCCTGTTTCGCGGCGGCCTTCGCGGCGGGCGGCGGAGGCGGCGGCGCGACGCGGATCGACTGGCTGGGCACGTTGACGATCAGCGGCGGCTGCCCCATGCGGAAGCGGTTCTCGTCTTCGAGCGAATAGAAGATCTTGAGCGTCACCGTGCCGCGCAGCGCGAGCTCGCCCTTCTGGTTCTCGGCCCACACGTCGAGCTCCACCAGGTAGCGGCCGCCTTCGCCGTGACGGTCGGCCACGCGGCCCTTGCAGATCAGCGTGTCGCCCGGCCAGAGGATGCGTGAGAACTTGCACGACAGCCGCTTGACCTGCGCGCCGCGCGCCCAGTCGCCCACCAACTGCCCGAGGAAGCCGAGGCCGATGGTGTTGGGCGCCACGACCGACGGCAGCCCGGCCGCCTTCGCCGCCACCTCGTCGACCTGCAGCGGGTTGAAGTCGCCGGTCGCGCCCGCGTAGCGCGCCAACTGCACGCGATCGATGGGCTGCTTGGCCATCGCCGGCAGCTCGTCACCGACGCGGATGTTCTCGAAATACAGTTTCCGGGGGGGCATCAGATCTCCCTCGTGTTGCGGACGATGTACGTGCGTCGCACGCGCAGCACGAGCTTGCCGCTCTCTTCGCGGCCTTCATCTTCGACGGTGGCGATCTCCACGCGGCCCGCGGCGCTCGGGCGCTCGGCGACGTCGATGACGCGCGTGGTGATCAGGAGGCGATCTCCGGCGACCACCGGGCGTTCGTAGTCGACGCTCCACTCGGCCAGCAGCAGGTGCTTCGCGGCGATGCCGAGCAGTTCACGCAGGTCGACGCCCGCGGTGAAGGAGAGCGGGAACGAGGGCGGCGCGACGACCCCGGTGAAGCCCGAAGCGCGCGCGTATTCGGCGTCGAAGTAGGCCGGGTTGTAGTCACCCAGGGCCTCGGCGAAGCGGCGAATGGCGCCCTTCTCGACTTCGTTCAGCATGGGAGGCGTCGTGCGGCCCACGGCGTTGCGGTCGAGCATTGTGTTTCTACGGCTCCTTTCAGCGAGCAGACGGCAGTTCGAGGACAGTGAGGAGGCCCGGCTGCGCGGCGGTGACGCGCGGCGCGGCGTTGACCACGAGGTTCGCGGTGGCGCGATCGCCCGACACCCCACCGGGGATGACGAGCTTCACCGGCGGGTCGGCGTCGAGCTCGATGGTGTCGCCCGGCTCGTCGGCGCCCGCGGCGATGGTCAGCTCCAGCCGCACGCGCTCCTGCCCTTCCGACAGGCCGACCGCGGTCTGGTGCATGCCCGCCACGCGCCCCTTCTTCACGGTGAAGGCGCCGCCGGTGATGTCTTCTTCGGCGAACACCGGCGTCAGCTCTTCTTCGAAGTCGTCGCAGTCGATGCCGAGGCCCAGCGCGCACAGCGCCGCCGACTCCACCATGCCCACGTGGCCCAGCGCGTCCTTGTCGACGAGCGCGAAGAACTCGTCTTCGGTGAGGCCGGCGCCGACCTTGCGCTGCAGCGCTTCACGGCGTTCGCGCGCGTCGACCACGCGGGAGACCTTCGCGTGGCGCACGTGGCCGCAGACCTGGCCGAGCGTCGCGGCGAGGCGGTCCATCACGAAGCCGGGGTTGATGCCGGTGCCCAGCACCGTGGTGCCCGCGCGCTGCGCCGCGCGATCGAGCTTCTCGGCGAGCGCGCCGTGGTTGAACCAGGGGAAGGCGAGCTCCTCGCAGGTGCTGACCACGTGCATGCCGTGCGAGAGCGCCTCGAGGAGTTGATCGGTGACCTGCGGCAGCTTGCTGCCCGTCGCGTGCAACAGCACCACGCCTTTTCTGCGGCCCACGGCCTGCGCGATGGTGGCGCTCACCTTCACCGCGCACGGCACGCCGATGATGTCGCCCAGCTTCTTGCCCGCGAGTGACGGCGACTTGTCGACGGCGCCGATCAGCTCCAGCTCTTCATTCGCCAGCGCCGCGCGCGCGATCTCCTGGCCGATGAAGCCCAGGCCCATCACCACCACCGGCACGGGGCCTTCTTCACCCTTAGCCTTCTCTTTCGCGCGCGAAGCCATATGTCGAGAATGGTATGCGACGGCTTCAACCGGGCGAGAAGTTTTCCCGCCAACCCCGCGAAAACCGCATGTAGGCACCGAGACCACCTGTGCCTTGACGGTTCTGACCCCTAAGTTGCGCCGCTCTCTATGAGCGAAAGGTTCCTGATCGTCGACGATGACCCGACGATCACCGAGGCGTTGGGGAAGATCGTCGGCGCCCTGGGCTACGAGGTCATTCTGCACTCAGACCCCATCGAGGCGGTGAAGGAGACCGACTTCGACGTGGTGCTGACCGACTTCATGATGCCCGGGCTCTCAGGCGTGGAGCTGCTGCGCTCGCTGCGCAACCGGAACACCGAGGCGGTGCGGCTGCTGATCACCGCGGCCAACGACTTCAAGGTCGCGATGCAGGCGGTGAACGAGGGCGAGGTCTTCCGCATCATCTCCAAGCCGTGGACGCTGCAGGAGCTGCGCACCGCCGCGAACCAGGCGGTCGACTACCTCCGGCTCAAGCGCGAGCGCGATCGGCTGCAGCGCGAGCTGGCGCAGCGCAACGCCGACCTGACGCGGTTGAACGCGACGCTGGAGCAGCAGGTCACCGAGCGCACCTCCGGGTTGTTGGAGGGCATGGTGCGCGCGCTCGACTACCGCGACACCGAGACGCAGTGGCACTCGTGGCGCGTCGCGCGCTGCACCCGCCGCATCGCGGAGGAGTACGGCATCACCGGCGACGCGCTGGTGCACATCGAACAGGGCGCGCTGCTGCACGACATCGGGAAGATCGGCGTGCGCGATTCGATTCTGCTCAAGCCGGGGCCGCTGACGCCCGAGGAGTGGGTGGAGATGAAGAAGCACCCGGAGCTGGGATACCGGATGCTCAAGAACATCTCGTACCTCCGGCCCGCGGCGGAGATCGTCTACCAGCACCAGGAGAAGTGGAACGGCACCGGCTACCCGCGCGGCCTCAAGGGCGAAGACATCGTCATCGGCGCGCGGCTGTTCTGCATCGCCGACACGATGGACGCGATCACCTCCGATCGCCCGTACCGCAAGGGCACGCCGCTGGAGGGCGCGCTGACCGAGATCAAGCGGCTGGCGGGCACCCAGTTCGACCCGAAGGCGGTCGAGGTGTTCCTCTCCATTCCCCCCAGCGAGTGGGTGAGAATTCGCGACGAGATCGCGGTGCTCGAGAGCAACGACAAGCGGCCGCAGCCCGCGGCCTGACGCAAGGAGTCCGCCATGCTGCTGTCCCCTTCTCCGCGCGGCGCGGACCTCGCCCGGCGCGTCGGCGAGTTCCTCGATGCGCACGTGATGCCCGCCGAGCGCGCGTACTTCGACGAGCTGGCCGCCGCGCGCGCCGCCGGCACGCAGTGGAAGCCGCTGCCGCGCATGCTGGAGCTCCAGCGCAAGGCGCGCGAGGCCGGGCTGTGGAACCTGTTCCTCCCCGCGGGCCATGGTGACGCGTACGCCGCGCGCTTCGGCACCGACGGCGGCGCGGGCCTCACCAACGTCGACTACGCGCCCATCGCCGAGCTGATGGGCCGCTCGGTGATCGCGCCGCACCTCTTCAACTGCAACGCGCCCGACACCGGCAACGCGGAGGTGCTGTTGCGCTACGGCAGCGCGGAGCAGCAGCGCACCTGGCTGGAGCCGTTGCTGGAGGCGAAGATCCGCAGCGCGTTCTTGATGACCGAGCCCGGCGTGGCCTCGTCAGACGCGACCACCATGCAGGCGACCGCGATCGTCCAGGGCGACGAGGTGGTGCTCAACGGCACCAAGTGGTGGTCCACCGGCGTCGGGCACGTCGACTGCGAGCTGCTGATCTTCATGGGCCTCACCGACCCGAACGCGCACCGGCATGGCCGGCACTCGATGGTGATCGTCCCGCGCAGCACGCCGGGCGTCGAGGTGGTGCGGATGCTGCCGACGATGGGCTGGTACGACGAGCCGCACGGCCACGGCGAGGTGACGTTGCTGAACGTGCGCGTGCCGTTGAGCAACGTCATCGCGGGCCCGGGCCGCGCGTTCGAGATCGCGCAGGGCCGGCTGGGGCCGGGGCGCGTGCATCACTGCATGCGGCTCATCGGGCTGGCGGAGCGCGCGCTGGAGCTGGCGTGTCGCCGCGCCGTCTCGCGCACCGCGTTCGGCAAGCCGTTGGCCAACCTCGGCGGCAACCGCGAGAAGATCGCCGACGCGCGCATCGCCATCAACCAGGCGCGGCTGCTGGTGCTGCACGCGGCGTGGCTGCTCGACAGCGGCGACTTCGCGGCGACCAGCGCGGTGAGTGAGATCAAGGTCGCGGTGCCCACCATGGCGCAGGAGGTGATCGACTTCGCGATGCAGCTCCACGGCGGCGCGGCGCTCTCGGAAGACTTCCCGCTCTCGGCGGCGTGGCTCCAGGCGCGCGCGCTGCGCCTCGCCGACGGGCCCGACGAGGTGCACCGGGGCATCGTCGCGCGCTTCGAACTCTCGAAGTACCGCTCCGGAGGCGAGTGATGGAGCGAGACGTCCGCGCGGAAGATGCGTTCGACGTCGCCGCCGTGTCGGAGTGGCTGCGCGCGAACGCCGACGACGCGACGGGCCTCGAGGGCGTGCCGAAGGTGCGCCAGTTCACCGGCGGCGTGTCGAACCTCACGTACCTGCTCAGCTACCCGGCGCGAGAGGTCATCCTCCGCAGGCCGCCGAAGGGCAGCAAGGCGAAGAGCGCGCACGACATGCGCCGCGAGTACGACGTGCAGCGGCTGCTGAAACCGGCGTTCGCGTACGTACCGAAGATGATCGCGTTCTGTGGTGACGAGCGCGTACTGGGCTCCGACTTCTACGTGATGGAGCGATTGCAGGGCGTCATCCTCCGGCGAGATCTCCCGAAGGGCACCACGCTCACGCCGCAGCAGGCGCGCGGGCTGAGCCAGACGTACCTCGACAAGCTGGTGGAGCTGCACCGGGTCGACGTGCAGGCCACCGGCCTCGATCGCTTCAGCAAGGGCCCCGGCTACGTCGGCCGACAGGTGAGCGGCTGGTCGGAGCGCTACCGCAAAGCGCGCACGAAGAACGTGGGCGACTTCGAGCGCGTGATGCAGTGGCTCGCGGCGAACCAACCAGCCGATCGCGGCGCGTGCTTCATCCACAACGACTACCGGCTCGACAACCTGGTGCTCGAGGACGCGAACCTGCTCAACGTGCGCGGGGTGCTCGACTGGGAGCTCGCCACCGTCGGCGACCCGCTGATGGATCTCGGCTCCGCCCTCGCCTACTGGATCGAAGCCGACGACTTCCTCCCGCTGCGGCTCTTCCGCCGGCAGCCCAGCAACGTGCCCGGCATGATGACGCGCGCGGAACTCGTCGCGCACTACGCGCAGGCGACGGGCCAACGAATCACCGCCGACGAGTGGCGCTTCTACGAGGTGTTCGGGCTCTTCCGCCTCGCGGTGATCGCGCAGCAGGTCTACTACCGCTACTTCCACCGGCAGACGACCAACCCCGCGTTCAAGCCGCTGCGTTGGGCGGTGCGGGTGCTCGAGCTGCGGTGCCGCTGGCTGATCAAGGGGCGATGACGCGCACCTCGGAGATCTCGTCGCCCTCGAGGAGCTGATCGATGATCTCCTGCCCGCGCGTCACTTCTCCGAACGACGTGTAGCGGCTGTCGAGGTGCGGCTGCGCGGAGGTGGTGACGAAGAACTGCGAGCCGCCGGTGTCGCGCCCGGAGAGCGCCATGCCCACCACGGAGCGCGTGTACGGCCGGTGGTTGATTTCGCAGCGGATGGTGTAGCCGGGCCCGCCGTTGCCGTCGCCGCGCGGGTCTCCGCCCTGCACCACGAAGTCAGGCACCACACGGTGGAAGGTGAGGTTGCGAAAGAAGCCGCGCTGCGCGAGCGCGACGAGGTTGGCCGAGGTCAGCGGCGCGTCGTCGGTGAACAGCGAGATCTCGAACGTGCCCTTCGCCGTGGACACCGCGAGCTTCGTGCCCTTCTCCACCCGCGGGAGCCGCGAGACGTTGCTGTCGGTCGACTCCACGTTCTGCGCGAAGAGCGGCGCGCCCTCGAGCTTGCTGATCGCGTCGGCGGCGGCGGTGCGCACCATGAAGTGCGGCGAGCCCAGCCACCGCTTCAAGTCGGGGATCGCCTCTTTCGCGTCGAGGATCGCGAGCGCTTCAGCGACCGGCGGCGCGACGTCGGCCAGCGGCGCGACCTTCGCGGCGAGCTGACGGATCGCGGCGATCTGCGTGGTGTCGTTGAGATGCGCCAGCGATGACGCGGCGGCGGTGGCGATGATCAGATCATCAGACTGCAGCAGCGCGCCCAGCTTCTCCCGTGACGCGGGCGCGTCGAGCAGGCCCAGCAACTCGACCGCCGCAGATCTCACGCGCGCGTCGAGGTGATCCGCGTACGGCACGATCTGCGGTGCGAGCTGCGCGGCGTCGAGCTTCACCCTGGTGTCGATCAGCGCCTGCAGGCCCAGCTGGATCCGGCGCGCCGCTCCGACGCGATCGGCTCCGCAGCGCGCGGTCTCCGTCATGGAGCCCGACAGCCGATCGAGCGCGTACGCCAACCGGCAATCGATGATGGCGAGATCACGCGCCGTCTTTTGATCGACCGCCTTGCCGCCCGCGAGCTGCGCGCGGAGCGTGCCCAGCAACGTCGCGCCCGCCGACGGCAGCTCGGACTGCGTCAACGCCAGCAACGGCTGACCGCCACCCGCGCTGTCTCCGCGAATCAGCTGCTGCGCGCGCACGTTGAGTTCGCCGAGCGCCTCCAGCGCCGGGCACGCCGACGACTCACACCGCACCGCGCGCTTCGCCAACGCCCGCGTGGCCTCGACCGCGACGCGATAGTCGGCATCATCGAGCGCGCTGCGCAGCACGGGCACGTCGGCGTCGGTGCCCACGTCACCCAGGCCCTTCGCGGCTTGTGCCCGAACCTCCGGTGACGCGTCGGTCAGCGCGGTCAGCAGCGCGGCGCGCGACGACGCATTCTTCGAGGTCACCAGCGCGTACACCGCGCCGAAGCGCACCTCGTCGGGTTGCGACTTCGCGAGCAGGTCGGCCAACACCGGGAACGCGCGGTCGGGGAGCACCGCTTTCGAGCGCTGCGCCACCCCCAGCGCCACGGCCGCACGGGCGCGCTCCGCCGCGTTCGCGCCGAGGCGATCAACGAGCCGCTCGATCAGCGGCGGCGTCGAAACCCGGCCCATCGCCTCGAGGATCATCAGGCGCGCGGCCGCGTCGGTCTCCACGAGCTCGCGCGCGAGCAGCCCGTCGGTGAGCCGCGTCTTCGCGTCAACCGGCAGCGGGACCCACGACTGCCCGAGCAACCCGGCGGCGAAGGCGGCCTCCGCGCGCACGCTCGCGTCGGCGTCAGCCAGCCCGTCGACGATCACCCCCGCGGTCGACGGGAGCTGCAACCGCCCCAGCGCGAGGAACGCGCGCCGCCGCACCGCGGCCTCTTCACTCGTGCGCGCCCACTGCGAGAGCTCGCCGGGCGCGCGGCGATCTTCCCAGTCGGCGATGGCGGTGAGCTGCGGGGCCTGCGCCTTCTTCATCGCGCCCGACTGAGAAGCGCAGGCGCCAAGCAGCACCACCAACGAGATCGAGATCGTGCGCATCCACCGCCTGTAAAAACGCGACGCAAGGTTGTCGAGTGCAAAGCGGCCAACAAGCCGTACACTTCCACGTCGCATGCAGTGCCCTTCTTGCAACGCCGAAATCGACGACGACGCCTCGATCTGCCCGAACTGCGACGCCGTGCTCGATGCCTCCTTCCTCGAAGCCCCCTCGCCTGCGCCGAAGGTGAAGCGCCCGCCGTCGAAGCCGGCGGCGAAGCCCGTCGCGCGACGCCCGCCCACGCGCCCCGGAGCGCCCGCCGTCAAGAAGCGCCCCGCGCCTGCGCCAGTGAGCGATGAGGTGACGCCTCCGCCGAAGCCGAAGCAAGACTGGCGCTCGCAGCTCTCGGAGGCCGACTGGAAGGAGAACGAGGGCCGCGCGCCCGAGAAGTTCGTGGTCGACAAGGCGATCGACGCCAACCAGGAGATGAAGGACGCCAGCCAGTACCTGATGTCACTCTCGCTGGCCGACAAGCTGGCGCTGGGCGGCGCGGCGCTGCTGCTGATCTCCACGTTCCTCCCGTGGGCGGAGACCGCGAAGGAAGGCGACATCCTCGGAGTGTTCTCCTCGGGTGCGATCGTCACCGTGCTGTCCGCTGCGGCGATCGGCGGCATCCTCGTGCGCACGCGCAAGCTGATGCCCGACATGAACCCGTTGCTCCCGTGGATCGCGCAGCTCGGCGCGGTGGGCATCAGCGGGCTGTGGTGCCTCGTGTACTTCAAGCTCGCGTGGGACCACACGCTCGTGCAGGGCGCGTACGGCGCCGACAAGATCTGGGCCTCCAAGCCGGCGTTCGGGCTCATCCTCGCGTTGCTCGCGGGCATCACCTCGGTGGTCGGCACGGTCTTCGGCCTGAAAGACATGGGCAAATGACGGCGCTGGCGCGGCTGAGCGAGACGTTGAACGGCGTGGTGCTCGGGCAGCAGCGGGTGCTGGAAGATCTGCTCACCACCTTCCTCGCCGGCGGCCACGTGTTGCTGGAGGGCGTGCCCGGCGTCGCCAAGACGTTGACCGCGCGCACCGTGGCCTCCGCGCTGGGGCTGCAGTTCTCACGCATCCAGTTCACGCCTGACCTGATGCCGTCGGACGTGATCGGCACCAGCGTCTTCCGCCCGGGCGACGGCTCGTTCCAACTGGTGAAGGGCCCGGTGTTCACCGAGGTGCTGGTCGCCGACGAGATCAACCGCACGCCGCCCAAGACGCAGGCCGCGCTGCTGGAGGCGATGGAGGAGCGCCAGGTCACCATCGAGGGCGTGAGCCACGCGCTGCCCGCGCACTTCTTCGTGGTCGCCACCCAGAACCCGCTGGAGCTGGAGGGCACGTACCCGCTCCCCGAGGCGCAGCTCGATCGCTTCCTGATGCGCGTGCACGTCGGCTACCCCGATGAGGCCTCCGAGCGGCAGATGCTCGCGCGCGGCGCGGTGCGGCCGACGGTGCAGCGCGTGGTGTCGTTGGAGGAACTGCAGGCGCTCCAGCGCGCGGCGGCCGAGGTGAAGTGCGACGCCAGCATCATCGACTACGTGTTGAAGCTGGTGCGCAGCACGCGTGACGCGCGCGAGGTGGAGCTGGGCGCCTCTCCGCGCGCCGGGCAGGCGATGGTGGCCGCCGCGAAGGCCCGCGCCGCGCTGCTGCAGCGCGACTTCGTGACACCCGACGAGGTGAAGGCAGTGACGCACCCGGTGCTGAACCACCGCCTCAAGCTGCGCCCCGAAGCCGAGGTCGATGGCGTCACCGTCGACGGCGTCATCACGCGGCTGCTGGAGCAGGTGCAGGTCTCGCGGTGATCCCCACCACGCGCGCCCTGTGGTTGGCGGCGTTGACCCTGGTGCCCGCGGCGGTGGCGTTGCTCGAGCCGGTCATCGCGCCCGGGTTGCTGATCTTCGACGCGGTGTTGCTGGCGTTGATCGTCATCGACTTCCTCCGCGCGCCGCACGCGAACGCGCTCCATGTGACACGCGTAGTGGCGCCGATCATCTCCGCGGGTCGCGAGGCCACCGTGGAGCTGCACGCGACGCTGACGCCCGGCGCTTCGGGGCCGCTGGCTGGCGAGCTGCGCGACTTCGTGTCGCCGGGCCCGAAGGTTGAAGGCCATCAGCAGCGCTTCGTGCTGCGCGACTTCCTCACGCTGCGCTACCGCGTCACGCCGTCGACGCGAGGCGCGTTGCAGTGCGGCCCGCTGACGGTGCGGTTGTCGGGGCCACTGGGGCTCGCGGCGCGGCAGGTGCAGCTCGACGTGCGCGACGAGGTGAAGGTCTTCCCCGATCTCACCGCGCTCTCGCATGACGCGCACACGCTGGCGCGCGCCGAAGCCAACCCCTCGCGCGTGCGACGCGTGCGCGGCGAGGGCCGCGAGTTCGAGTCGCTCCGCGAGTACCGTGTGGGAGACGAGCCGCGCACCATCGACTGGAAGGCCACCGCGCGCCGCGGGAAGCCGCTGGTGCGGCGCTACCAACCGGAGAAGAACCAGCAGGTGTTGCTGCTCCTCGACTGCGGGCGGCACATGACCGGCGAGGTCGCGGGTCGGAGGAAGCTGGACCACGCGGTCGACGCCGCGCTGCGGCTCTCGAAGCTGGCGCTCGATCAAGGCGATCTGGTCGGCGTGCTGGCCTACGCCGCGGAGGTGCAGGCGTTCCTCCCGCCGCGCCGGGGGCTCTCGCAACTTCGCGCGCTGGCGCAGACGCTCTACCGGGTCGAGGCCAGCCTCGAGGAGAGCGACCTCGGCGCCGCGCTCGACACCGCGTTCCGCCGCGGCACCCGGCGCTCGCTGGTGGTGGTGCTCACTGATCTCTTCGACCCCGACGCCGCCCGCGCGCTGGTCGCCCGCACCGCGCGGCTCACCCCGAAGCACCTGCCGTTGATCATCTCGCTGCAGGACGAAGACGTGCACCACGCGGCGACCGACGTGCCCGTCACCGTGACGCAAGCCTTCGAGCGCGTCGCGGCCACGCGCCTCGAGCACGAGCAAGAGGCCACCGTGCGTCAGCTCCGCGACGTCGGCGCGCGTGTGGTGCGTGGCCCGCCGTCGTACTTCGCGGGCGCCGGCGCCAGCGCGTACCTCGACATCAAGGCGCGCGGGCTGCTCTGACTCAGCGGCAATCGAGCGGGAGGTTCATCAACTGCCGCAGCGCCACGTGCGCGTCGTAGCTGTTCGCGCGGTGATCGGCCGCCGAGTACACGATCTTCCGCCCGCGGGTGATGACCAGCCCGTGGCTCTGCCACTTCAGGTTCTCCGCGGCCTCCTTCGCCTCGGGCGCGAGGCTCTGCACCGTGCGCACCGAGACCTGACCGTGGAACTCGTCGGGGAAGCGGTTCACCTGCGCGCGCGTCGCGTCGCACACGCGGCAGTACTGCAGGTAGTAGTACGTGAGCTGCACCTCATCTTCGCGCTGCGTCGGCGCGCACGCGCACAGCAGAGCAGCGATGACGGGCAACCACCTCACGCGCGCATGGTGACACAACTCACCATGGCAGCAACCGCCTGAACCCGTGGGCCAGCACGACCGGGAAGAGCGCCACGTTCCGCAGCAGCGCCAGCGGCCACGCGCTCAAGCCCTCCGAAGCGCCGCGCGATGGCCGTGCCCAGCGTCGCACCCGACAACGCGTCATGAAGTGAGCGCATGAAAAAAACCTCCCCGCGAACGCGGGGAGGTCTGGAGTCATTCCCTTCTGTCGCGTCAGTTGAGGTCGAACGCCTGCTTCTGCGCCTGCTTGCGCGCCGACTCGACCACCGCGTCATCCATCGTCTTGCCGCCGGCTGACGCCTTCTTCTTCAGCTCGTTCGCGACGTACGCGTCACGCTCCGCCGAGAGCTTCTGGATCTTCGCGGTGATGGCCGCGCGGTCGCTCGCCTTCTTCTCGACGTACTGCTCGCGCTCGGCCTCGCTCATCGCCTGCATCTCGGCGGGCAGCGCGGCGACCGGCACGGTGGCCATCGGCTTGCCTTCCTTCTTCGCGTCGACGAGGTCCCAGTCGTCGTTGCGGTAGTTGACCGACGCCTTCGCCTTGGCGCGCGTCGAGAGCGAGCCCGCGCTCATCCCCGCGGCGTTCTTGTCTTGCGCGGCCTGGCGCGCGACGGCCTCGCCGCCCTTCGGCCCGTACGCGATGTACGTGTTGTTCAGCTCCTGCGAGAGCTTCGCGAGCTCGCCGTCTTGCGGCGCGTCGACGCGGGCCACGGCGCGATTCGAATCGATGAAGAGGTAGTTGCCGTCCGCCAGCTTCGCGGCCTCCGCCCACTGCTGCGCGACGCCGGTCGCCTCATCACCCGCGTGGATGGTGTTCACCACGATGCCCTTGCCGATGGCGGCCTTCACCGTGTCGCGGAAGTTGAGGGGCCCCTGCGTGAAGGGCTCGTTGCCGGCGATGTAGATGAGCTTCAGGTCCTTCGGGTTGGCGCTCCACTCGAGCTCCTTCGTCGCGTGCTGAATGGCCGCGCCGCAGTACTCCTCGCCGCCGTTGGTGGTCAGCTTGAAGAGCGCCTCCGACACGCGATCGAGGTCGGTGGTGAGCGGCACCAGCTGCTTCACGTAGTGCTGCGCACTGGGGATGCCGTCGTTGCCGTAGTGGTACAGCGCGAGCTCGAGGCGCGGGCGCTTGCCGTCTTTCTTCGCCGTCGCGAAGGTGTTGACGATGCGCCAGAGCTGCTCGCGCGTCTGGTTGATGAGGCCGTCCATCGAGCCCGACGTGTCGAGGAGGATGGCGATCTGGATCTTCGGGTCGTTCGCCTGCGCGACGACGGGCGCCTTGTCGGGGACGACGGAGTCAGCGGCGAAGGCGGGCGCGGCGAAGAGAGCAGCGGCGAGCAGCGAGCGGCGGAACATGGGGATTCTCCTGGGGAAAACCAGGCGCGTCGTGCGCCGGTCTCCCCAGAAACGACCCATGAATTTTTTCGATCTACCTCAGGCCACCTGCACGTCGTCGTTCGCGGAGACCGCCTGCTTCAGCTTCACGCTGACCAGCTTGGAGACGCCCGGCTCCTCCATGGTGACGCCGTACAGCGTGTCGGCGACCTCCATGGTGCGCTTGTTGTGCGTGATGAGGATGAACTGCGAGCCCTTGCTCATCTCCTTCACCATCTCGTTGTAGCGGCCGACGTTGCCCTCATCGAGCGGCGCATCAACTTCGTCCAGCAGACAGAACGGCGTGGGCTTGATGAGGAAGATGGCGAAGATCAGCGCCACGGCCGTCAGCGCCTTCTCACCACCGGAGAAGAGGTTCACGCTCTGCAGCTTCTTGCCCGGCGGCTGCGCGAGGATCTCGATGCCCGGCTCTTCACCCGCCGCGGCCGGCATCAACTGCAGCGCCGCGCGGCCACCGCCGAACAAGCGCGGGAAGACCGCCTGGAACTTCTCGTTGACGACGTCGAAGGTCTCCTTGAACCGGAGCCGCGAGGTCTCGTCGATCTTCTCGATCGCGTCGCGCAGCTGGCGCAGCGAGTCTTCGAGGTCGCCCTTCTGCTTCGAGAGGAACGCGTAGCGATCGCGGATCTCCTGGTGCTCCTCGATGGCGGTGACGTTCACCTCGCCCATGCGCTCCAGCTGACCGCGGAGATCCTGCAGCTTCTCCTTCGCGTCGTCGGAGAGCGGGCCGCGCTGGTGGTAGTCGCCCACCGCGTCGACCAGATTCACCTGGAAGCGCTCGGAGATGCTGGCCACGAGGTGATCGACCTCCAGGCCCAGTTCTCGCTCTTTCAGCACGTTGGCGTTGAGCGCCTGCGTCAGCCCGTCGGCCTTCGTGCGCAGCTCGCGCAGCAACGCCTCCTGCACGCCGACGTCGTTCACCTTCTCCGCGTGCTCCGCCTTGCGCGTGTCGAGGCCGGCCTTCGCCGTCGCCAACTGCGCCTGCCGCTCGCCGCGCTCGGTGGCCGTCTCCGCGAGGCGCGCTTCGAGGGTCGCGAGGTGCGTCAGGCCTTCATCACGCGCGACCGTGAGGCGCACCGAGCGCTCATCGAGCTCTTCCAGCGCGTCAGCCAGCGCGTCGACGCGCCGGCGCGCCGCTTCACCGCGCTCGGAGACCGACGCGACCTTCACCTTGAGCGTCGTCACCTCGCCGGCCAGCGTGGTCAGCTTGAGGTCCAACGACTCGCGCTCGCCCGCCAGCAGCTTCACGCGATCTTCGCGCGCGGCACGATCCGTCTGGCCGTGCATCACCTCACCGCGCGACGACTCCAGCTCGAAGTCGACGCCGACCAACTGCGAGGTCAGCTGCTCGATCTCCTCGGCGGTGCGCGCGATGCGCTCGCGCAGCTTCACGAGGCTGGAGCCCGCGGAGTGCAGGTCCTTCTCGTGGCCGGCCAGCTGCACCTCTTCGGCGTGGCTGTTCTTCTCGAGCCCTTTGAGCACCGTCTCGGAGTGGCCCGCCTGCTTCTGCAGCTCGTAGTGGCGGGTGATGAGCTCGTTGTAGCGCTCCTCGAGGTGCTTCACGTCGCCGGTGAGGTCAGCGATCTCGCGCTTCTTCTGCAGCGCGCCGACGGCCGGGCCCTCCATCACGCCGCCGGTGATGACGCCGCCGGGGCGCACCACGTCGCCCTCCAGCGTGACGAAGGTGTACAGCGGGAAGGTCGCCGACAGCGCCTTCGCCTCGGAGAACTCGCGCACCACCGCGACACCGTTGAGCAGCGACGCGACGATCGGCTTGAGCGACTCGTTGGCGACATTGACGAGGTCGACCGCCATGCCCAGCACCTCGCTGGGGCCCAACGGCGGCAACACCTCGCCCGCCTCCTGCGGCACCGCGACGAAGGTGGAGCGCCCTTCCAACCCCGCACGCAGGAACTCGATGAGCTCGAACGCGCGCGCCGGAGACTCGACGATGACGTGCTGCAGCCGCTCGCCCAACGCGGCCTCCACGGCCTGCTCGTACTCCGAGGGCGCCGAGACGATGTCGGAGACGAGGCCGAACACGCCCGCTTCCGCGCCGGCCTTCTGCATCACCGCGCGTACGCCGCGATCGAAGCCGTCGTAGTTGCGCGCGATGTCTTCGAGGCTGCCGAGGCGGCTGCGCTTGTCGGCCAGCTCCTCGCGCACCACGGTGACCTGCACTTCGTTCTCCGCGAACGCCTCGCGGATCTTGCTGAGCGACGCCTCTTCTTCACCGCGGCGCTGCGTCAGCTCCATCGACATCTGCCGCGCGAGTTCCACGCGCTCCAGCACCTCGCGGCGCATGGCGTCGAGCTGCGCCTCTTCGGTCTTCAACAGCTCCAGCTCGCCGTTCAGCTTCGCCTGACGCAGCCCCAGCTCGTTCTTCCGCGCCTCCAGCGACTGCAGCTTCGACTCGTGGTTGGCGACCTTGCGCTCCAGCTCGACGAGCGCGAGGCGCTCCCGCTCGAGGCGGTGCGCGACATCGGCGACCAGCTCGGTCGAGCGGCGCAGCTCCTCCTCTTTCACCTGGAGCTCGACCTCGTCTTCCTTGCTGGCGACGCCCATGCGGTCGAGCTCGGCGAGGCCGGCGTCCTTGTCGGCCTGCGCCTGCTGCTTCTTCTCCACGACGTCGGCGAGCTCGCGCTCCGACTGCTCCACGCGGGCCTTCGTAGCGGTCTGGTCCTGCGTCCAGTGCGAGATGCTCTGCGCGTCGAGCTGCACCTGGCTCTCGATGCCGTAGACCTCCTGGGCGAGGGTCTCGAGCTCGAGCGTGCCGGCGGCGAGAGCCTCGCGCTTGGCGGTGATGGCGGCCTCGAGCTCGCGCAGCGCCTCGGCGTTGCTCTTCTCGTCGGAGCTCAAGCCGACCAGCTTCTCCTCGAGGGCGCGCTTCTCGGTCTGCAGCTCCAGCCAGCGGTGCGACGAGGAGTGCAGCTCGATGTCGCGCATCTCGGCCTTGAGGCGCTTGTACTTCTCGGCCTTCTTCGCCTGGCGCTCCACGGAGTCGAGGCGCTTCTCGAGCTCGCTCACGATGTCATTCACGCGGAGCAGGTTCTGCTGCGTGTAGTCCATCTTGCGTTCAGCGGCGCGGCGGCGGGCCTTGTACTTGGTGACCCCGGCGGCCTCTTCGATGATCGCGCGGCGATCTTCCGGGCGCGACGAGACGATCTGCCCGACGCGGCCCTGCTCGATGATCGAGTACGCCTTGGTGCCGACGCCCGTGCCGAGGAACAGCTCGGTCACGTCGAGCAGACGCACGGTGGTCTTGTTGATCTGGTACTCCGACTCGCCGCTGCGGAAGAGGCGGCGGGTGACCGACACCTCCGGCAAGCCGGCCAGCGTCTCGGGCAGCACGTCTTCCTTCTCGACGGTGAAGGTCAGCGTCACCTCGGCCATCGACAACGGCGAGTGTGTCTCGGAGCCGTTGAAGATGACGTCTTCCATGCCGCGGCCGCGGAGGTTCTTCGCCGACTGCTCGCCCATCGCCCAGCGGATGGCGTCGACCACGTTCGACTTGCCGCACCCGTTGGGGCCGACCACGCCGGTGACGCCGTCGTCGAAGCTGATGACGACGCGGTCCATGAACGACTTGAAGCCGGTGATGTCCAGACGCTTGATCCGCATGGGTTTTTCGCCCCTCCGAAATCGCTACAGGGCCGGTAAATCGGCCTTGGAGCGGGCGGACCTAGCACGCGGCTATTGTCACGAGCAAGCGTGACACTACGTCAAGTGACCATATGTTTCAGGGGTGCGCGTCGAGCCATGCGCGGGCCTGTTTCTGCACCTTTGAGTCGGGTTTCGCGAGGCGCTCCATCAGCTGGCGGGCGAGCGGCGACGCGAGGTCCTGGTACGACTCGAAGGCGTCGGCGTGCATGGTGCCCGGGTAGGCGGCGGCGGCCTTGAGCTCGGCCTGCAACGCGGCCTCGCCGCCGAGAAAGAAGAGGCGCGCCGGTGAAGGGCCCGCCATCCACTTCTGCGGCTTGAACTGGAGCGCCTCCCACAGCGCGGCGAACTGCGCCGCGACCCAAGGGCCGTCGTCGTCGCACAGCAGCAGGTTCTGCACGCTGGCCGGGTCGTCGCTGTCGTTGCGCTGGAACGACCTGAACTTCGAGCTGTACTTGGAGCCGCGCTTCGCGATGGCCGGCCGCCCGTGGAGGAGGATGTCGAGGTTCGCGGCGGCGAAGGTCTGGTCTTTCTCCTGGAGCAGCGCCTCGAGCTGCAGCCGCGCAGCCTGGGCCTCGGCGGGCAACGCGCGGAGCAGGAAGCCCTTGAGCACGAAGAAGAGCCCCTGCGTGCGCGCGTTGCTCCAGTTCTCGTCGCTGATGCCGGGGAGCGCGTCGACGATGCCCTTGAGCACCACCGACGGCCCCACCATCGCCTCCAGCGCGAGGTAGTTGCGCGGCGCGAAGTTCAGCAGCGGCACTTCACGCGCGAGGATGCTCGCGGCCTCGGCTTCGTCGATGGCCTCCGGGTTCTCGGGGAACGGCACCTGGTTCATCAGCGCCTCGAAGCCGAGCCGCAGCTCCGCGATGGCCACGTTGCGCTCGAGCCGGGTCTTCGACGTCTTGCCGGCCTTCAGTTCGGGCAACAGCGCCACCGGCGCGAAGCCGCAGCCGTGCCCCAGCGCGAACGCGAGATCGAGCTCCGGCGTCAACGCGACGCCCGGCTTCACGAACTTCGCTCCCGCGGCCTTCGCGCCGTGCTCCAGCGCGCGTGAAGACAGTGCTGCGACACGCCTCTTTTGGGTCGCCATGACCCGTCACCCTGCCACGATTCTGTGTACAGAGCCGCGCATGACGAAGCTGATGATCGTTCTGGGAAGCGTTCGTGAAGGGCGCGTGGGGTTGCCCATCGCGCAGTGGGCGAAGTCGAAGGCCGAAGCCGACGGGCGCTTCGAGATCGACTGGGTCGACCTCAAGGAGCTGGCGCTCCCGTTCATGGACGAGCCCAACCACCCGCGCCTCAAGCAGTACACGAAGGAGCACACCAGGGCCTGGAGCGCGCGCGTGGCCGCGGCCGACGCGTTCCTCTTCGCGTTCCCCGAGTACAACTACAGCTACGCGCCGGTCATCAAGAACGCGCTCGACTACCTCTTCGAAGAATGGGCGCGCAAACCGGTGGGCTTCATCAACTGGGGCGGCACCTCGTCAGGCACGCGCGCGCAGACCGCGCTGCGCATCGTCGTCACCGCCCTGGGCATGATCAGCACCCGCGGCAGCGTGGAGATCGGCTTCCCCGGCAAGCAGATCGCCGACGGCGTCTTCACCCCGACCGAGCAGCAGGCGAACGTGCTCAAGACGCAGCTCGATGAGCTGGCGACCTTCCGCAAACCCTGAGCTCAGTTGACAGTCTCAGACGTGTCGACGACTGAGGCGCGCTCATGAGCCGCCGCTTTGATGCCGTCGTCGATACCAATGTGATTCTCGATATCTACTCAGTCACGAACATCTTCGAAGCAGCCGCAGCTGATGACGCGAAAGACCTCGAAGCCCGCCGTCTACGCACACGGGATGCGCTGCTGTTGGCATGGCACTTCCACTCCGCAAAGTGGGTGACATTAAGCGTTCGAAACGAGGCGACTGCGAAGGTCCGAGAGCTGAACTCGCCTGACGTGCAGATGCCCGACGGCCACCACATGCAGATGTCGATCTACTTCCAGAAAGAACTGATGTTGAGCGAGTGGTCTGACGAATCGCAGGACGAAGGCCAAGTGAAGGGAAACGCCTGCGACACGCAGCTCGTGGAGCTTGCGCTGAACAATCGAGTTCCTCTGTTCAGCAGCGAAGGGCTGCGTGCCGATGGAACCATCGACGAGAAAAAAGGGCTGCGAAAGAAAGCGAGAGCACGCGGCGTGGAGGTGACTACGCCCAGCAAATTCCTCGGGACGAACGTCGATGCATATACCCGCGCATTCTTGTCGCGGTTCGATGAAGTCGCCCCGGCCTTTGTCGCTTCGCAGAAGAACAGCGAAGCCAGCCGCAACGCGCTGCTGTATCGCCGGGCCTTCGTTAATTTCGTGCTGCGCGGAGATCTCACCCTCAGCCGAAATCTCCCCGGGCGCCCGCGTTGGATGCTCGCAAGCTCTTAAGGCACCTCGAGCGCGACGAGCTGACGCGTCGAGGTGCCGGGGAGCGCCACGCGGAACAACGCCACCGCGCCCGGCTTGAGCCCCTTGAACGCCGAGGCCAGCTCGTCGCGGCCGTTGATGGGCTTGCGGTTGAGCTCCACGATGGCCATGCCGCGCATGAAGCCCGCCTCGTCGGCCGCCGAGCCCGGCGTCACCCCGATGATGAGCGCCGAGTTGCGCGGCAGCCCCGCCCCGTCGGCGAGCCGCGGGTCCATGTCTTGAAACGAGATGCCCAGCTTGTGCGTCTCTTCGCCGGGCTGCGTGGCGGGCCGCGTGTCGCCGATGTTCTCGAGATCGGGGCGGATACCGAGCTTCACCTTCACCTCCGTCGGCTTGCCGGCGCGCACCACCGCCAGCGCCACCGTCGCCTCCGGCCGCTTGAGCGCGATGAGGCGCGTCAGCGCACCCGACGACGTCACCTTCTCCGCGTCGATGGCCGTCACCACGTCTTCGTCTTGCAGACCGGCCTTCTGCGCCGGGCTCCCGGCGTTCACCGAGGTCACCAGCGCGCCTTCCTTCTGCGGCACGCCCAGCGCCTTCGCCAGCGCCGGCGTCAGATCTTGAATGCCCACGCCCAGCCAGCCGCGCGTCACCGTGCCGGTCTTCTCGAGCTGCGGGATGATCGCCTTGATCACGTTCGACGGCACCGCGAAGCCGATGCCCGTGCCCGACTGCACGATGGCGGTGTTCATGCCGATCACGTCGCCCTTGAGGCTGAACAGCGGCCCGCCGGAGTTGCCCGGGTTGATGGCCGCGTCGGTCTGGAGGAACTGGTCGTACCGCGACGCGCCGATCTGCCGATCGCTCGCCGAGATGATGCCCGTCGAGACGCTCTGCGAGAGCCCGAACGGGTTGCCGATGGCCACCACCCAGTCGCCGATCTTCATCGCGCCGGAGTCGCCCAGCTTCACCGCCGGCAACGTGCCCGTCACGTGCTTGAGCTTCACCAGCGCCACGTCGGTCAGCGGGTCGCGCCCGAGGATCTCCCCGTCGAACGCGCGCCCGTCGTCGAGGCGCACCTTGAGCGTCACCGCGCCCTCCACCACGTGGTTGTTGGTCAACACCAGGCCCTTGCTGTCGATGATGAAGCCCGAGCCGGTGCCCTGGTTGAGCGGCATCTCCGGCGTGGGGCCACCGCGGCGGCTGAAGCGCTGCAACAGCGCGAGGTTCTCTTCAGAGGGCCGCTTGGCGATGTCGATCGCCACCACCGCGCCCTTCACCGATTCGATCAACGGCGAGAGCGACGGCAGCTGCGGGGCGGGGACGGCCTGCGCGAGGGACACCGACGAGGCCAGAAGGATTCCAAGGAGGAGCGTTCTCATAGCGTTGGCAGGCACTCTAAACGCGCCACGCGCCCGGGGATTTCCCGGTAGTGTCGACCTGTCGTTTCCCCGGCCGAAGAAAGCTGCCCGAACTCCCGTATGACCCGCCTGAACTGGTTGCTGTTGCTCGCGGCGATGACGCTGTTGGCGTGCCCGCCCCCCGTCGATCTCCCGGATGGTGGCAACACCATCGTGGTGCCCAAAGGCGGGAGCGGCACCTTCATCCGCGAGGCGTGCTCGCTCATCGTGCCCGCCGGCGCCTTCGACGACGAGACCGTCATCACCGTCACCCGCACCACCAGCGGCATCCCCCCCGTGCCCGACCGCACCCGCGTCAGCGACGGGTGCCGGCTCTCGCCCGCCAGCCTTACCTCGAAGGTGCCGCTCACCATCTTCATGACGTGGGACGCGGGCGCCGTGCCGCCGGGCGTCGACGTGCAGACCCTCGATCTCCGCCGCCAGCAAAGCAGTGAGGCGTACGCGCAGCTCCCCGGCACGCGGGTCTCGCTCGCCGACGCCATCATCCCCATCGATCGCGTGGAGGCGAAGACCGACAAGCTCGGCGTCTTCTGGGTCACCAGCCCCAGCCAACCCAACGTCGATCACGTCGAGCTCTCGCCCTCCACGCTGAACCTCGCGGTGGGCGAGACCGGGCAGCTCACCGCGCGCGTCGTCGCGCCCAACGGCTCCACCGTCGACGTGCCCGTCGTCTGGAGCGTCGCCCCACCCCGCGTCGCCTCGGTCGATGAGACCGGCCTCGTCACCGCGCTCGACCCCGGCACCGCCACCGTCACCGTCACCCTCCCCGACACCAACCCGCCGCAGACCGCGACCGCCACGGTCTCCGTGCGCGGCGACACCGTGGGCCCCGTGTCCTTCGAGAGCGAGAACGCCTTCCCCACCAACAGCGATCTCCACGGCGGCGCCTTCTCGCCGCTGGGCGCGGTGTACGCGGGCGGCAACGGCACCGTGCTGCTCGAGACGCCCGGCGGGCAGTGGAGCCGCGTCGGCTCCTTCCCCCTCGTCACCTTCAACGCCGTCGCCGGCACCACCTTGGACAATGCCGTCGCCGTCGGGCAGCTGCTGACGCCGCAGGGCCCGCTCGGGTTGCTGGTGGAGCTGAAGAACGGCGCCCCCACCTCGCGCACCTTCACCACCCTGCAGCTCTCCAACCTGCGCCAGCTGTGGTTCGACGGCACCTCCGGCCTCGCGCTGGGCGCCGGCGCCGACAACAACGCGCTCTTCTACCGCGACGGCGGCTGGGTGCTCGACGCGCCGCCCTCCTGGCAAGACGTGCTCTCCGTCGAAGGCGATGGCGCGGGCAACTTCACCGTCGTCACCAACCTGGGCTCCATCTACCGGTGGAACGCGCAGACCCTCGTGTGGGACTCCATCTACGACCAGCAGCTCGCGGTGCAGCTCGACGCGGCGCAGGTCGTCACGCCCGATGGAGAAGCGTACGCCGCCGGCGCGAGCCGCTTCTGGCACTTCAACGGCACCGCGTGGCAATCGGAGAACCTCCCCGCCAGCCCGAAGCTCTCGCGCATCACCGCGATGAGCGTCTTCGACGGCTACGTCTTCGTGGCGGGCGAGGCCACCGCGCCGGTGAATGGCCGCGGCGTGGTACTGCTGCGCGCGCTCGGCGACACCACGTGGACCTCCTTCGAGCTCCGCGGGCAGCAGGTGCCCCAGCGCTTCTTCTCTTCAGGCACCGACGCGCGACTGGTCGGCACGCTGGGCGCGGTATGGAAGTGGAACTCCGCGAGCCACAGCTTCGCGGAGGTGTCGCACGGCTTTCAGGGCGACGTGGTCGACCTCGCGCTCACCGACACCGACACCTTCGCCGCCGTGAATGAGTGCGTCGACGCGCTGTGCACCGCGCGCAAGGGCGTGGTGATGCACCGGAGCGGCTCGACCTGGGCCCCGCTCGGCGCCTTCCCCGCGCCCGACCCGGCGCTGGCCATCGCCGCGCGCAGCGCCAGCGAGGTCATCGTGTCGACCACCACCGCCGTCTACGCGTGGGACGGCGCCTCGTGGACCACCGCCCCCGTCGACAACCAGAAAGGCGCGCTGCGCGACCTCCAGTGGTGCAGCGACGGGCAGCTGTGGGCCGTCGGCGACAGCGCGGCGGTGTACTCGGGCAACACCGTGGCGCTCGCGTACCGCGCGACGGTGGACGGCGCCGGCAACCTGTACTCGTTGACCTGCGAGCACGGCGAGTTCTGGGCCGCGGGCACCAACACGCTGGCCGTCGGCAACGGCACCTCGTGGGAGTTGAAGAGCAACCCCGACGTCGACTCCGACTGGCGCGCGGTGTGGAGCCCGGGCGTCGGCGAGGCCCTCACCTTCGGCGACCGCCTCTTCGGCGGCTACTGGGACACCACCGCCCTCAACAAGCTCAACCCCGACGGCCGCGTCTCGATCGACGTCGGCACCGCGCTGTGGGGCGATCAGATCGACAACCTCTACCTCACCGGCTTCGCGCGCCCGGAGTTCGACGCGGTGGGCTTCCTGCAGCGCTACGACGGCATCAGTTGGACGGTGGTCGACCCCGGCTCCGACAAGCGCGGCAACGCGCTGGCCGGGCGCTCGACGAATGAGATCTGGCTGGGCACCAACGGCGGCGGCGTCCTCAAGTCCATCGCGCCGTGAGCGTGTCCGACACGCCCCCCGCGCGCGCCGTTCGCTCCGGGAGGGTGTCCGACACGTCCTCCGCGCTCGCGGTTGGCGTGCGGAGGGTGTCCGACACGTACCCGGCGGCTCAGCCCTGCGGCGCGTCGGGTGAGGGCTCCGGCGAAGGGGCGGCCTTCTTCGCGCCGCCGGACGAGAGCGGCGGCACCAGCTGCGCGGCTTGCCGGTAGCTGGTGAACAGCCCCACCGCGAGGCGCAGCCGGTCGTGCCCATTCATCACCAGGGTCGCGTAGCGATCTCTCAGGTCGCGCGCGTCGGCGATGTCACCCGCGGAGTCGGCCGCCCCGCCGCCCAGCGCGGTGTTCGCGGCGCTCGCCGCGGCCTGGGCCTTCGCCAGCGCGTCGGAGCCCAGCAGCGCCTCGACCTTCGCCTTGTGCGGCGTCAGCAACTTCACCAGCACGAGCACGTCATCGAAGGCATCACCCGCGCCACGGCCCGCCTCGATGCGCGCGAGCGCCTTCGCGTCGACCGCGCCGCCCACCGCCAGCGCCCGCGCGACCGACAGGAGCTGCTCGCGCCACGCCCGCGCCGCGGGCTCCAGCGCGTCGAGGGAGCTGCCCGCCGCGGCGCGCGTCACCGCCCGTTGCTGCGTGATGACGCGATCGGCGAGCTCCGGCAGCGCGTCGAGCGCCGCGAGGTCGATGCCCGGGTAGAGCTTGCGGCACTGCGCCCGGTACTTCTTGAAGATCGACAGCCCCCGCCGCACCGCCGCCTTCATGCCCAGCGGGTTCACCGAGAGCTGCACCACCTCCTTCGGCCGCAACGCCAGCGCCGCCTCGAGCCACACCTCTCCCGCCTTCGCCTTCTTCTTTGCCGCCATGTGTACCCCCCTTGCTGCGAGTGAAACTCAGTCGAGCTGCGCCAGCTTGTTGCGCTCCTCGAGGAAGCCCTCCACGGCCTCGGAGATCGAGGCCGCCACCTTCGTCTGGTACGCGTCGTCGGCCAGGCGCGCCTCTTCGTCGGGGTGCGAGAGGAAGCTGGTCTCCACGAGGATGGCCGGCATCTTCGCGCCGAGCAGCACGAAGAAGAGCGCCTCCTTGGTGCCGAGGTTCTTCACGTCTTTGTAGTCGGCCGACAGGTTGCGGATGAGGCTCGACTGCACCCGGCTCGCCAGCTGCGTCGACTCGCCGGTGTTCGCCTTGGTCGCGAGGTCCGCGAGGATGTACTGGAGGTCGCCCACGCCGCGCTCCGTGGTCGCGTTCTCGCGCGCCGCCAGCCGAATCGAGTAGCGGTTCGACGAGGTGTTGAGCGTGTACGTCTCGATGCCGCGCAGCTTGTTGGTGGGCGCGGAGTTGCAGTGCACCGAGATGAACAGATCGCCCTTCTGCCGGTTGGCGATGCGGGTGCGATCTTCCAGCTTCACGAAGGTGTCGTCGTCGCGGGTCATCACCACCTCGAGCCCGGCCGCCTCGAGGCGCGCCGCGAGCTTCTTGGCGATGGCGAGCGCCACGTCCTTCTCGCGGGTGCCGCCCTTGCCGATGGCCCCGGTGTCGTGCCCGCCGTGCCCCGCGTCGATGATCACCCGCTTCACCTTGAGGCCCAGCTGCTGCGCCAGCGTCAGCTCCGAGGCCGCCTGGTCCTTCGCGAACTGCTTGAAGCGCGTCTTCGCCTCGGAGTCGGCCCGGCCCGGCTCGCGCGCGCCCACGCGGAAGTCGCGCAGCCGCTCCGACAGCGAGGCCACCACCGGCTCCGCCTCCTCCACCACCTCGTCGGCGTCAGCCTCGTCGGCGCGCGCCACCGGCATGCGGCGGGCCTGCGCGACGGGCGCCGGCTTGTCGGCCGGCTTGAGCGCCCGGCGGATCGCGTCGGCCACGTCCGACGACGGCGCCATCTCCCCGACCTGCGCCACGTCCTCCTCGCGCGCGTCGGGCCGGGCCTTCTCGACGACCGACTCCTCGGCGGCGACGCGCTTCGGCTTCGCCTCGACGCGCTTCGACTTCTCCGCGCGCGTCACCTTGGCGGCCTCGTCGCTCCGCGAGGGCGGTGCCTTCTCGGGCGCCTTCGGCAGCTCCGCGAGCATCGCCGTCATCATCGACTTCATGTCGCCCGCGCCGGGGAGCGCAGCCTCCAGCACCTTCCGTGCGCCCGCGGTGTCGTTCTTGCGGTCGGCCAGCAACTTCGCGAGCGACAGCGCGGCGTCGTCGGCCAGCTTGTGCTTCGGCCAACCGGCGATCAGCTTCTGGTACGCGCGCGCCGCCGCGTCGGTGTCTTCGTCGCGCTGCGAGATGCGCGAGAGCTCGTTCCCCAGCCGCCCGGCGTTGAACAGCGCCTCCGGGGCGCGGTCGCTCTTCGGGTACTTCTTCGCGATGGCCTCGAACTTCTTCGCCACGTTCTGCCAGTGGTGGCGCAGCGTGCGGCGCTTCGGGTCGCCCTTCAGCTTCTCGTACGCGGTCTTCGCGTCGCTGTACGCGTCGTCAGCGGCGGCAGTCGTGGCCGCACCCGCCGGGAGGGCGACAATCAACACGGCGATGGTGGCGGCTCTGATCATGATCAACCCTCTCGCTACAGGGCTGTCATGTGACCACGCGACACACACGGCGGCAAAAAAATGGCCGCGCGCCGCGCCGCGCGTTGGCGGCACGTGGCGAGAATTTGGCCACCGAGAACGACCGCAGATCACAGTAGGCTTGCCGACATGTCGCAGGAGAAAGCGCCCGAGAAGAAGCCCGCCGCGGCCCCCGCTGAGCCGCCCAAGCAACTGACCGAGCACGAGGAGCGCGCCCAGGCGGCCAACGCCTCGATGACCTCCCACCAGAAGGCCAGCATGGGCTCGGGCTTCACCGACTCCACCGCTGAACGCCGCCGCAACTCCCTGCTGGCGATGGCCGTGCCGAAGATCGCCACCGACACCGTGCCCGCGCTGCCGACGCAGAAGTTCGACGGCCAGACCGTGCCCGAGGCGCTCAAGGGCCGCGACGTGTGGAAGGCCGTGCAGGCGCCCGTCGTCAGCCGCGAAGGCAAGCGCAGCCGCGCGCTCTATGATCAGGTGCTCAAGCAGTTCGGCATCACCGTGAACCCCCGCTACGACGACGACGCGCCGGGCAAACCCCGCGGCCACATCTTCGCGTGGGACGTCAGCCGCGCGATGGGCTGCGAGATCCCCCACTTCGTCGGCGCCAAGGAGCTGACCCTCGCGCAGACCGTCGACTGGGTCCGCCATGAGGGGCCGATGCGCGGCTGGCGGCGCGTCAGCGACCTCTGGGAGACCGTCGAGGCCGGCAAGATGGTGGTGGCCATCCCCAAGCAGCCGACCGTGAAGCACATCGCCGTCGTGGCGCCGCAAGATCCTCCCGCCGACGGGAAGCCCCGGTTGACGGGGGCGTGCCTCATCCGCTCCGCGTCAGGCGGCCTGCGGGAGATGTTCGGCGTGATGGCCATCGAGTACTTCTTCCACGACTGACCACCCGCCTTCAGCGGTACCAGCCCAGCGCGCTCGCGAGCTCTTCATCGACCACGCGCGCCCACGTCGGCTGGCTCGGCAGCACCGCCGCCAGCACCTTCTCGCCGTTCCGCACCGGCCGGCGCCCGGGCCGCCCGCGCGCGGTGACCTCGAAGCGCTGGTCATCGCGAAAGTAGTGCCCGGCGAAGCGCAGTTCGTCCTTCGTGTCGGGGAGCGGCGCGTTCGGCGTCAGCCACACCAGCGCGCCCACCCGCAGGGGCGCGAGTTCCTTGCGCACCTCGCGCCGCAGCACCAGGGCCACGGCCGCCGCACCGAGCAACACGCCGAGGCCGATGATCAGGCTCCCCAGCCACACCCACCCCGCCTGCGCGCGCGCGTACTTCGCTTCTTGCGCGTGCGAAGGCCGCTCGGGGTCGACCAGCACCACCAGCGACGCGCCCTTGCCGATGCCCTCGGCCTCCTCGCCGTCCATCAGCACGCTGGAGGCCGCGAAGTCGATGCCCCGGAGCTGGAAGATGACGCGCAGCTTCGCGGGCGCGCTCAGGCGCTTCTCCATCGGCGGCAACTGCACCTCGGCGACGGTGGCCTTCACCTCCACCGCCCGGGAGAGGAAGGCACGCTGCGCCTCGAGCGGTCGCTGGGCTGACGCCGCCACCGCCCAGCCAATGAGCGTCACCAACGCGGAGAGACCCGCGGCGATCGCCACCCGCCGCCACGCCCCGGGGATCTGCCCGAGCGTCACCGCGCGCGGCGGAGAGGGGATGGCCAGCTTCATTGGAGCCGGCGCTTCCAGTCGTTGATGGCGTTGAGCGCCTCCAGCGGGCTGGAGGTGTCGACGCTGAAGTTGGCCAGCGCGTCCAGCACCTGCTGCGCGGCCGGCGGCGGTGACGGCTTCGCCGGGGCGCCGAAGAGCCCGAGCTGCGAGTCGTCGGCGACGGGAGCGGCAGGCTTCTCCTTCTCGCCGCCGGTGGCGCGCTTGGCCAGACGTGGGCGCCCCGCCTCGTCGAACTCCCCGGCCTCGAGGTTCTTGAGCAGCTCGCGTGCGCGGGCCAGCACCTCGGGCGGCAAACCGGCGAGCCGCGCCACCTCGATGCCGTAGCTGCGGCTGGCGGCGCCGGCGATCAGCTTGCGCAGGAAGATGACGCGCCCCTGCTGCTCGCGCACCGCGATGGAGCAGTTCTTCACCCGCGGCTTCTCGCGCGCGAGGTCGGTGAGCTCGTGGTAGTGCGTGGCGAAGAGCGTGCGCGCCCCGATGCGGTCGTGCAGGTGCTCGGCCACCGCCCACGCGATGGAGAGGCCGTCGAAGGTGCTGGTGCCGCGGCCGATCTCGTCGAGCACCACCAGGCTGCGGCGCGTCGCGTGGTGGAGGATGTTGGCCGTCTCCGTCATCTCCACCATGAAGGTCGACTGGCCGCGGGCGAGGTTGTCGGAGGCGCCCACGCGGGTGAAGACGCGATCGCACAGCCCGATGCGCGCCGACTTCGCGGCCACGAAGCAGCCGGCCTGCGCCATCACCACCGCCAGCGCCACCTGACGCATCACGGTCGACTTCCCGGCCATGTTGGGGCCGGTGATGATCAGCACCTGCGCGTCGTCGCGATCGACGCGGACGTCATTGGGGATGAAGGAGTCTCCGCCCAGCGATTGCTCCACCACCGGGTGCCGCCCGCCTTCGATCTCCAGCACGCTCGACTCGTCGATGAGCGGCCGCACATAGCCGCGCTCCGACGACACGCGGGCGAATGACATCAGCGCGTCCAACGTGGCGACCGCTTCGGCCGCGGCCCGCAGCGCCCGCGCCCGCCCCACCACCAGCGCGCGGAGCTCCTCGAAGAGCCGCTGCTCGAGCGCGATGCGCTGCTCGTCGGCGGTGAGCACCTTCTCTTCGTAGATCTTGAGCTCCTCGGTGACGTAGCGCTCGCCGTTGGCCGTGGTCTGCTTGCGGATCCACTCCTTCGGCACGTGCGGGAGGTTCGCCTTCGTCACCTCGAGGTAGTAGCCGAACACCTTGTTGTAGCGGACCTTGAGCGACGAGATGCCGGTGCGCTCCTTCTCGCGCGCCTCCAGCTTGAGCAGGTAGTCCTTCCCGCTGGTGGACAGCTCGATGAGGGTGTCGAGCTCCGGGAGGTAGCCCTTCTTGATGAAGCCGCCGTCGGCCTGCACCGCGGGGGGCTCGTCGACCAGCGCGCGCGCCAGCGTCGCGGCCAGCTCCGGCAGCGCGGGGTCGGTCAGCGGCGTCACCAGCACGTGCAGCAGGCTCGACGAGAGCTGCTTCAACCCGCTCGCCAGCTTCGGCAGCGCGGCGAGGCTGCGGCCCAGCGCGTCGAGATCTCTCGGCCCGCCCGACGCCAGCGACAACCGCCCGCAGAGGCGCTCGATGTCGGCGACCTCCTTGAGCGCGCCCAGCAGCGTCTCGCGCAAGGCGCCGCGTTGCACCAGCTCGCCCACCGCGTCGTGCCGCGCGGCGATGGTCTGCACGTCGCACAGCGGCGCGGTCAACCAGCGCGCCAGCTTGCGCGCGCCCGGAGAGGTCACGGTGCGGTCCAGCACGCCCAGCAGCGAGCCGGCGCGCGCGCCGTCTTTGAGCGTCTTGAGCAGCTCGAGGTTGGCGCGGCTGGCCTCGTCGATGACCAGCGCCCCGCCCCGCGCCTGCAGTGAGATGCGGTCGACGTGGCCCGCGCCGCTCTTCTGCGTCTCCTGGAGGTAGCGCAGCGCCGCACCGGCAGCGCCGAGCGACACACCGGCGCCTTCGACGCCGAAGCCCTGGAGGCTGTGCACGCCGAGGTGCTTGAAGAGCAACGCGCGGCCGCGCTTCTCGTCGAAGGCATCGGCGCCCAACAGGCCCAGCGCGGGGCGGCGCGCGAAGCTGCGCAGCAGCGGCTCGGCGACCTGTT
Organism: uncultured Archangium sp.; assembly: GCA_946479335.1. Next base: position 32,688 of record CAMLFP010000007.1, read on the forward strand.
GTGCGCCCTCGGGGAGCAGCACCTCGCGCACCGAGACCGCGCCCAGCTCGTCGGCGATGACGTCGGCGGGCCCGGGCTGCAGCGCGGTGAACTCGCCGGTGGAGGCGTCGATGATCGCCGCGCCCCACGCGCCGTCAGCGTCGTCGGCGGGCAGTACCGCGGCGAGGAAGTTGTTCTCGCGCGCCTCGAGGACCTGATCGTCGAGCACCATGCCCGGCGTCACCACGCGCACCACGTCGCGCTTGACGATGCCCTTGCCGGGGGGCGTCAGCTGCTCGCAGATGGCGACCTTCTCGCCGGCCTCGATCAGCTTCGCGATGTGCCGGCGCGCCGCATGGTACGGCACCCCACACATGGGGATTCGCTCTGCCCCCTTCGCGCGGGAGGTGAGCGTGATCTGCAGCAGCTCCGCGGCCTTCACCGCGTCGTCGAAGAAGAGCTCGTAGAAGTCGCCGAGGCGGAAGAACAAGAGCGCCTGCGGGTTGCTGGCCTTCACCTCGAGGTACTGCTTCATCATCGGCGTCAGCGTCGAGACGTCGATGACTTCGGGCGGCGGTGGCGCGGCGGGCTCGGTCACTCCGGCGGCCTCTAGCACGGCTGGTCACCCTCTCCGGGAGGCATCAGCGAGAGCTGCGCAGTCTCCGTCTCGGCGGGTGCTTCATCGGGCTCATCACCCGCGTCGAGGGCGCGCTGCACCTCCTCGAAGTCTTCCGGTTTGCGGGTGCGCGCGCCGAGCTTCTGCACCCGGCTGGCGAGCTTCATCACGCTCCCGTGCCCGGTGAGGCGCGCCTTGGCCTCGTCGTACGCCGCGTGCGCCTGGCCGAGCCGCTGCTCGATCTGCAGGAAGGAGCCCATCGCGCTGCCCAGCTTGTCGATCATCCGCCCCGCCTCCTCGGCGATGCGCTGCGCGTTCTCGGTCTGCCGCTCGGTGCGCCACACGTGCCGCACCATCTGCAGCGTGGGCAGCAGCGTGGTCGGGCTCACCACCACCACGCCCTGCCTCAACGCGTCTTCGGGCAGCGACGAGTCTCGCGACAGCGCGGCGTGGAACGCGGCCTCATTCGGAATGAAGAGGCACACGAAGTCGGCGGTGCGGCGCCTGGTGGCCTGCGCGTAGTCCTTCTCACCCAGGAGGCGCACGTGCCGGCGCACCGACTCCACGTGCGCGGCGAGGCAGTCTTCGCGCTCATCATCGGTCACCGCGCGCGTCGCCTGGGCGAAGGCGGTCAGGCTGCACTTGGCGTCGATGATCAGCGCGCGGTCGGGCGGGAGGTACACGATGGCGTCGGGCCGCCGCTGCCGGCCGTCGTCGCCGACCCCGCCCGCCTGCAGCTCGAACTCGCGGCCCTCGGTCAAGCCCGAGCTCTTGAGCAGGCTCTCCAGCACCAGCTCCCCCCAGTCGCCCTGCGTCTTCGAATCACCGGTCAGCGCGCGCGAGAGCGCCTGCGTGTCGGCATGGAGCCGCGCGTGCGCGTCGCTCATCGCCTTGAGGCGTTCGAAGAGCGTGGCGCGGTCACGGTTCTCGACCTCGTAGGTCTGCTGCACCTTCTCCTCGAAGGCCTTGAGGCGCTCCTTCACGGGCGAGAGCAGGCCGTCGAGCCCTTCGGTGCTCTGCTTCAGCTTCTCGTCGAGCAGCCGCCGGGAGATGGCCTCGAACTGGAGCTTCATCGTCTCGCCCGCCGCAGCGCTCTCTGCGGCCTTCGTCTTCTCGGCGGCCAGTTGTGCCTCGGCGCGCGCGAGCGACTCAGCGAGCATCTGCGCGCGGGTGCGTTCGCCCTCGGCGACGCTCAGCTCTGCCTCGAGCGCATCCCGCCGCTCCGACGCCGCGCGGAGCTCAGCCTCCCGGCGCGCATTCAGCTCCCCGGAGTGCGTCAGCGATTGCTGTGCGTGCGCCAACTGCTGCTGCACGTAGACCAGTTGCGCGCGGGCGAGATTCGCTTCGGTCTCTGCGCGCGCGAACTCGGAGTGGGCGTGTGAGAGCTGCCGCTCCAACTGATCAGCCGAGACCCGTGACTCGCGCAGCTCAGCGTCAACCCGCGTCGCCGCGAGATCTTTGGCGGCCAACGAGGCGCGCGCCGACGCGAGCTCAAGCTCCAGCGGGCGCGTCGACGTGGCGGCTTTGCGCAGGGCCACGAGCCACCCCAGCGCCCCGCCAATCGCCATCGCCGCCAGCCCGACAAAGAAAGTCGTCATTGTGCGACGGTGTACCAGACGGGTCTGACATGTGACTCAAAGATGAATCGTTTCAGCGGGTTGACCAACATGTCAGACCCATCTGCGATGACGCGATGATGGACACGTGGGTGGTGATGGCGAGGGCGCTCCTGGCGGTGGAAGTGCTGCAGCGGCGGTGGGCGCGAGAGCTCGGGCTCGATGGAGGGGCGGCGTTCGTGGTGCTGGTGCTGCGACACAACGCGATGAGCTGCGCGTCCATCGCTGTGGAGTGTGGACGACAGCGGCAACACGTTCAGCGGACCTTGCGGACGCTCGAGGCCAGCGGGCTGGTGGAGGTCTCGAGCCGGGCGGCCGACGGGCGGGTGAATACGTGGCGGCTGAGCGGCGACGGCGAGGAGGTCGCGCGAAGGCTTGATGCGCGCTCGCGTGCGTGGGCGCAGATGCTGGAGCCTGCGGGACTCCGCGAGCTCGAGCGTGGGCTGGTGCGATTGACGGCGGCGCTGGTGAATCGGCCGCTCAACAATGGCTGGGCGCACGCCTTGTCCGAACCTTTTGAAGTTCGAAACCTGTGTTGGGACAGCCTTCCTTCAAGGGAGCCGTGGCGCGCGGTGAGCGAACCGGGAGCCAAGCGCGCGTTGGCCCCTCGACTTCGCGGCGAACACGGTGAGCCTGATGCAACCGGAAGCCCGGAGGTGGAGTGGTTCGCGCCGGAGTAGCCGTTGGTTACGTAACCATTGGCTACTCCGCTGGGAAACGGTCTCCCCTGCCCCCAGCTTCGTGAAGTTTGCCCGAGGCCCAAGGGCCAGCCGGCGACAAGTGCCGCGTCCGACGCCCGAACACCGGCCCACCCTGAAAGCCCTATTTCATGTGCTCCGTGACGAGTTCCTGCAGTCGCTTGAGCGCCGTCTCCAGCGTCGCCTGCGAGGGCCCGAACGAGAACCGCACGTACTGACGGAAGCGCGAGGCGCGCGACGAGCGCCGCTTGCCGGGGTTCACGTCGAAGAACTCACCGGGCACCACGATGACCTTCTTCTCCAGCGCGGCCTTGAAGAAGCCCATGCCGTCATTCAGCGGCGCGGGGAGCTGCGAGACGTTGCCCCACACGTAGAACGTGCCGTCGGGCGCGCGGTCCACCCGCACGCCGAGCCGCTGCAACCCCGACAACATGAAGTCGCGCTTGCTGCGGAAGCTCTGATGAATCGCGTTCGTCTCCGCGACGACGTGCGCTTCTTCGAGCAGGGGGATCGCCGCGCGCTGAATCGGCTTGTTGCCGCCGCCATCGAGGAAGCTGCCCGCGCTCGCGACCGCGTCGATGACCTGGCGCGGGCCGATCGTCCACGTCATGCGCCAACCCGGATACCGCCAATTCTTCGTCAACCCGTCAAAGAGCACGATCGGGTCGCGGTTGACGTCTTCCACGTAGCGCGCGGCGCTCTCCACCGGCAACTGCCCCGGAGGCGAGTTCCAGATGTAATGCGAATAGAACTCGTCGATGAGCAGCACGCTCTCCAGCTCGCGCGCCACGGCGACCCAGCGCTCCAGCTCTTCGCCCTGCACCACCTTGCCCGTCGGGTTGCACGGGTTCGACAGCAGCAAGCCACCCAGCCCGCGCCCGAGGATCTCCTTCTTCAGATCATCGGCGGTGAAGGCATACCCGCGATCACCCTCCAACAAGATGGGAATCGCCGTAAATGCCTTAAAAATATCAAGCAGTTCTTCGTATGCCGTGTAGTCAGGCAAGAAGTGCCCGAGATTGATGTGCCCCAGCGCCGCCGCCGCGCGCGTCAGCGCCGCACGCCCGCCGCCCGACACCGCGACGTTCTCTGCCGAGTACTGCGACTTCTTCCCCTTGCGGTACAACCGGTTATACAAACCGGCAATCGCCTCACGGAGCTCCCACATGCCGGCGACCGGCGCGTATTCCTGATCGTCGACGTCGATCTCCACGTGCTGCACGCGCTTCGGCGCGCCGGGGAGCTCGCCGGTCTCCGGCTGGCCCTGCCCCAGGTTGCACCAGTCGGGGTTGCGCGGAGAGAAGCCGAGCCGCGTCGCCTCGGTGGTCACGTAGATCACGCCGGTACGAGGCACCTGCCGAAACGCCGCAATGTGAAAGTCGTCACTCACTTCCGTTGCACTCCCGCCGCGTCGAGCGCGGCCTCCAACTCGGTTTCAGTAAATCGAAGCTCCACCAACGCACGCCCGTCGAGCTCCACCACCGGCACGCGGTAGCGGTAGCGCGTGAAGGCCGCCTCGTCTTCAAAAATGTTCCGCCGCTCCAGCGTGAACACGAAGCGCGATGAAACATTCTCGAGCAGCTCGCGCGCGTCGTCGCACAGCGGGCACCCGGGTTTTTCGAAAACACGCAGCGTCATTCTGTGTCAGAAGCCTCGCGCCCTATGGTGGACCTTGCCGAAATCATCGCGGTGTGGCGCGGAGAAACGCGGCGCGCCCTCAAGAGCGGCCGCGTGCTGGTGCTGCTCATCCTCTTCGTGTTGTTCGTGGCGTTGGCGCTCACCATCGTCGGTGGGTTTCAGCATCAGGCCAACGCGCAGCTCGAGCAACAGGCGGCCGCCGCCGGCGCCGACCTGAGCCAGGCGCACTCGCAGATGACGGAGCAGAAGAAGTCGTTCCTCAAGTACTTCGTCACCGACGACGAGAAGATGCTCGACGCGCTCGCGGCGATCCCCCTCGTGCTGCTGGTGGTCTTCAAGATCACGCTGCGCTTCCTCCCGCTGTTCATCGCGCTGATGGGCTTCGATCAGCTCGCCGGTGAGGTGGGGCCCAAGTCCATCCGCTACCTGGTGGTGCGCATCAAACGCACCAGCATCATCTTCGGGAAGCTGCTCTCGCAGATGACCATCTTCGCGATGCTGCTCTCGCTGTGCACTATCTTGATGGTGGTGGTGGCGAAGGTGCTCAACGCCGACTTCCCGGCCGCCGACGCCGCCGTGTGGACGGTGAAGCTCATCCTCTCGTCGTTCGTGCTGTCGCTGGCGTACCTCGCGTTGACCACGCTCTTCAGCGCCATCACCAAGCAGGGCGGCATCGCGCTGGTGCTCAACGTCATCGCGCTCTTCCTGATCTGGTTCGTCTCGCTGGTCGCCGGCTTCTACCGGTTCCCCGGTGAAGACGCGGGCACCAGCGTGCTCGCGCAGTTCAAGCCGGAGTCGTGGGTCGCGTACCTGCGCTACCTCTCGGTGTGGCAGTTCGGTGATGACCTCTTGAACCCGGAGTGGAGCCGCGCGCTCATCTCCGGCCTGGTGCACGTCGGCTACGGGCTCGTCTTCCTCGGCCTGGCGCAGCTGGCCACGCGGAGGAGAGACCTGTGAGCGCCGCGATCGAGATCAAGAACCTCAGCAAGCACTTCGGCTCCAAGATCGCGGTGAACGACGTCTCGTTCAACGTCGAAGAGGGCCACTGCTACGGCCTCATCGGGCCCAACGGCGCCGGCAAGACCACGACGTTCTCGATGATGTGCGGCTTCCTCTTCCCCACCGCGGGGAGCATCCGCGTGTTGGGGGTCGACCCGTCTGACTCGGGCGCGCTCAAGGGCAAGGTCGGCGTGCTGCCGCAAGACGCGATCCTCCCTCCCACGTGGCCGGTCGGCGAGCTGCTGACGTACTACGGCGAGCTCTCGGGCCTGCCGAGCCCCGAGACCGAGGCGAAGGCCGCGCTGGAGCGCGTGCAGCTGCCGGAGACGTGGAACGTCGCCGCCGGCGCGCTCTCGCACGGCATGCACAAGCGCGTGTCGATGGCGCAGGCCCTGATGGGCGCGCCGCCGGTCATCTTCCTCGACGAGCCCACCGCGGGCCTCGACCCGAAGATCGCCGCGTCGGTGCGCGGCATCATCCGCGAACTCAAAGGCCAGCACACGGTGGTGGTCTCCAGCCACAACCTGCAGGAGCTCGAGGAGCTGTGCGACGCCACCGCGATCCTCGACAAGGGCAAGCTCATCAGCGCCTCGACGATGGCGGAGCTGACCGGCCAGCTCGCCGAGTTCCGCGTGCAGATCGCGCGCGGCGAGGTGCCGCTGCCCGAGGTGAAGGCCCTGTCGGGCGTGAAGGACGCGAAGGTCGAGCCCAACAACGTGCTCTGCGTGACGTTCGACGGGCAGGCGGTGCAGCCTGAGGAGATCATCACCCGCACCGTGGCGCTGCTCGCCGCGAAGAACGTGCTGTTCCTCACCGTGTGGCGCGGCAAGCGGCTCGAAGAGAAGGTGCTTCAGCTCACCTGACGCCGCTGCACCACGGCGCGGAGCAACGCCTTCGCGTCGCCCTCGGCGATCGGGTGGCCGGTGGCCTCCGAGAAGGCCTGCAGATCTCCCCAGGCGGCGGGGTCGTCGGCCCACAGCTCGACCTCCGCGTGGCTCCGGAGCGCCTTCGCCAGCTCGATGATCGGCGCGGGGCACGCTTTCCCCCGGGCGTCGACGAGGTGCGCTGAAACTCGAAGCCGGGCCGGCTCATTCATGGCGGCATTGCGCACATCTGCGCCTTTGCTATGGACCGCGCCGCTTTTCAATTCCAAGGAGCTTCATGAAACCCTCAGTCATCATCGCCCTCATCGTCGGCGGTGTCGTCGGCTTCGCCGTCGGCAGCATGTTCAACTCCAACAAGGGCAGCTCGCCCGCGGCCATCACCGGCACGCCCTCGCCCACCCCTGCGCCCTCGCGGCCCAACGCTCCCGGCGCTGACAACAGCGTCTACAAGGTCACCATCGACGACGCGCCCCAGAAGGGCCCGAAAGACGCGCCCGTCACCATCGTCGAGTTCTCCGACTACCAGTGCCCGTTCTGCTCGCGCGCGCACAACACCGTGCTCGAGCTCGAGAAGCAGTACGGCGACAAGGTGCGCGTGGTGATGAAGCAGCACCCGCTCGACTTCCACCCGAACGCGAAGCCCGCGGCGCTCGCCGCGATGGCCGCCGGCGCCCAGGGCAAGTACTGGGAGATGCACAACAAGCTCTTCGCCAACCAGCAGCAGCTGAGCCCCGAGACGTATGAGAAGTACGCGGCGGAGCTCGGGCTGAACATGGACAAGTTCAAGGCCGACCTGGCCTCGCCCCAGTTCCAGGCGACCATCACCAAGGACACCGCGCAGGCGATGCAGCTCGGCGCGACGGGCACCCCGGCCTTCTTCATCAACGGCAAGAAGATCTCCGGCGCGCAGCCCATCGACAACTTCAAGAAGGTCATCGACGAGGAGCTCGCCAAGGCGCAGGCGCTGATCGCCTCGGGCACCCCGGCGGCGCAGGTCTACGAGAAGACCATCGCCAACGGCATCACCGCGCCGGCCCCGGCACCGCAGCAGCCGAACAACCCGGGCGCGCCGGCTCCCGCCGCGATCCGCAAGATCGATATCCCCGCCGACTCGCCGGCCAAGGGCAGCAAGACCCCCAAGGTCACCATCGTCGAGTGGTCTGACTTCCAGTGCCCGTTCTGCTCGCGCGTGGTGCCCACGCTGAAGCAGATCGAAGACACCTACGGGAAGGACGTGAAGGTCGTCTTCCGCAACCAGCCGCTGCCCTTCCACAACAACGCGAAGATCGCCGCCGAGGCCGCGATGGCCGCCAACGAGCAGGGCAAGTTCTGGCCGATGCACGACAAGCTCTTCGCCAGCCAGCAGGCGCTCGATCGCGCGTCGCTGGAGCGCTACGCGGGCGAGCTGGGCCTCGACGTCGGCAAGTTCAAGGCGGCGCTCGACTCCGGCAAGTTCACCAAGCGCGTCGAGGAAGACTCGGCCGCCGGTGCGGCGGTGGGCGCCAATGGCACCCCGACCTTCTTCATCAACGGCCGCGAGTTCGTCGGCGCGCAGCCCTTCGACGCGTTCAAGAACGTCATCGAGGAGGAGATCAAGAAGGCCGACGCGCTGATCGCCAAGGGCATCAAGCCCGAGAACGTCTACGCCGAGCTCCAGAAGGAAGCGGGCAAGGCGCCGCCCCCGGCCGCCGCTCCCGAGCAGAAGGTGGTCACCGATCTGAAGATCGACGGCGCCCCCACGCTGGGCCCGAAGAACGCGCCGGTCACCATCGTCGAGTTCTCCGACTTCCAGTGCCCGTTCTGCTCGCGCGTGGTGCCCACGCTGCACGACCTCGAGAAGCAGTACGAGGGCAAGGTGCGCGTGATCTTCAAGCACCAGCCGCTGCCCTTCCACAACAACGCGAAGCTCGCCGCCGCCGCCTCGATGGCCGCGCACGAGCAGGGCAAGTTCTGGGAGATGCACGACAAGCTCTTCGCCAACCAGCAGGCGCTCGATCGCCCGAACCTGGAGCGCTACGCGGGTGAGCTCGGCCTCAACGTCGACAAGTTCAAGGCGGCGCTCGATTCGAACAAGTTCGACGCGTACATCACGGCCGACTCGCAGGAGGGCTCGCGTGTCGGTGCGAACGGCACCCCGACGTTCTTCATCAACGGCCGGCAGCTCGTCGGTGCGCAGCCGATCGACGCCTTCAAGGCCGTCATCGACGACGAGCTGAAGAAGAAGAAGTAAGCGTCGGCCTCACGCCGGCAAAACAAAAGCCGTCGCTCCATTTCGGGAGCGGCGGCTTTTTACTTTTGAACTTTCGCGGCGGCCTACTTCAAGGGAGTCCTCGACCCACCACCTCTCACGCCTCAACCTGAGGGGACCAGGCGACTCCCTTGAAGTGTGCCGACTCCTCCTCCGCGCCCCCGCACCCACGCCCTGTGGCACCACCGACCGCCCCGTGCCCCGACCCAACGCCCCACCAGAGAGGAGTCAGCCTCGGGCCGGTGAACGGTCGACCCGATGCTGACCTGCGTGTTGCCCACCCCGTCTCAGCTCCATGCGACCCGTCAGCCATCCCCCCGGACAACCGCGTATGCTTTCGAGCTGAGACGCCGTTCGACCTCCACCGACGCGCGTTTTCCAGTGCAACTCAAGTGCCGGAAATCCCGAACCTTTCGATCAATTGGTTGCGTCGGATGACCGTCTAAAGTCGTTGACAAGTTACTGTCTGTACCGTCCAATATTGAACACTTTGTTGTCTCATCGGGAGGTTGCATGGAGTCGGCGGAGCGACAGGAGTTCGAACGGACGCTGCTGTGGGAGCTGACGCAGTGGCCGTCGCCGGAGTTGGTGACGGAGTGGCTGCACGGCGTGGTGGCGCGGCTCACGAAGGTGGTGGGCGCCGAGCGCTGCATGGTGGAGCTCTACAAGCGGAGCGGCCAGACGCTGTCGGTCTCGTTCCGGTGCTCCTCGGACCCTGACGACAGCGCGCGGGTGGCGCCGTCACGCGACCTGGTGATGGTGTCGCTCCTGGACGGGCGCACCGTGAACACGCCCAACGCGGGGGCCGACGAGCGCTTCGGCAAGTACGCGTCGGTGCAGGGGCCCCGCCTGGAGGCGGTGCTGTGCGTGCCCGTGTCGGGCGTGCAGGCGGGCGTGCTGTACC
>CAMLFP010000008.1 GCA_946479335.1 uncultured Archangium sp.
AGCCCCAAGGACCTGGGCGAGTGGCCCTTCGAGATTGGCCTCTGGGTGGGCCGCGCCGCGACCCCGAACCGGATGGGGAAGAAGGGCGACCAGGACGAGCACTCAGCGCGAAAGCGCACGCAGGCGTACCAGCGGAACACGCGCGAGCCCCTGCCGGTGCCACTGGAGAGCTGTCCGTGGTGCGGCGCACCGCTGTCGAAGGACTCGTTTCAGCTCGTACCCAACCCCGACGAGCCGAAGGACCTGCGGATCCTCTGCGTCAACCGAGGGGCGTGCGACTTCGCGGGCAAGGTCCTGCCCATCCTGACCGTCGACGAGCCGATCTATCGGCGTCTGCCGTGCTTCCTTATCGCCACCCTCGACAAGTTCGCTGCGCTGCCCTGGGAGGGGCGCGTGGGCGCCTTGTTCGGGAAGGTCGACCGCCACGACGCTGACGGGTTCTACGGCGCGTGCGACGAGGGGCCGGGGGCCCGCCTGCGGACGCCGTTGCTGCCGCCGGACCTCATCATTCAGGACGAGCTCCACCTCATCAGCGGGCCGCTCGGCACCGTGGCGGGCTTCTACGAGGCCGCGATTGAGGCCCTGGCGACCCGCACGGTCGACAACAAGGTCATCCGGCCCAAGCTCGTGGCGTCCACGGCAACGGTTCGACGGGCCGAGCGACAGATTCAGGAGCTGTTCGCACGCAAGACCGTCGAGGTGTTCCCAGCTCCCGGCCTCGACCGGGACGACTCGTTCTTCGCGGTGACCGTGCCGCCGAGCACGAAGCCCGCGCGGTTGTACCTGGGCATCGCGGCGCCCGGTCGCAGCCTCAAAGTGGTCCTGCTGCGTACCTACTTGGCGCTCGTGGCGGCGGCCCAGCGGCACTTCATGGCTGAGGGAGGCGAAGCGGCAGCGGCCAACGCCGCGGACCCGTACATGACCCTGCTCGGCTACTTCAACAGCCTGAGGGACCTGGGCGGCTCCCGCCGCATCATCGAGGACGAAGTCGTCAGTCACGCCGACTCGATGGCGGTGAAGCGGAAACGCCGCGGCGAGCAGACGGCGCCGGACTTCGCCAACCGGCGCATCAACAGCAACGTCGTCGAGCTGACGAGCCGTGAGTCGAACGCGGACGTCGCCCGCGCCAAGCGCCGCCTCGAGCGGTCCTTCAAGGACAAGGACGAGCGCGTCGACGTGGCCATCGCCACCAACATGATCTCCGTCGGCCTCGACATCACCCGCTTGGGTCTCATGGTGGTGCTGGGGCAGCCGAAGACGACGTCCGAGTACATCCAGGCCACGAGCCGCGTCGGTCGTGACGAGAATCGGCCTGGCCTCGTGGTGACGCTGCTCAACGTGCACAAGCCGCGTGACCGCAGCCACTTCGAGCGCTTCGAGCACTTCCACCGCACGTTCTACCGGAGCGTCGAGGCCACGAGCGTCACCCCGTTCTCGCCCCGAGCCATCGACCGTGCGCTGGCTGGCGCCGTCGTCGGGCTATCGCGCCACGGCGACCTGAAGATGACCGCGCCGCGGCAGGCCATCTTCACGGCGACCCACCGCTCTCACCTGGCCTGGGTCGGCGAAGCACTGAAGGAACGGGCGATTCGCGCAGGGCATCCCGCCGACGGGCAGATGATCGCCAACCGCGTGGCCAACCTGCTCGATGACTGGCAGCAGATCGCCCAGGAGCAGCAGAAGGACAACGCCGGGCTGCAGTATCAGCGCGAGCTGGGGGCCGACCCTGCGCTCCTGCACACGCCGCTCGACCCTGAGTTGGTGAACCTCGATGACCGTAGGAAAAGATTCCGCGCCAACCGGTCGCTGCGTGACGTCGAGCCCAGCGTGAACCTCTTCATTCACCTGCCTGGGTCGCACGCTCGGCTGGAGGACGACTGATGGCGGCCACGAAGAAGAAGGTGAAGCGGCCCCACGGCCAGCTCCGGCGCAGCCAGCTTGTGGGCGGCACCGGTCCCGGCGCGCTGCTCGACCTCCCGCGGCACGCGGTCATCATCGGCGGGCTCGAATTCTGGGGAAATCCGTTCCTCTCGGGTGAATTCGATTCGATTGACGATGAGCGGACCCGTGCTCGCCTCGCGCGCGACCTGAAGGTGAAGGGCCTTCGGCTCTTCTCTCCGCCGGTCGAAGGCGACACCTTCAGGGACAAGCTGGCGCCCGGCGTCATCGCCTGGCGGTTCCCGGGGTGGTTCGTCGCCCAGCGCGAGCTCCAGCCCGGCGTCCGGCCGCTCGTGAGCCATCGCCAGCTTGACGGAAACAAGTGGCTCGACGACGAGAGGAAGAAGCACTCGGTGGTGCCGGTGCGCTTCGTCCGTGCCTGCAAGCACGGGCACATCGACGACATCGACTGGAAGGATTTCGTTCACCGCGGAGATGACAGCTGCAGCCGCCAGCTTCTCTGGCAGGAGCGCGGTTCGTCGTTCGACTTCGTGGACATCTTCGTCGCCTGCCAATGCGGGAAGTCGCGCTCCATCATCGAGGCCACGATGCGCACCGAGGGAAGGCCGAACGTCGGGTGGTGCAACGGGCGTCGGCCCTGGCTCGATGACTGGGCCCAGGGCTGCCGGACCGACGACGACAAGCCCGTCGAGTTCAAGATGCTCGTCCGGAACGCCAGCAACGCGTACTTCGCGCTCACGGACCACTCCATCTCCATCCCGGAGCCCAATCAGGCGCTTCGCACGGCGGTCGGGAAGGTCATCGACGACGTGTCGGCGGCCGACGACATCGGCGAGCTCAAGACTTTTCGGAAAAAGGCGTCCGTCGCCGCGGCCCTGGGCACGTTTACGAATGAGGAAGTCTGGGCCGAGCTGGAGCGTCGCAAGGACCCGAAGAGCGTTGACGAGCGCGCGCCCAAGGTGGCGGAGTTGCAGACGTTCCTCGCGGTGAAGGGCCAGGAGGGCGACGACTCGCCGGAGAGCGTCTTCTTCGCGAGGGAGTCGAGCTTGCCCAGCCCGCGCCCGGCTGTGCTCAAGCCCATCTCGAAGGTGCTGTTGGTGGAGCGGCTCCGGGAAGTCGCGGTGCAAGTGGGTTTCACCCGGTTCGAGGCGCCGTCCACCGACGTCGACGGCGAACTCGATCTCGAGGTGAAGTCCGGGGCGCTGGCGAAGGAGTTGTCGTGGCTCCCGGCCGTCGAGAACCGCGGAGAGGGCATCTTCATCGCGTTCGACACGGAGATGGTGAAGGCCTGGGCGAAGCAGCCGAAGGTTGTGGCCCGCAAGAAGCAGCTCGACGCTGGGTACGTGGCCTGGGCTGCGACGCACAAGGTGAAGAAGGTCGCTCCGTCGGTCGAGTACGTGATGCTGCACTCTCTCTCCCATCTGCTGGTGACCGCGCTGGCGCTGGAGTGCGGCTACTCAGCGAGCTCAATCCGGGAGAGGGTCTACGCGCTCGAGGAGGGCTACGGCATTCTTCTCCACACCGGCACGCCGGATGCCGAGGGCACGCTGGGTGGTTTGGTCAACGCGGCAAAGGACATCGAGCGACTGCTGCTCGCGGCCTTGGAGTTGGGCGCCATTTGCTCAAGCGACCCCGTTTGCGCCCACCACCGGCCCGACGACGCGAACGAGGAGCGGTTCCTTCACGGAGCGGCGTGCCACGGGTGCCTGCTGTTGTCCGAGACCTCTTGCGAGCTGCGCAACGACCACCTCGACCGGGCACTGGTGGTGGAGACCATCGACGGCGCCGGGTGCCACTTCTTCGAGGCGCCATGAACCCTCTGCTGCAGCTCCATGACGACGAGCTGCTGCACCTGGCCGATGCGCTTGAGACCGGGCGCCTGGGCGTGCCTGTCTCGGAGTTCGGCCTCCGCAGGGTGATGGGTCGGGAGGTCGACGGGGGGCTGATCGCCGCGGTCGAGGGGCTCGTCGCCCTCGGTGGGCCGGGCGCAGCGGGAGCGGCGCTGCGGCTCGCTCACGAGGCCAGGGCTTCGCGGTCGGCACCGCCCCCGGAGTTGGTGTGGACCGGTGACGACGCCACGGAGGTACTGCGCGAGACGTCGGTGGTGGTGGGCGAGCTGTTCCGGAGAGCAGAGCGCGAGGTGCTGCTTGCCGGGTTCGTCGTGCGCTACGGCGCCAGCGTGTTTGAGGTGCTCGCCCAGCGCATGGAGGAGCGGCCCGAGCTGACGGTGCAGCTCTTCCTCAACGTAGGCCTCGAGGACGGCCGCACGGCGGACGAGTCAGTGCAGTTGTTCGCCCAGCGGTTCCGCGCCCGAGACTGGCCTGGCAAGCGACCGCCAACGGTCTTCTACGACCCGCGGTCACTGGAGCGAGACCCGAGAACTCGAGCGGTGCTGCACGCCAAGTGCGTCGTCGTCGACCGCCGCTATGCGCTCGTCACGAGCGCGAACTTCACGCCCAACGCGCAGCTGCGGAACATCGAGCTGGGCGTGCTGCTGGACGACGGGCAGCTGGCTCAGCAGGTCATCGGGCAGTTCGAGGGGCTGGTTCGTGAACAAAGACTTCTCCGCCTGCCCGCAGCCGACTGATGCTGAAGCGGGCATCGGGTGTGGCCGCCTCTCGGACCGAGAACCTCGACCAGCCGGGAGGACACGCGCCCGAGAGGCGCCTGGTCGCTCTCTGCGGGGCTCGCAGACGCAGGCGACAACCTCGAAAACGGTGGCCGGTTAAACGCGCGCCGAGCGGTCCAGGAAAACGGGGCGAGGTGTTAAACGCTCTCTGTCTCTCTGACGTGGGTGGCCGTAACTCGCGGCTTACTCACTGTCCTTCCCTCGAGAAACGACGCTGACGTGCGCCTCGTTCGCTCTCTGCGCGAACTCCGTCCGACTGCGCGAGACGCGCGAAGCGGCGTCGAACTCCGCGGGAACGTGGGCAGAAACGGCGACGGCCCCGAGGATTTCTCCGCGGGGCCGTCGGTTAACTTTCAGGAGGCGACCGTTGGTGAACGGCGACCTGCAGCTCCCTGAGTAGGACTCGAACCTACGACCCGGCGATTAACAGTCGCCTGCTCTACCAGCTGAGCTATCAGGGAATATCCGGCTGTCTGAAGCGGCGCGGCTCTTACGGGTGACGCCTCACCATGTCAACTCTGACGAACGGCCTTCCTGAAACACTCCTGCGCGCCGCGGAGGCGGCCTACGCGCGCCCGGTTCGGGCCTACCACTCGTGGGCGCATGTTCAGGAAGTGCTCCGGCATCTTGCGACGGTGCCCGCGTGGCATCGCCCGCGCGAGGTGACGCTGGCCGCGCTCTTTCACGACGCGGTCTACGAGGCGGGGCGCTCCGACAACGAGGCGCGCAGCGCGGCGCTCGCTGCTGACGCCATCGCGCAGTTCATGCCGAACGACGGCGTCGACGTCGCGTACGTGCGCCGCCTCATCGAGCTCACCGCGCGCCACGGGAAGCTCGACGACGAAGCCCTCGATGACGACGCGCGACACTTCCTCGACGCCGACATGGCCATCCTCGGGAGCGCGCCTGAAGCGTTCGACGCCTACGACGCGGGCATCGCCACCGAGTACGCGCACGTGCCGAAGCTGGTCTTCCAGTTCAACCGCCGCCGCTTCTTGAAGCGCCTGCTGGAGTCACCGCGCATCTTCCTGTCAGACCTCTTCCACGCGCGCCTCGACGCAGCGGCGCGCGCGAACCTGCGGCGAGCGTTGAGATGAGCGCGTCGGAGGCGCGGCTCCGCACGGTGCCCTGGCACGCGCTGCGCGGTCTCGAGCGGTTGTTCGACGCGCCGTTCGCCGAGGTGCTCGCCGGCGCAGCCGCAGAGCGCGTGGTCGATCGCTTCCTCCGCGCGCATCGCGAGTTCACCGCCGCGCAACGCCACGCCAGCGCGGAGGCCATCTTCGGGGTCGGGCTGTGGCGTCGGCGGCTCAGCGGCGACCTCCTCTCAGCGCTCATCGCGCTCCCCGACGCGACGCCGCCGGCGAGCTGGCGTGAGCGCTACTCCTTCCCCGATTGGATCGCCGACCGCTTCGACGCGCGCTTCGGTGACGACGCCCCCGCGCTCGCCGACGCGATGAACCGGCCCGGCCCGGTGACGCTGCGTGCACGCGGCTCCCGCGAGACCCTGGCGCTCCGCCTGCGTGAGGCCGGCATCGAGACCGTCTTCGGAGCGCGCGCGAAGCAGGCGCTGCGCGTGGTGACGCCGCGACCCAACCTGCTCGGGCTCGGCCCCGAGTTCCTCGGCGCGTTCGAGGTGCAAGACGAAGGCAGCCAGCTGCTCGGGGAGCTCCTCGACGTGAAGCCCGGTGACGAGGTGCTCGACCTCTGCGCGGGCGCGGGGGGCAAGTCGCTGCAGCTGGCGGCGTTGGGCGCGATCGTGCACGCCACCGACATCGACCTCGCGAAGCTCGACCGCCTCCGCACGCGCGCCGCGAAAGCGAACGCCCGCGTGTTGATCCACGGCGCGCGGCCGCCCGAGGGGCTGCGCGTCAGCCGGCTCCTCATCGACGCGCCGTGCAGCGAGCTGGGCACGCTGCGGCGCGGCCCCGATCTCCGCTGGCGAATCCGCGAAGCGGCGGTGCTCGAGAACGCGCGCGTGCAGCAGCAGCTCATCGGGCTCGCGCTGCGGCACCTCGCGCCCGGCGGCCGGCTCGTCTACGCGACGTGCACCCTCACGCCCGAGGAGAACGAGGGCATCGTCGCCTTCGCACTCGAACACCACCCACGGCTGCGACTCGAGCAGACGCTGGAGCTCACCCCGCATCGCGACGACACCGACGGCTTCTTCGCCGCGGCGTTCACGGCTTCCGTTTGACGGCGCGCCCGGTGGTGGTCACTCCGCTGCGCGTGGTGCGCGGCGGTGGCGGCTTCGACGGAGGAATCTTCGAGGGCGGCGGCGCACCGAGCCCGCGGCGGAAATCGCCCAGCGCCTCGACCTCCCGCTCCGACTCCTGGAGCTGCGCCTCGTGCTTGTCGGCGAGCGCGCGTTTGCGGCTGAACACCGTGTAGAGCCAGAACACCACGATGAACACCGCCCCGGGGATGCTCCACAGCACCGTGCGGCGCGGGCCTGACAGCAGCTGCTCCGGCGCCCACCCCTTGCTGTGCGCGCCGACCAGCAGCCACGGCTTCTTGGCGTCGAGCGACGCGCGCGTCCTGGCCGACAACATCTCGACCGCGGTGCGGCGCTCCTTGCTCAGCTTGAAGTGGCGCTCCTCGAAGCGGTAGCGGAGCGACTCCAGCTCGTCGACGGGGTCGCGGCGGTCCGGCACCAGCGCGGCGGTCTCCAGCAGCAGGTCGAACCCGCGGTTCAGCGCCGCCTCGCTGCACGAGCGGCCTTCATCTTCGCCGAGCACCGCCCACGCCTTCGCCCACGCCTGCGCGGCCTTGTACTCGGGCGCGTCGTAGTAGTTCGTCCACACGTAGAAGGCGACGCCCGCTGCGTACACCGCCAACACGATGAAGAGCCCCCAGGGGATCTTCGACAGCCAACTCTTCGGCGCTGCTGACGGCACGCGCACACTGTACAAACAGCGCCGTGCGTTTTCTCGCTCCGCCGTCGTTGCGTCAGGGTGATCGTGTCGCCGTCGTGGCTCCCGCGGGCCCCTTCGAGCGTGAGCCGTTCGACGCGGGGCTCGCGGTGCTGTCGAGCCGCTACACCCCGGTGTTCGACGCGCGGCTCTTCGAGGCGCATCGCTACCTCGCGGGCGTCGACGCGTCGCGCGGCGCACAGCTGCAGCGCGCGCTGGGAGACGACTCGTTGCACGGCATCTTCGCGGCGCGCGGCGGCTACGGCGCGATGCGCTTGCTGCCGTCGCTCCGGTTCTCCACGCCGAAGCTCCTCGCCGGTTTCTCCGACATCACCGCGCTGCACCTCGCCGCGCAGCAGCAGGGCTGGCGCTCGCTGCACGGGCCGGTGCTGACGCAGCTGGGCAAGCAACCGCCCGAGGTCGTCGAGCGCTTCTTCGCGTTGCTCGAGGGGAGGGCGGTCGCGCCGCTGACCGGCACGCGCACGGTGGTCGGCGGCGTCGCGCAGGGGCCGCTGCTGGGCGGCAACCTCTCGGTGCTGACGCGGCTCATCGGCACGCCGTACCTGCCGCCGCTCGATGGCGCGGTGCTGCTGCTCGAAGACGTGGGCGAGCGCCCGTACCGGCTCGATCGCATGTGGCAGCACCTCAAGTTGTCGGGGCTGCTCTCGCGCGTCGCGGGCGTGGTGTTCGGCGAGTTCACCGGCTGCGACGAGAAGGACGCGCCCTACACGAGCGCCGACGTGCTCGACGAGCTCGCGGTGGAGCTGGGCGTGCCGTGCGCGGCCGGCTTCTCCATCGGCCACGGCGCGGTGAACCACCCGGTGATGCTCGGCGCCGAGGTGCGCCTCGACGCGACCGCGAAGACCCTGGAGTTCCCGTGATTCAAGCGCTGCTCGAGCGGGGCGTGGCCGAGGGCGTCTTCCCGCTCGCGCGCGTGGAGGTCTTTCACGAGGGCCGCCACGTCATCTCCGCGGGCAACGCGTCGCCGTCGTGCGTGTTCGACCTCGCGTCGGTGACGAAGGTGATGAGCACCACCGCGCTGGTGTTGGACACGAAGCTGCCGCTAGACGCGCGCGTCCGCGACTTCTTCCCCACGGCTCGCGTCGACGCGGCCATCGCCGACCTGCTGTTCCATCGCAGCGGGTTGCCGGCGTTCCTCCCCTTCTTCGCGACGCCGGGCGTGCGCGTGCTCGATGGCGTGCTGGCCGCGGAGCCGAAGCACCACGGGCAGGCCGTCTACAGCGATCTCGGCTTCATCCTCCTGGGGGCCATCCTCGAGAAGTTCACGGCGACGCCGCTCGACGAGCTCTTCGCGTCGCGCGTGGCGCGGCCGCTGGGGTTGGCCGCTGGGTATCGACGCCTCTCGAAGCACCTGGCGTTGCCGCCTGACTTCGCGCGCACCGGCGACACACGGCCTCGCGAGCCCGCGCCCGGCCAGGAGGGCCTGTGGAACGTCGCGGTGAAGCCCACCGGGCTCGCGGAGGTCGACGACGACAACGCGTACGTGATGGACGGCGTCAGCGGTCACGCCGGGCTCTTCGCGCACGCGCTCGACGTCGCGCGCTTCGGGCAAGCGGTGCTCGAGGGCCGCTTCGCTCCGCCCACGCCGTGGAAGGCCGACGACCGCACCCCCGGCAGCACCCGCGCGCTCGGCTTCGACACGCCGTCGAGAGAGGGCGCGTCATGCGGCCCGCGCTTCGGTCGCGGCCCGCGCGGCGCCATCGGCCACCTCGGCTTCACCGGCACCAGCGTGTGGATCGATCTCGACCGTCGCCTCGTCGTCGCGCTGCTCACCAACCGCGTGGCGCTGGGCCGGGCCAACGTGCGCATCCGCGAGTTCCGCCCGCGGCTCCACGACGCCGTCCTCGACGTGCTGGGGCTCTAGTGAGAGTGTGCCGCGCGCATGTCTGACGACAACGGCCTCATCCTCGACACCGTCGACCCCGCTTTTCCCAAACGCATCCACCTCGTCGGCGTCGCGGGCACCGGCATGGGCAGCTTCGCGGGCATGTTGAAGGCCGCGGGCTACGAGGTCTCCGGGAGTGACGAGAACGTCTACCCGCCGATGAGCGACATGCTCGCGAAGTGGGGCATCACCACGCTGACGCCGTACGCGCCCTCGAACCTCGACGCCGCGAAGCCCGACCTCGTCATCATCGGCAACGTCATCCGCCGCGTGAACACCGAGGCCACCGAGGTGCGCGCGCGCAAGCTGCCGCAGATGAGCTTCCCCGCGGCGCTCGGGTCGCTCTTCTTGAAGCAGCGCCACTCCATCGTCGTGGCCGGCACGCACGGCAAGACCACGACGTCATCGCTGATGGGCCACGTGCTCGCGGCGGCGGGCAGAGACCCCACCTTCCTCGTCGGGGGCGTGACGAAGAACTACGCGGGCAACTACCGCCTCGGCCGGGGGCCGCACTTCGTGGTCGAGGGCGACGAGTACGACACCGCGTACTTCGACAAGGGGCCCAAGTTCCTCCACTACCAGCCGAAGACGCTCATCCTCACCAGCGTCGAGTTCGACCACGCCGACATCTACCGCGACCTGCCGCACTACGAGGCGGCGTTCGAGAAGCTGGTGCAGCTGGTGCCCGCTGACGGCACCATCGCGGTCAGCGCGTCGTGGCCCAACGCGGTGCGCATCGCGCTGCAGAGCCGGGCGCGCGTCGTCACCTACGGCGCGAAGGAAGGCGAACTCCACGCGGAGAAGCTCCAGCTCGGCGCGGAGGGCGCGCGCTTCGAGGTCATCCACGAGGGGCGCTCGCTCGGTGAGGTGCTGCTGCCGATGGCCGGCGCGCACAACGTCGAGAACGCGCTGGGCGTCTTCGCGGCGGGCCTCGCGGTGGGGCTCACCTTCGAGGAGCTGAAGCAGGGCTTCGCCAGCTTCGAGGGCGTGAAGCGCCGGCAGGAGGTGCGCGGGGAGCCGAACGGCGTGCTGGTCATCGACGACTTCGCGCACCACCCGACCGCGGTGAAAGAAACCATCGCCGCCGTCGCCGCGCGCTACGCCGGCCGCCGGGTGTGGGCGGTGTTCGAGCCGCGCTCCAACACCTCGCGCCGCAACATCCACCAGCAGGAGTACGCGCGCTCGTTCGACGGCGCGGCGCGGGCGTCGATCAAGGTGCCCGAGCGCCACGACAAGATCCCCGCGGGTGAGGAGCTCGACGTGCCGCTGTTGGCGAAGGAGCTCACGGCGCACGGCATCCCCGCGCGGGCGGAGACCAGCGTGGCGGCGTTGCTCGACGAGGTCGCGGGCGAGGCGAAGCGGGGCGACGTCATCCTCGTGATGTCGAACGGCAGCTTCGGCGGCTTCATCGACTCGCTGCTCCAGCGGCTGGGGCGCGGCTCGTGAGGTGGTGCGCGCTGCTGCTGCTGGCGGGCTGCGCGGCGTCGAAGCCCGAGCTGGTGACGCCTCCGGCGCGCTCGGAGTTCTCCACGCAGGCGCTGCAGTTGACGCTGCCGCGCTTCGGCGGCGGCGAGCCGTGGCGCAGCGCCGAGGACCGCGGGCACGTGGTGTTGCTCGACGTCTGGGCGGAGTGGTGCGACCCGTGCCGCGATTCGCTCCCGCTCATCGGTGACATCGCGAAGCAGTTCGAGTCGAAGGGCCTCAAGGTCTACGCCATCAACGTCGACTCCACGCCGGCGCCCATCGGGCCGTTCCTCGCGAAGTACAAGGTCGAGCTCCCGGTGCTGCTCGACCCCGACGCGGCGAAGAGCGAGGCGGTGCTTCGGGTGAAGGCGATGCCCACCACGCTGCTCCTCGACAAGAAGGGCGTCATCCGCCACGTGCACGAGGGCTTCGACGAAGAGGCGCTCGGCACCTGGCTCGACGAAATCGAGAAGCTCCTCGCGGAGTAGTTACAGGAAGCTCTCCGGCACGAAGATGATGTCGCCTGGCTGCAGCGGGAGGTTCTTCTCGCGGCCGATGACGATGTCCTCCACCTTCACGGGGATCTTCTCTTCCTTCCCGTCGACCACGCGCGTGATGTTCACGTTGTTCTTCGACGCGGTGCGCGTCAGCCCGCCGGCCTGCGAGATGGCGTGCACGATGGTCATGCCCTCTTCGTAGGGGAACGAGCCGGGCTTGCTCACCTCTCCGAAGACGAAGACCTTCTTGGAGTTGAACTCCTTCACCAGGGCCGTCACCTGCGGGCGCCGCACGAAGCCCTGCTTGAGGCACTCGGTCAGCGCGTCGGCCGCGCCGCTCGCCGTCTTGCCGCCCACCTCGACCTTGCCGCACAGCGGGAAGTAGACGTAGCCGTCGGGGTCGACGCGGTACACGCCCGAGAGGTCGGGCTCTCCGTAGACGCGCACCTCGAGGAGGTCGTTGGCCGCGAGCGCGTTCGACGCCACCGGTTTCTCCACGGGCCCGACCTCGGTGGGTCCACCGGGGTGCACGCAGGCCGTGAGCAACAGCGGGAGCAACGCCAGCGCGCGCATCAGTAGTGGAAGTCGAGGCGCAGCATCGCCTCGTGGCGCAGGTAGTTGAGGCCCACGGTGGCCGTGCCGGCCGTGTTCTGCGAAGCGCGGTACGACAGCGTGTAGCTGAGGCTCACGTCGAACCAGGAGACGACGGTGAAGGTGGGCGTGACGTTGAACGACAGCAGCACGTCGTGCCGCGTGGGGTTCGGGGTGGTGGTGCCCGTCGCCGGCGCCCCGAGGAACGTGAGGTAGTCGACCGAGAACTGCCCGTTGATGGTGAGGCGGTTGCTGAGGAAACCGACGCCGCCGCGCAGGTAGCCGCGGTCGTCGATCAACGCGCCCACCACCGGCACCGGCGAGGCGTTGCGCGCGTAGCCCACCGCCACCCGCGCCGTCGGCGAGAAGGTGTACGCGAACTCCGCGTTGCCGATGAAGGTGTGGATGGAGCCGTTCGTGAAGTCGCCGCCGTAGCCGCCGAGCAGCGTCACCGAGATCTTCGGCGACAGCAGGCCGGAGAGCCCCGCCAGCGCGTGGAACATCACCTTGTTGTTGGTGGCGTCAGCGAAGTACGCGCGCCAGTCGGCGTTGACGTCGAGCAGCAGCGCCGTCTTGGGGAAGAACTTCCACTTGGCCGTCGTCCCGAAGTTGAGGTTGCTGTAGTTCGACCGCGCCGGGTCACACTGCGGCTCGCTGTCAGGGCAGAAGGGCGCGATGCCCGTCACCAGCTTCTGGAAGAACTCCACGCCCCACGACACCTTGGGCGTGATCTCCAGCGCCTTCCCACCGGGGTGGATGGGCGCCTGCAGGTACACGTTGTTGTAGAGCGAGATGGCGCCGATGCCGAGCGCCGGGTTCTGCGTGCGATCGCTGCGCACCAGCGAGTCACCCAGCTTCACCTCGACCGCGCCCTGCTTGTTGAACGCCGTGTCGAGCGACACCGCCGCCTGGAAGCGCGAGAGCGCCCGCGACCCCGGGTTCATCACGCCCGTGTACAGGAGGTACTCACCGCTGCCGTTGAAGCCGATGAAGGTGTTGTCGTTGTCGAGGTTGAACTTCACGCCCGGGCGGAAGTGGAGGATCAGATCGCCCGTGGGCGACAGCACGCCGGGCGTGACCTCGTTGAAGTACCCGACGAAGGAGTCGTAGCGCGCGTCGATCTGCGCGTAGGGGTGGATGGCGCCGTCGCCGATCTTGAACCCGGGAGAGGGCGCGATGGCCTGCCCGAAGGCGGTCGACGCCAGCGCCGCACACAGCACCACGACCCATCGCACGCTGAAAGCCCACGCCCGGTTCATGTCAGATCAATTCGTGGGGCTGGCGGCAGGGGGCCGGGAGTCGATCCACGGAGGCGGGGGAATCGTGGTGGGGTCGCCAGCGGGAAGATCATCGGGGATGGTGACGTCCACCGAGAGGTTCTCGTCGGTGCGGAAGGCGAGCTGGCCGATGCATTGCTCGGCCTCCGCGCGCAGCTGCTCCACCTTCGAGCGCGCGATGCTGACCTTGGTGTACTCGTGCTCGGCCGAGGAGGTCTCCTTGCGCGCGACCGCCTCCTGCAGCGCCGTGTCTGACGCCTGGGAGATGCGCAGGAGCCCCTTGATCTGCGTGAGCTTCTCGTTGACGCAGTTGAGCTTCACCACGTCCTTCGTGGCGCGGGCTTCTTCGAGCTTCGCGAGCACGTCCTTCAGCGCGCCGCCCATGCGCGCGACCGCCGCCGCGCTCTCCTTCACCTTCTGGGCGTCGGGCACCTTCGAGGCCTCCGTCGGAGGTGGCGCGTCGCCGCCCGGCGCTTGCGCGAGCGCCACGGCCGAAACGACGACGAGCATGAAGGTTCGACCGATCATTGAAACTCCCAACCTCGCGGGAAGACGCAGCAAACTAGGCAGCGGTGGCCATGTAAGTCAACGCAAGGCGCCACGGCAACTACGTGCCCGCAGGCGGCCTGCGAATTCACGAGAAACGGGCGTTTCGACTCACGACGCCGGCGCGAAGACGAACGGGTACGCGACGGGGACGTCTGACTCAGGCTTGAAGGGGAAGACCCAGCCGCGGATGGTCGTCTTGATGCAGGAGGCGACCGCCTCGTTGCCGGTGGTGTTCTCTTCGATGTCGATGTCGCCCGTGCGGCCGGAGGTCGTGATGGAGAAGCGCACCACCACCTTGCCCTTGAGGCTCGGGTTGCGCTTGAGCTCCTTCTCGTAGCACTGCTGAATCGCGCCCTTGCGCGCGCGCACGTAGGCCGCCAGCTTCTCGCGGTCGACGTCGCTCGACTCCACGTCGGGCGCCTGCATCTGCATCGAGGCCTTCACCGTCGCCGCGCCTTTTTCAGCCAGCGCGACGTTGCCGCCGCCGCTGGTGCCGAGATCGCCGATGCCCGCCGCCGAACCCGCGGTGCCGCCCTTGGGGCCGCCCGCCGCCAACGCGTCAGCCGTCGCCACGCCGACGCCGCTCGCGCCGGAGAGCGCCGAGGCGACGTCGCCCACGCCATTCGAGTTGCCCAGCACGTCTTCGAACGCGCCCGCGCCACCCGCCGCGCCGATGATCTTCAAGAGACCCGACTTGGCGACCGCCTTCTGCATCGCCTCCTTGTCGCCGGTGGGCGGCTTCTCGCCCTTCTTCTGGGCCGTCTCGGTGGGCTTCTCCTCGGGCTTGTTGCCGTCGTCCGCCGGCTCCTCCTTGGGCGGAGGCGGCTTCGCTTCGGGCATCATCGTCTTGACGAAGCGGTCAGGCAGCTCGTCGAGCGACAGCTCGCGCTCCTCGGGCATCGGCTGACAGGCGATGAAGGTCGCGCCCGAGAAGTGCAGCAGCAGCGACGCCGCGAGGATCATGAAGAACAGCTGATCGACCTGGCGCAGCAGGTTGCCGCGGATCTCCGGCGGCAGCTCCGGTTTCGGCGGGGCGACCGGCGCCGGCACGAACTGGAAGAGCACCGACGCCTCACCGAGCGCCACGCGCCCTTGTGACGACTCGTTGAGCGGCAGCACGAACGCCTCGCCCTTCGGCTTGGCCAGCCCGCGCTCGATGCACTCCGCGAGCGTCAGCTGCTGCCCGTTCGAGGTGACCTTGCCGGTCATGTCGCGCGTGAAGACCAGCGCGTAGTGCTCGCCGTGCTGCTCGAAGAGCGTGACGCTCGCGGGGAGGTTGCTCACCGGCACCACGATGGTGTTCGTCGGGCTCTGGCCGATCGACACATTGCCCGCGCGCTTGAGCGTGCGGTCTTCGGTGATCTTGCTGCCCTGAATCAGCGCAACCCGGAGAATCTTGTGCGCTGAGCCTTGCCCTTGAGCCATGACGTTCCTTGAAGACACCTGCGACCGCGGCGCGGTTCCTTACCGCGAGTGGCCGCTAAAACGCATCCTTCTCCGTCGTCTTCTCGACCTTGGGGACGAACGACTCCTCCCGGTTGAGCTCGTCGAAGTTCAGGGTGCTGCGTTGGAGAATGTAGAAAGCCTGCGGCTTCTGGATGCGGCCCTCGACCGTGATGGCGTCGAGGCGGATGACCTTCTTCTTCTTCGGCGTGGAGCTGGTGCTGGTGCCGCTCGTCGCGTCTTGCGCGAACGCAGCGGTCGAGAGCAGCGTGAAGAGGAGCAGGGTGCGCATCACTTGTCGTCCTCCATCACCTTACCCGAGGCGGGCTTGACGGGCGACGGCGCGGGCTCGTCATCGTCACCCAGCTTCGACGCGGCGCCCTTCCTGGCCGCGGCCTCTTCGGCCTTCTTCCGCTTCGCCTCGGCGGCGGCGGCCTTCTTCGCGTCGGCGGCTTCGGCCTTCTTCCGTTTCGCCTCGGCGGCGGCGGCCTTCTTCGCTTCGGCGGCTTCAGCCTTCTTCCGCTTCGCCTCGGCGGCGGCGGCCTTCTTCGCGTCGGCAGCTTCTTCTTTCTTGCGCTGCGCTTCGTCGGCCGCGGCCCGCTTCGCGGCGGCCACTTCGTCTTTCTTGCGCTGCGCTTCATCGGCTGCGGCCTGCCTGGCGGCAGCGTCGGCGTCGGCCTTCGCTTTGGCCTCCGCGTCGGCCTTCGCCTTGGCCTCGGCGGCCACGCGCGCCTTCTCGTCGTCGATGGCCTTCTGCTTCGCGTCTTCTTCGGCCTTCTTCGCGTCGGCGACCTTCTTGAGCGCGTCCTTCTTCTCGCGCTCCTTGCGGCGCTCTTCCTTCTCGATGCCCTTGTTGGCGTCCTTCACGTACTGGTCGACGCTGGGGTCCTTGCCGCCCTTTGACTTGTATTCGTTGAAGTACGCGATGGCCTTCTTGAAGCGCTCGGTGGTGTCGACGCCGGTGACCTCCTGGTCGAGGTAGGTCACGCCGAGGTTGAAGCTGACGTCGGCGAGGTCGGGCCGCGCCTTCTGCACCTTCTCGTATTCGTAGATGGCCTTCTGCGGCTGCTGCAGCCCGCGGTACGCGTTGCCGAGGTTCAGGTGCGCGAGGAGGAAGTCGGGCTGCGCCGCGACCGCGGCCTCCAGCTCCTTCACCGCCGACTCGTAGTCGTTGCCCTCGACCAGCATCGCGCCGAAGTTGTTCCGCGCCTCGGCGAAGTCGGGCTTGAGCAGCGTCGCCTGGCGGAACGACTCGAGCGCCTGCGGCCGCTGCTTGAGCTGCAAGAAGACGAGCCCCAGCGCGTTGTGCGTCGCCGCGTCGTTGGCGTCGATGGTGCGCGCGTTCTCCAGCACCAGGCGCGCGAGCTCGACCTTGGAGTCCTTCAAGTAGATGTTCGCCAGCAGCTGCATCGCGCGCACGTTGCGCTCGTCGGCCTTGAGCACCTTCTTGGCCTCGGTGGCCGCGGCGTCGGGCTTGTTCTGCGCCATCAGCGCGTAGACCAGCGCGTTGCGCGGCGCGATGTTGCTCGCGTCCTTCGTGATGGCCGCGCGGAGCTCCTGCTCGATGATCGGGCAGCGCTTCTGCCGGCACACCAGCCGGGTGAGGAAGTCCCACGCGGTGTCTTGCGTGGGGTCGATGGCGAGGGCCTTGCGGTAGCTCTTCTCGGCGCCCGACAGGTCGTTCTCGCGCTCCGCCACCACGCCGAGGTTGGTCCACGCGTAGGCGGCCTTGCTGTCGGTCGAGATGACGTCGCGGAAGGCGGCCTTCGCCGCGGCGGTGTCGTTGCGCGCGAGCGCCGACACACCGTCTTTGAAGCGCGACTGCGTGGCCGGGCTGAAGTTCGACTTCGCGGGCTCGGGGGCCGCCGCCTCTTGCGCGGCCGTCTTCGGGGCCTTCTGGCCGTCGGGCTGCGCGACCTCGACCTCGGTCTTCGGCTTCGGCTCGTAGGGGATCTCGGCGGTCTCGGCCGGCACGCCGCCATCGGGGAGCGCGTCGGTGTCGGGCTTCACCTCCGGCGTGGTGACGCAGCCGGCGGCGCAGAGCAGGGCGGCGACGAGCGCGAGACGCGTCCTCACTTGTCGTCCTCCGAGGTGAGCTTCTGCACGGAGCGCGTGGCCTTCTCGTTGCCTTCCACCGTGCCCACCGCGCCGTCGGGCAGCGTGAGCGCCTCGCTGATGAGCGACTTCGGCTCCTTCAGCATCGGGTACTCCTTCGGGCGGAAGCGGTTGAGCGACTCGAGGGTCTTCTTGGTCCACTCATTTGAGACGCGCAGGCGCTTCGATTCGATCCACGCGGCGGTGTAGGTCTCGACGGCCTTGTCTTCGAGCGCCACCGTCTGACCGGCGAGGGCGTCCTGGTAGGTGGCCACCGCCTCGTCGCCGTAGCGCTTGATCTCCGGAGGCACCGGCGTCTCGAGGATGGTCTGCGCGAAGCGCTCCAGCGTGTAGCCCTTGCGGTAGAAGGCGGCGAGCGTCCACTCCGCGCGCTTGTATTTGACGATGGTGTCGTAGGCCGCGTTGACCTTCTTCACGGCCTCCTTCTTCGCGGTGAAGGAGTTCGCCAGCGCCTTGCCGGTGCCGCCGATCTTGATGCGGTCGAAGTCGGCAAAGACGTACTCCGCGAGCTGGAAGCGCGAGTACGCGGCGGCGTCGGCGCCGATGGGCGAGGCCTCGGGCACCATCTTGCGGCGGTCGAACTCGTCGGCCGCGGCCTCGTAGGCCTTCTTCGCCGCGGAGTCGTTCTTGAGCTTCTTCTGCGCGTCGCCGATGCGCTTGTGCGCGTCGACCACCAGCTCGGCCTGCGCGGGCTTGCTGGAGAACTTCTTGATGAAGGCGTTGAGGGCCTGCGTCTCCTTCGAGAAGTCGCCCTGCTTCTCGTAGATCAGCGCCGCGCGGAACTGGTTCTTCGGCGCCTCGTCGCTGTTGGGGAAGGTGTCGGCGTAGCGCACGTAGGCCTGCGCGGCCTCGTTGTAGCGCTGCAGACCTTCGAGCAGCCGCGCGATGTTGAAGAGCGCCGACTCGCGGTCCTTCGAGGTGGGGTAGTCCTTCGCGAGCTTCTGGTACTTCTCGATGGCCTTGTCGAACTCGTACGACTTCTCGGAGTTGACGGCGACGCGGAAGAGCGCCGAGTCGGCCAGCGTCGACTTCGGGTACTCCGCGAAGATGCGCTCGTAGATTTTGAGCGCGGAGTCGAAGCGCTGCACGTTCTCGTAGCAGACGGCGGCGTTGTTCAGCGCCTTGTCGGCGAACTCGTGTTTGGGCTCCTCGGCGACGAGCGCGAGGTACTTCTTGGCGGCCTCGTCCCACTCGCCCTTGCTCATCAATTCTTCGGCCAGCTTGAAGCGGCCGCCGAGCTTGAACTTGGTGAGCTGCGCGAAGAGCTCCGACTTGGGGTCGATGACGTCGGTGTTGCTGGCCAGCCGCGCGGCGACCTCTTCGACGGCCTTCCAGTTCTTGTCGATGAGGTAGCTCTCGATGATGAGGTTGGTCGAGAACTTCGCCACTTCGTTCTTCGGGAAGTTGGTGACGATGGCCTCGAAGCGCTTGCGCGCCTCGTCGAACTGGTTGTGCGTGTAGAACAGCTCCGCGGCGCGGTAGGCGATGCCGGGGGCCTTGTCGTCGCCGGCCTTCACGCTCTCGAGGTACTTGTCAGACGACGACACCAGCGCGGTCTCGAGCTTGCTGAGCGCGATGGGCGAGACCGACTCACCCTCGGGGCGGTCGGTCGACTTGAGCACCGGGTAGTTCTTGGCGACGCCGTTCTTGATGTCGGCGTCGAGCTGCTTCTGCACCGAGAGCACCGCCGCGTACGCCGCGTCGGCGCGGTACTTCACGTCCTGGCTCGAGTCGCGGACGTGCGCGTAGTGCTCGCCGGCTTCGGCGAACTGGAAGGAGTTGTAGAGGCACTCCGCGAGGTAGAACTCCATCTCGTAGGCGTTCTTGCTGCGGGGGAAGCGCTGGAGGTAGCCGTCGTACGCGCGCGCGGCGGTCTCGAAGGCGGCCTTGGCCTGATCGAACTTGCCCTCCTGCTTGTAAACGAGCGCCTGCTGGTGATGGTAGATGGCCGTCGAGTACAGGCTCTTCTCCGCGAGCTCGTTGGCCGCCTGGAGCACCTCGGGGTCGCGCTTCCACTTGTCGTGCCACGGCGTGCCCGGGCCGAACATGTTGGCCAGCTTGCTGCTCTCGGCGAAGGCCTCGTCGAGTTTGCGGTCGCGCTCGTAGGCCTGCACGATGCGCTGTTGGATCTTCGGCGCGTCTTTGTTGAGCGGGTCTTTCTGGAGCACCAGCCGGTAGGCCTCGATGGCCTCCGGGTGCTTGGTCTGGTCGAAGTAGACGTCGCCCATGCGGCGGTACACTTCGCCCTCGTATTTTCGCCCGCCCAGCTTCGCGAAGGTGTCTTGCGCCTTGGCCAGCGAGCCCCACTTCTCGTCGACGAAGCTGATGGCGGTGTACTGGAGCGCCTCGTTGCGGAGGTCGCCGCCCACCTCTTCTTCGTTCTTCCGCGCGGCCTCGGCCTCGTAGAAGTCGGCCAGCGCGATGAAGCGCGCCACGGCGTCGTCGAAGCGATCGAGGCGGTAGTAGACCCAGCCCAGCTTGTAGAGCGCCTTGTCGTAGAGCGGGTGCTTCACATCGGCCACCGCGTGCTCGTACGCATCGGCGGCTTTGGTGAGCGCGTCGGGCACGTCGTACGCGTCGAAGTAGTACTCGCCGATGCGCACCCACGCCTCGGTGGTGAAGCGCGAATTCGGGTAGCGCGCGATGAGCTGCTGGTAGCTGGTGAGCGCGGTCTCGAAGTCTTCCTGCTTCTCTTCGCAGTAGGCCAGCAGGTACCAGCTCGCGTCGTTCAGCTTGTAGTCGGGGAACTGCGCGATGAGCCGGCGGTACAGCGCGATCGACTTGCTGAAGTCGACCTTGGGCTCGGGAGGCGGCTCGACGTTCGACGCGGGGTCGATCTTCTTGAGCACCTCTTCGTAGTCGCGCATCGCGACGGCCTGATCATCGGCCGACTTCTCGTAATAGAGCTCCGCGAGGCGGAACATCACGTCGGGCGTGTAGCGGGGGTCGTTGGGGTACCGCTGGAGGAACTCCTCGAAGGCGGCGATGGCGTCGAGGCGCTCCCGGCGCTCCAGCACTTCGAGATCGCGGATCGCCTTCTCGTAGCTGTTGGCCAGCGTGTTCCGCTTCTCCTCGTACTTCTTCTCGACGAGGAGCTGCACCTCGCGCTTGAAGTCCTTCGACTCCTGCTCGTACTCCTCGATGGCGCGCGAGAGCTCCTCCAGCACCTGCGCCTGGTCGGGCGTGCCGAGGCCCTCGAGGTAGCGCGTCTTCGGCTTCTCCACCGGTGCCGCGTCGGTCTTCGACTCCTCCGGCGGCACGAACACGCCCGCGTCGGGCACGCCGGCGTCGACCACCGGCGCGGGCGCCTTCTTCGCGCTCTTCTTCGGCGCGGCGAGGGCGGGCAGGGCGCACAGCGCGATGACGAAGAGCGCGCGCATCAGTCTTCGTCCTTCAGCACTTCGCGGAACTCGTCGTCGAGCTGCTTGAGCTCGCGGTCCTTCTTCGCGCTCAAGGTCTGGATCTCGGTGGTGTGGTCCTGCTTGCGCTGGAACGAGACGTCGACCACGCCGACGTCGGCCTTGAGCACCAGGTCGTAGAAGTTCTTGTACACGCGCTTGAAGCTGTCGAACGCGATGCGCCCCACGAGGTTGCGGGTGTGGCCCGTCACCTCGCCGGTCTCTCCGCGGTAGGTCTCGAGCAAGCGCTGCTCGGCCAGCACCTGCTCGCGCAGCCGCGTCGCCTTCTGCGCCACGCGTTCGCGCACGATGGCCTTGCTGCGATTCACGCGCTCGCGCAGCGCCGTCGCGTCGGCGCGCACCACGTCCGCCCGGAGGAGCGCCTTCTGCACGTCGCCCGGCACGTTGTGCGCGGTGCGCAGGAGCTGCTCCTGCTGCTGCAGCACCTGTGCGTACTCGGTCTTCAACTGCGACTCGCCGCCGATGGCCTTGTCGGCGTTGTTCTTCTCGGCGACCAGCTGCACGCGGAGCTCCTCGATCTCCTGCTGCAGCGCCTCGACCGCGGCCTGCTCGTGCGCCACCTTCTCGAAGAACGCGCGCTCGTCTTCGGCGGAGTCCTTGCGCGCTCTCTTGGTGTCGTCGACGTACTTGCGCACCGCGGTCAGCTGCGCCTGCTGTGACTGCGCCTCGATGCCGAGCTGAAACGCCTGGCGATCGAGCGCGTCGATGGCGCCCTGCATGCGCTCCTTGCGCGCGCGCACCTGCGCGTCGGTGGTGGGCAGCGTGTCGAGGCGCGTCTTGAGCTCCGCCTGGCGCTGCTTGAGCTGCTGCAGCTGCGCCTTCTGTTCACCGTCGAGGGAGTCGTCGACCAGCAGCTCCTCAAGGCGCGTCAGCGAGCCCTCGGCGCGCGTGAGCTGCGTGTCGACCGCGTCGGCCCGCGTATAGCCCTCCTGCAGCACGGGGAAGCTCTCCACGCCGCGCTCGTCGAGCGACTTGAGGATACGGTCGGCGATGGCCCGCGACTCCTCGATGCCCTTGCGGCTCAGGTCGAGCGCGGAGGTGATCTCCACCGCGTCCGACACCTCCTGCCGGGTGGTGGCCCACTTGAGCGCGACCGGCGGCAACAGCTTGGTCACGTCGAGCGACTTCTCGCTGCGCGCCAGCAGCTCGTCGAAGTACTGCACCGGGTCGGCGTTCACCGTCAGCAGCGCGTCGATCTCATCGCGCACCGGCGCGTACTGGTTGATGACCGAGTCGTACGTCTCGATGGCGTCGTCGTACTTGCCGAGCTTCTGCTGCAGCGTGCCCTGGAGGATGCGGGCCTCCGGCGCGAGCACGGAGTCTTCCGCGACCAGCAGCAGCACCTCGGTGGCGTCCTTCGCGTTCTGGAACTCGCCCTTGCGCACGAAGGCCCACGCCTGCTCGTAGAGCGCGTCGGGGAAGCTGTCGGAGTTCTGCCCGATGCGCGCGTAGCGATCGATCGCCTCGTCGTACTTCTGCGTCTCGAAGTACACCCGCCCCATCGAGAGCTGCGCGAGCTCGATGATCGCCCGGTCTTTGTCGTCGGCGGGCGTGGCCTGCGTCACCGCGTTGAACTGCTGCAACGCGGTGTCCCACTGCTTGAGGCGCACCGCGCCCACCCCGAGGAAGTAGCGCGCCTGGAGGTGGAACGGCCCGTTGGGGTCGTCGGCCAGCGCGGCGAACACCGGGCCCGCGAGGTTGAAGCTCTCCTGCGGGGTGAGGTCGGTGCGGCGGAACAACCACTTGCCGTACACGTACGCCAGCTCGGGGGGCAGCGTGCCGCCCGACAACCCGCGCGCCTGGGTGATGTAGTCGTCGATGCCCTCGAACTCGTTGAGGCGGCCGGCGATCTCCAGGTAGCGCGCCAGCGCCTCCCGGTAGTGCGCGCCGCGCAGCGCGAGCAGCTGCCGCAGGTACAGCCGCGCGCCGAGCCAGTTCTTCTGCTGGTAGAGCGCGTCAGACAAGTAGAACAGCGCGTCGGCGAAGCGGGCGTTCTTCGCGAAGCTCTTGTCGGCGACGAGGTCGTAGAAGAGCACCGCCGCCGTGGAGTAGTCGCCCAGCAGGTACTGGATCTCGCCGTCGGAGAAGCGCTGCAGCCGCTGGGCCTCGTCGCTGCTCTCCTCGCGGAGCGTGTACTGCTTCTCGACCAGCTCGATGGCGTTGCGCGCGCTCTCGACCTGCCGGGCGATCTCCTCGATCTGCGCCGAGAGCTCCTGCGTCGTGGCCCGGCCGCGCTCCGCCCATGCGCTCGCGGAGAGCACGGCGACGCCCAGCCACACCCCTCTCGCCCCCGCTCGAATCACTTCTTCTCAGACGCGCCGGCCGCGTCTCCTTCCTTCTTGGGGCCCGCTTCCTGTGCGGCCGTCACTTCGAACCCGATGCTGGGCTTGTCTTTCAGGTCGGTGGTGATGCCGCCTTTTTCGTAGCCCGACACCTTCACGGTGGTCACCTTGCCGGCCTCAGCGTTGAAGGTCTGGTTCGACTGCAGCTTGAACTTGTAGCCTTCGAGGTAGCTGAAGATGCCGAAGCCGTGCCCGCGGTACTGCATGCGCACCGCGATCTGGTGGTTGCCCGGCACGATGCGCCCGTTGAAGATCTCGAACTCGTCTTTCTTGTCGAGGTCGCCGTTGGTGTCGACCTTGGTGAAGATCGGCGCGCCGTCGAGCGCGTAGGCCACCGACTCGAGCACGAAGTTCGCGCCCATGTCGTTCTTGTGCACGATGACCGCGCGCGCGCCCGACGAGAGGTCTCCGCCCAGCACCGTCTCCTGCAGCAGCAGCAGGCGCGCCTTGGTGCGGAAGATCTTCTCCTTCAGGTCGACGACCTGCTCCTCCAGCGTCTTGACGCGCGTGGTGAAGGCTTCGTCGGCGGTCTGCGCGGCGTCAGGCGGGGTCACCGGGGCCGACGCGGCGGGAGGAACACCGCCGTCTTCGCTCTGCGCGAGCGCCGTCGCGGCACCCAGCACGAGCGCGCACGTCAACGCCCGGGCGAGGCCCGAGCGCACGTTACTGACCGCCCTTCTTGAGCTCCGTGAGGACCAGCTTCGCGACGTCCTTCAGGGTGTCGAACACGCCCACCCCGGTCGGCGCGACGGCCTGACGCTCGGTGACGTTGCGCGGGTTGAGCACCTTGCGCAGCTCCTCGACCGGCACCGCGTTCGGGAGGTCGCGCTTGTTGTACTGCATCACGAAGGGGATCTTGTCGAGGTCGTACCCCTGCTCCTTCAAGTTGATGCGCAGGTTGTCGAGCGACTCGATGTTCGCCTCCATGCGCTCCACCTGGGAGTCGGCCACGAAGACCACGCCGTCGACGCCCTTCAAGATCAGCTTGCGGCTGGCGTCGTAGAAGACCTGACCCGGCACCGTGTACAGGTGGAAGCGCGTCTTGAAGCCGCGGATCTCACCGAGCGACAGCGGGAGGAAGTCGAAGAACAGCGTTCGATCCGTCTCCGTGGAGAGCGAGATGAGCTTGCCCTTCGTCTCGGGGTTGGTCTTGTTGTAGATGTACTGAAGATTCGTCGTCTTCCCGCAGAGACCGGGCCCGTAATAGACGATCTTGCAGTTGATCTCGCGGCTTGAGTAGTTGATGAACGACATGGAGGCCCTGCCTTACTCGCTGAAAAGGTTGTCGATGTCGGCGTCGGAGATCTCGGCGAACGGCGACCCGGCGCCTGCCGTCGACGCCTGCCGCTGAGCCAGCGCCGCGAAGACTTTCTCGAGCTCGTCTGACGCCTTCTTGATGCGCAGGCGCACCAGCCCGAGCGAGGTGCGGTTGTCGAAGATCACCACCAGCACCACGCGCCCGCCCACCAGCGTCATGTAGAGCGAGTCTTTCGCCCCTTCATGGAACTGGTTGGGGAACTCGTTCTCGCCGATGAGCTTCGCCAGCCCGCCCATCGCCGCCACGTTGCCCGCGGTGAGCGACGCGAGCGAGGTCGTGTCGATGTTGTTCGTCTGCCCCGCCGCCGAGATCAGTTGCCCGTTCTTGTCGACGAGGAACACGACCTTCGCGTTGGCGTCTTTCGTGAGGCGATCACACACCGCATTGATGCGGTGGAACTCCTCTTCGTACATCACCAGCTGCGCAGCCATTGTTCGCGTGGCTCCCTGTCAAAAAGACCGTGAGGATCTACCAGACCCTCAAATGTTGTGCACGTTTAGAGTCTGCTCGATCTCCATGGCGTTTCTGGTCGGTGTCGCCCGCCACGGGAAAGTGCGCAGCCCCGCCTTCGAGCAGGCAGGTTTCACAGATCTCTTCTCGCCGCGAGCGCCCGGGCCAGCGTCGCCTGGTCGGCGTACTCGAGGTCGCCCCCCATGGGGATGCCCTGCGCCAGGCGGCTCACCCTGATGCCGATCGGCTTGAGGAGCCGCGTCAGGTACAGCGCGGTCGCCTCGCCCTCGACGTCGGGGTTGGTGGCCACGATGACCTCTTCGATGGGCTCCTGCTCGAGGCGCACGATGAGCTCTTTGATGCGCAGCTGCTCGGGGCCGATCCCCTCCAGCGGCGAGAGCACCCCGTGGAGCACGTGGTAGCGCCCCCTGAACTCGCGCGTGCGCTCGATGGCCAGCTCGTCGGCGATGCCCTCCACCACGCACACCTGCTTGTCGTCGCGGCGCGTGTCGGAGCAGTAGCCGCAGAAGGTGCCCTCGGGCCCGTCGTGCAGGCTGAAGCAGCGGCCGCACAACTTCACCTTGGTCACCACCTCGGTGAGCGCCTCGGCGAGGTTCTTCGCGTACTCGGGCGGCGCCCGCAGCACGTAGAACGCGAGCCGCTGCGCCGTCTTCTCGCCGACGCCGGGCAGCTTCGCGAACTGCGAGACGAGGCGGTTGATGGCCTCGGGGGTCACGTCACGCCGGGGATCTTGATGCCGCCGGAGATCTTCCCGAGCTCCTGCTGCATCTTCGTCTTGCTGTCGGCCAGCGCCGCGTTGACGGTCGCGATGACCAGGTCTTCGAGCATCGCCACGTCATTGGGGTCGACGGCGGCCGGGGCGATCTTGATGCTCTTGATCTCCTGGCTGCACGTCGCGGTGACGGTGACGAGGTCGTTCGCCGACTTCTTCTCGACGGTCTCCTCGGCGAGTTCGGCTTTCCGCTTTTCGATCTTCTCCGTCAGCTTGTTGGCCTGGCGGATGAAATAATTGAGGTCGACTCCGGGCATGGCGCGTCTCTAATCGACGGGCGGCGCGGCGTCACTGTCATCGGCGGCTCGCGGCGCTTTCGCCACCGGCTCCAGGTAGCTGATGTGCTCCAGCGTGCCGCCGAGGTGCCGTGAAATGGCGCGCAGCGCCGGGTGCGCCTTCACCTTGTCGTCGATGCTGCGCTCGCGGGTGTTGCGCTCCGATTGCTCCACCTCCGCGATCGACTTCGGCGCCGCCTCGAGGGCCGCCACGTTGGTGTCTTCGACGAGCTTGATGGGCCGCCGCAGCGACTTGCCCAGCTCTCCTTCGACCATCGCGCGCGACATGCCGATGATCTGCGCGCGGTGGAACGCGGCGTCGGCGGGGAAGGCCAGCTTCACGCCGTCGGGCACGAAGCCGAGGAAGCGCGCGTAGCTCAGCGACTTGCCGTGTCGCGGCGAGACGTTGCGCAGGTGCTCCACCGCGCGGCGCCACAGCTCGTCTTCGGCGACGCGGCTGGCCGGCACGGCGACAGGCTCCGGCTCCGGGTCGGGTTCGGGCGACTGCTCCTCCAACTGCAGCGGAGGCGGCGGCAGGCATTCACCCGACGCGCAGCCGCCGGGGCTGCCTTCGGGCTCGAAGAGCTTCACGTCTTTCTCTTCGGGCACGACGCGGGTGACGAGCTTGACCTCGACATCGCGGGCTGCAGCCGGAGCCGCGCTGGTCGTCGTCGTCGGGGCGCGCGCACTGTTGAGAGCGATGTTTGGGGCGTCGCTCTTCGCGGCTCCGCTCGGAGCGCCGCTCAGCGAAGCCGCGCGCGCAGGGTGGGTCGCGTCGCGCGGAGTGCCCGTCGTGTTCGGCGCGTCGCCTCTCGTCGCAGCCGTGTTGGCCGGGCGTGCGGCGCTGGGAGTGCCTGTCGTGCTCGGTCGTGGGCCGCCGTCTGCGGGGAGCGGGTGCTCGGTCGCTCCACCCGATGCGCGGGCAGGCGCGGCCGACGGACGCTCAGGCGCGAAAGGGCGCGGGAGCGGAGCGACCTCCGGACGCTCCGGCGCTCGACGCGGGGGCCGCGCCGGCGAGTTTCTCCACGCGGGCGATCAGGTCGGGCAGCGAGCCGGCAGGCGCGAGGTGCAGCCCCTTGAGCAGCGCCATCTCCAGCGCGAGCTTCGGCTGCGCGGCGCGGGCGATCTCCCAGTCAGACGCGTGCACCACGTCGAAGAGGCGCGCGACCTGCGCAGCGTCCGCCTCCCGCGAGAGCGCCAGCACCTGCTCGCGATCCGACTCCGCGAGCTCCTCGGGTGCCGCGCCGGTGGCCTTGGCGACGAACACGTGCCGCAGGTGCGTGGCGAGCTCGCGCGCGAGCCGGTTCAAGTCGACGCCGCGCGTCCACAGCTCGTCGACCTCCTCGAGCAGCGCCTTCGCGTCGCGCTTGATCAGCGACACCGCGAGCTTGTGGATCACCTTGCGGTCGATGCTGCCCAGCGCCTCGGCGACGTCGTGGTCGGTCGGCGTCAGCCCGCACGCGCTGATCACCTGATCAAGCAGCGAGAGCGCGTCACGCATGCCGCCTTCAGACTGGCCGGCGATGCTGGTGAGCGCCGACTCGGAGATCTCGATCTTCTCGAGCTTCGAGATCTGCTTGAGGCGGTCGACCATCGCGCGCGTGGAGATGCGGCGGAAGTTGTGCCGCTGGCAGCGCGAGAGGATGGTGTCGGGCAGCTTGCCGGGCTCGGTGGTCGCGAAGATGAACTTCACGTGCCCGGGCGGCTCTTCGAGCGTCTTGAGCAGCGCGTTGAAGGCCGCCTGCGAGAGCATGTGCACTTCGTCGATGATGTAGATCTTGAAGCGGCTGCCCGCGGGCATGTACTTCGCGTTCTCGCGGATCTCGCGCACGTTCTCGACGCCGTTGTTCGAGGCGCCGTCGATCTCCGCCACGTCGGGCGAGTTGCCATCGCGGATCTCGAGGCACGCCTTGCATTCACCGCACGGCTGCGCGGTCGGCCCCTTCTCGCAGTTCAACGCACGCGCCAGCAGGCGCGCCGCGGTGGTCTTGCCGACGCCGCGTGGCCCCGCGAAGAGGTACGCGTGGGCCACCCGGTCGAGCTTGATGGCGTTCTCGATGGTGCGGACCACGTGCTCCTGGCCCGTCATCGACTCGAAGTCTTGCGGCCGGTATTTCCGCGCGAGAACCGTGTAGCTCATGCGGCCGCGTCTACAGCGTTGCGTACACGAACGCGAAGCACATCTCGTCGCTGGTGCCTTCGCCCCACGTCACGTTGCGATCGTCGGGGTTGTCCCACGTGCAGCTCATCTTCACGTGATCGGTGGGCCCCATCGAGTACGGCTGCGGGCGGAAGTACTGCGTCTGCCAGTGGAAGTCCCAGTCGGGGACATCGACCAGACACTCGGAGTCAGACGAGAGGTTGATGTGCTTCCCGCGGGTGTGCATGTGCGGCATCAACCCCCAGATCTTGATCGGGAGGCCCACCGGGTTGTTGTAGCTCTCGTGGTACTCGTAGCCGTTGGTCTTCGCGGGGATGTTGAAGCCATTGGCCACCAGGGGGATGAGGTACGCCTGCGTCAGGTTGTCCTGCGCGCCGCCGTACATCAGCTCGAAGGTGCTCTGATCGGCCTCCACGCCGTTGTCGGTGTTGTAGTGCACCTGCATCGCCAGCACCTTGCCCGCCGGCATCTCGATGCCCGTGCCCCGGGGGAAGTGCACCGCCGCGCCACCCGGCGCCCACGCGCCCAGCGCGCCATCGGAGCTCACGTCAGCGCCGCCGAAGCACTGCCAGCCGGCGACGTCGGGCGTCTCCGCGTCTTTGTTCTGCGCCGCCGTCTTGTCGACGATGTACAGAATCACGTGGTGCACCACCTTCGCGGAGCCCGGCTTGATGTTGTAGCCGGTGACGATCTTCTTCGCGGTGAGGGCGGGGTCGATGATGAAGCAGCGGTAGTCGTCCTTCAGGGTGGGCGTGTACGCCTCCGGCATCGTGGCGCTGAAGTCGACGCGCTCGAGTTGCTCGGCGCTGGCGTCGATGGGCGCGGGGGCGTCGGCCGCCTTGCCCTCGGGAGCGCCGGCCTGCGCCCACGCGCTGAGGGTGTCGATCTGCGCCTGGGTCAGCGTGCGGTCGCCCACGAAGGTGCCGCCGCAGTCTTTGTTCGCCTTCCACGGCGGCATGCGGAGGTTCTTCGTCGCGTCGGCCATGATGGCCGCCTTGGCCTTCGCCGCGTCGTAGCTGTCGAGCGGGAAGGGCGCGATGCCGCCGGTGGTGTGGCAGCCGTTGCAGCTGACCTGCGTGATGGCGAGCACGTCTTTGTAATACGTGGGGGGGAACTGGCACTGCCCGTCGGCGGTACACACGCCGGTGCAGTTGCTCGCGCTGCAGTCACCCGTCGCGCCACCACCACACGACACGACCGCAGACGTCACGATGCCGGCGGCGAGCCCGACGAACAGCCACTTCGAAGTCTTCATGTGAGGGAGTCCCTGGAGAGGTGCCTGGCGATTCAACCCGCCGAGTGTGCCGAAGTTGCACGGCGGTTGCTAGACACGCCCGCACTTCATGGAAACCCTTCTCATGACCCTGCTTTCTGCCTCGCCGACGCCGGTCACCGACGCCGCCTTTCTTCGTGATTTTGCCGAGACCCGCCGCTTCCTCGCGGGCCGCCCGGTCAACGTGAAGGT
The DNA here is from genome assembly GCA_946479335.1 of uncultured Archangium sp. The sequence goes on from CAMLFP010000008.1 coordinate 29,503, forward strand.
CACGCCCGATGGCAAGTCGGCGCTCTTCTTGCGCAGCGGCTCGCGCGACAACTCGCAGCTGCTCTACGAGCTCGACCTCGCCACCGGCCAGGCGAAGGAGCTGCTGACGCCCGCGCAACTGCTCGACGGCGCCCGCGAGACCTTGAGCGTCGAAGAGAAGGCCCGCCTCGAACGCCAGCGCGTGTCGGCGCGCGGCTTCATCAGCTACCAGCTCTCGGTCGACGGCTCGAAGCTGCTCGTGGGGCTCTCCGGCAAGCTGTACGTCGTGGAGCGTTCGTCGGGGAAGGCGACGATGCTCAAGACCGGTGAGGGCGCGTGCATCGACCCGAAGTTCTCGCCCGATGGGCGCTTCGTCGCCTACGTGCGCGCGCATGACGTGCGCGTCATCGAGCTGAGCAAGAACGTCGAGAAGGCGGTCACGAAGGGCGGCACCGAGGCGAAGCCCCACGGCCTCGCGGAGTTCGTCGCGCAAGAAGAGATGAGCCGCTTCTCCGGCTTCTGGTTCTCGCCCGACTCGAAGACCATCGTCTTCCAGGAGACGGATCACTCCGGCATGGAGACCTTCACCGTCGCCGACCCGATGCACCCGGAGAACGCCGGCGACGGCTTCTTCTACCCGCGGCCCGGCAAGCAGAACGCGCGCGTGAAGTTGGGCCTCACCTCCGTGAACGGCGGCGCGGTGAAGTGGGTGAAGTGGAGCGACGCGGAGTTCCCCTACCTCGCGACCGTGCGCTGGGAAGACGGCCCGCTGACGCTGGTGGTGCAGAACCGCGCGCAGACGAAGGAGCAGGTGCTGTCGGTCGACGAGAAGAGCGGCGCCACGAAGGTGCTGCTCACCGAAGAAGACGCGGCGTGGCTCAACCTCGAGCAGGCCTTCCCTCTCTGGTGGAAGGGCGAGGGCTTCTTCTGGGTGACGGAGCGCAACGGTGCCTCCGAGGTGGAGCTGCGCGGGCTCGACGGCGCGCTCAAGGCGAGCTGGGTGAAGCCGGGCGCGGGCTTCGTCTCGCTGCTGGGCTTCGATGCGGCCAGCAAGACGCTGTTCTTCACCGGCGGTACGAACCCCACCGCGCAGGTGCCGTTCAAGGTGGTCGACGGCGGCGCGCCGGTGCCGCTCACCAACGCGGGCTGGAGCGAAGGGCGCGCCGTGGTGCAGGGCAAGCTGACCGGCGACGGGAAGTTCCTCGCGCTGACGCACACCACGTTGCAGTCGATGCCGAAGACCAGCGTGCTCAGCGTCGATGGCGCGCGCAGCATCATGGTGCCGTCGGTCGCCGAGGAGCCGTCGCTGCAACTGACCGCGGAGATCTTCCAGTTGGAGAACGACGGCGCGTGGGTGGAGGTCATCAGGCCGGCGAAGTTCGAGAAGGGCACGAAGTACCCGGTCATCCTCGAGGTGTACGGCGGGCCCGGGCATCAGCAGGTGACGCAGGCGCTGCAGCGCAACCTGATCCCCCAGTGGCTCGCGAACCAGGGCTTCATCGTGGTGATGGCCGACGGGCGCGGCACGCCGAACCGCACGCGCGCGTGGGAGCGTGCCATCAAGGGTGACTTCGCGACCATCACCTCCGGCGACCAGCTCGCGGCGCTCAAGGCCGTGGCCCGGCGCGTGCCGGAGATTGATCTCACGCGCGTGGGCGTCGATGGCTGGAGCTTCGGCGGGTACCTCTCGGCGCTGCTGGCGCTCAAGCACGGCGACGCCATCAAGAGCTCGGTGGCCGGCGCGCCGGTGGTCGACTGGCTCGACTACGACACGCACTACACCGAGCGCTACCTCGGCGTGCCCGACGCGCAGTCGAAGGCCTACGAGGTCAGCTCGCTGCTCTCGTACGTGAAGGGCAGCAAGCGCCCGGTGCTGCTGATCCACGGCACCGCTGACGACAACGTGTACTTCCTGCACACGCTGAAGCTGTCAGACGCGATGTTCCGCGAGGGCAAGCCGCACTCGGTGCTGCCGCTCACCAACTTCACGCACATGGTTCCTGAACCGCTGGTGACGCAGCGGCTGTATGAGCGCATCGCCACCTGGTTCAAGGAGACGCTGTAAATGCCGCTCGACCCCGCCTTCGTCGCCGACTGCCCGTACGGGCCCGACGCGCTCTTTCTCGATGAGATCCTCGAGGTCAACCGCGAGACCGGCCGCGTGGTGGCGCGCATGCCTTCCCACGAGGAGCTGCCGCTGACCCGCTCGCAGCGCGTGCACCCGGTGAAGCACCCGCGCCACGTCAACGGCGGCCTGATGGTGCACATGACGGGCATGCTGGGCTTCGTGCACGCGTACTACGTGCTCGACCTCCGGCACGCCGACGGGTGGATCGGCTACGGCGCGAAGATCCACGAGGCGCGCTTCGTGGCGTTGGCGAAGCCCGGCACACCGCTGACGCTGATGGCAGAGGCGGTCCGCACGCGGCGCATGAACGACAACATCCTCGCGCGGTACCGCTTTCAGTTTCACCAGGGCGAGACGCTCGTCTACGAGAGCGAGCAGTCGGCCATGTGGATTCGCGTCACCGAGGGCGCTTGAAGCACAGGTAGGTCGCGCCGCCGCCCACCGAGTTGCCGTTCTCGACGACCGGCGGGCGGAACGTCGCGGCCACCAGCTCCCAGCCCTCGTCGCCGGCCTTCGCGAGGTTGCCGTTGGTGGGCACGCCGTCGACGTCGGTGCACCAGTGCTCCCACTTCTTCATCGTGGGGCCGTCGGCGCGCGCGCGCGGCACGGTGAAGGCCACCGTCGTCGCGCAGCCCGCGAAGAACGCGACGGCCACCAGCCACGAGTTGGCGCGCTTCACTTGCCGGCCCTCCGGTAGGTATTGACGACCGCCGCGAGACCTCCGTCGGGCAGCACGTCGTAGCCGCTGAGGATGATGCCGTCGGGGAGCGCGTTGATGTTCTCCCAGTGCACCGAAGTACGGAACTGCGTCGTGGGGAGGTTGTACGTACCCCACGTACCGCCATCGAAGTACACGACTCGCGCGCCGTTGGTGCCGACCGCCCACACCTCTCCTGACGGCTCGACGTCGAGCCGCGAGAGCCGGAAGTTGGCCTCGTACGCGAGCTCGAACTCGCCCTGGGCGTTGCGCGCGTAGATGGCGCCGTGCGCCGCCGGGTTGGAGCGATGCAGCACGTAGACCTGCGTACCCGTACCGTCGATCGAGTTGAACGCGCCTGCGAAGTAGTAGCTGTCGGCGACGATGGGCGCCGTGACCACCGCGCCGGTCTCGCGCACGATGTAGCCGGTTCCGTAGTCGCGATCGGCGCCCACTGCGTACACCTCTCCGAGCGGCGTGACGTAGACGTCGTTGATGTTGAAGGCCGGCCACGCCTCCGGGTCGACGGTGGCCACGAAGCTGGTGCCGCCGTCGTCGAGCGCCGTCCAATGCTGAATGGCGTTGGGCCAGCCGACGAACCACGCCTCGGTCGCGGACACCGGCCACACCGCGTAGAGGTAGGGGTCGCTGGCGCCACCGTCGGGAAGCTCCGCGGGCCCGACCCAGGTGTCGTTACCGTTGACGTAGTGCGTGGCGTAGGTGCGGTACACCTGCCAGTAGTCGTCCATCGACACGCCGCGCATCTGGACGCCCTCGGTGCGGTAGTCGTTGGTCGCCGTGCGATCGACCTCAATCGGGGTCGGTGCGTTGATGAACCGGTACTCGTACTGTTTGTACCCGCTGGTCTCGAAGCTCGCGTACAGCATGAAGTTGTCCAGTGAGTCACTGAGTACGCCGGCGCTCACGGGCACCGAGTCACTCGATCGCGGAGAGGTCCAGTCGAGGACCGGGCAGAGGAAGTCAGGGCAGCCCGCATCGGCGACGCCGCCGCCGGTTCCCGTGCCTCCGCCGGTCGCTGTGCCGCCGCCGGTCGCCGAGCCACCACCCGTCGCGGTGCCTCCGCCTGTCGTGCCGTTACCGCCGCCCGTCGTGCCGTCACCGCCGCCGGTGGTCGCGGCGCCACCGCCCGTCGTCGCCGCGCCGCCGCCCGTGGCGCCATCGCCACCGCCGGTGACGCCCGCGTCGTGCTGGTCGAGGTACTGCTGGTAGGCCTCGTCGAAATTGAGGCAGCCGGCGAGCGCGAACGCCGCGGCGAAGAGTGCGAGGCGCTTCATCGCGAACCTCCGAGGTCGAAGGGCACCGTGGCGCTGACGAATGCGCCGCCCTGCATGGGCGCCACCGAGACGGCGGGCGCATCCTTCGGGCCACCGACGATGAGCATCACCACCGCGGTCGCCACGCCCGCGGCCGCGACTCCGGTCATCACGTAGCCGATGGTCTGCTCCGTCTTGCCCGCGTCACGGTAGTTGAGTGCCTGTTCGGCGGGCGCGGTGCCGTTCACCAACGCGGTGTGCTTGGCGCTCGCGTCGACCAGCAGGCCGACCGCGGCGCCGCCCGCCGCGAGCCCGACCACCCCGGGGATGATGGAAAGCACACGCGCCGAGGGCCCCGTCGACTCCGGCTTCGGCTGCTCCACCAACGGCGGCGGCTGGTTGCGGAGCCGCTCTTCTTCTTCCTGCTTCTTGAGCGCCAGCTGCCGCTCGGCTTCCTCGCGCGCCTTCTGCTGCTCTTCGAAGAGGCGCTTCTCCTCTTCTTTCTTCTGCGCCTCGAGCTGCGGAGCGAGCATCAACCGCACGTTGGCGCGCGCCTTCTCCGCGACGGCCTGCACCTTGGGCGAGACTTCCACCGGCAGCTTCGCCTCGAGGTCGACCGAGAAGCCCTCTTTGAACGCGGTCAGCGCCTTCTCTTCGCGGCCCATGTCGGCCAGCACCACGCCCTCGAGGAGCGCGATCTTCGCGTCGTCGTCGGGCCCGCCCGACTTCGCCTTCGCCGACTTGAGCTGCTTGAGCGCCTTCTCGTATTCGAGGTTCTCGTACAGCGTGATGGCGGTGTTCAGGTACTTCTTCACCTGCGCGCTTTGCGCGAAGGCAGGCAGCGCGGACAGCGCGAAGACGAGCGCAAGGACTCTCAAAGCGTTCACTCCTTCAGGTTGTGCTTCACGACGTTCTCGCCGGGCTTGATGACCACGTCGAGCGTCACGTTCTTGCCCAGCTGCTGGTTCACCAGCACCAGCTTGTGGTGGCCCACCGGCACCGAGAGCGGCGCCAGCGGCGTGTCGCCCAGCAGCTTGTCGTCGAGGTACACCGTCGCGTACGGGCGGATCCGGAGCTCGAGCTTGCCCATGCGCACCGGCGCCGGCTTCACCTCGGCCACGCCGGCGTCGACCGTCGGCTCCGGCGCGCCCGCGTCTTCTTCTTCGAGGGGCGGCGTCGCGCTCCCCGCGTCGACCTCAACCACCGGCGGAGGCGTCACCACGCCGGCGTCGATGGTCACCACGGGCTTCGGCGGCTCGGGCGGGGGAGGGCGCGTCGCGACGTAGGCCAGCCCGCCCCCGAAGAGCAGCACCAGACCGATGCCCACGCCGATCATCAGCCCGGAGCGCCGGGGCGCGGGTGACGCCTCCGAGGGCACCTGGCGCAGCGCGGTCGCGGAGAGCCCGGGGTCGGTGCGGCGCGGGTCGTTGTTCACGCCGCTGATGGAGGTCTGCTCCAGCATCGGGTCAGACAGCGCGCGGCCCTCGGCCACGGTGGCGATGTCATCTTGCGCCACGAGCTTCTCGACGAGCAGCGCGACGTCGCGCGTACCGACCCCGCGGCCGGTCGACACGATGAAGTCATCGAGCGCCGCCTGCAGCTCGTGGCAGTTCGCGAAGCGCTTCGTGCGGTCCTTCTCCAGGCAGGTGAGGACGATCTTCTCGAGCGCGGGCGGGCAGTCGGGCCTGAAGACCGTCGGCCGCTCGAGCGGCGTCTGGCTCATCAGCGCCTGGATGATGCTCACCTCGCTGGTGGCGTCGAACGGCATGCCGCCGGTGATGAGCTCGTAGAGCACGATGCCCAGCGCGAAGACGTCGGCGCGGCGATCGAGCGGCTCGCGCGCGAGCTGCTCCGGCGGCATGTACGCCAGCTTGCCCTTGATCATCCCCGACTTGGTGAGGTGCGGTTGGTTCGACGCCTTGGCGATGCCGAAGTCGACCACCTTCACCGAGCCCGAGCGGCTCACGAGGATGTTGTCGGGGCTGATGTCGCGGTGCACGAGGTTGAGCAGCTGGCCGTGCTCGTCCTTCAGCTCGTGCGCGTAGTGCAGGCCCTCGGCGGCGAGCGCGATGAGGCGCGCGGCGACGGCCAGGTCGATGGTCCCCCCGTTGGCCCGCGCCAGCTGGTTGAGCGTGCGCAGGTTCGGCCCGTCGATGAACTCCATCGCCAGGTAATACTGACCGTCGGCCTGACCGAAGTCGAAGATCTGCACCAGGTTGGGGTGGTTCATCTCCGCGGCGAGGCGGGCTTCCCCGAGGAACATCTCCACGAAGCGCGGGTCGTCGTTGAAGTGCGGGAGGATGCGTTTGACGACGCACTTCTTCGCGAAGCCCATCGGCCCATCGGCGCGCGCGAGGAAGACCTCCGCCATGCCTCCGGTCGCGAGCTTCTTGAGCAGCTGGTACTTGCCGAGCGTTTGCACGTGAAGGTTCACACCTCACCACACGATGCACCCGCCCCAAAGAACAAGAGCCCGGTCCCCCGACCGAGCTCTTGTGGGAGCTTCATTCTGTTGTGTGGTTCTTCAGGCTGCCTTGACGTTCTGCGCCTGCAGGCCTTTCGGGCCCTTCGTCAGGTCGAACGTCACCTTCTGCCCTTCGGCGAGCGTCCGGAACCCATCCATCTGGATCGACGTGTGGTGACAGAAGACATCTTCACCTCCGCCGTCCTGCACGATGAACCCGAAGCCCTTCGAATCGTTGAACCACTTCACGGTACCAGTAGCCATGCTTCACTCTTTCTTGCTTTGCGTTCTCGAACGGAAAATCACCGTTCGAGACCCCCCGCACTTCCAGGCCGGAAGGCGCCTCAAGATCTAGCGAAGTGGTTTCAGCAAACACAATGACCCCCATGCATTTCTGCGATGGGGGTCACTGGCACGTGACGGACAGTGTCATCAAATCTCGAGCAGCATCCGCTCCGGCGCCTCGAGCACGTCCTTGATGCGCACGAGGAACTGCACCGCTTCGCGGCCGTCGATGAGGCGGTGGTCGTACGAGAGCGCGAGGTACATCATCGGGCGCGCGACGATCTCGCCGTTGCGCACCACCGGGCGCTCCTGGATGTTGTGCATCCCGAGGATGCCGGTCTGCGGCGGGTTCAAGATGGGCGTCGACAACATCGAGCCGAAGATGCCGCCGTTGCTGATGGTGAAGGTGCCGCCCTGCAGGTCGGCCAGCGTCAGCTTGTCGTTCTTCGCCTTCTGGCCGAACTCGCCGATGACCTTCTCGAGCTCCGCCATCGACTTCTGATCAGCGTCGCGGATGACCGGCGTCACCAGCCCGCGGCTGCCCGACACCGCCACGCTCACGTCGTAGTAGTGGTGGAAGACCACCTCTTCACCGTCGAGCGAAGCGTTCACCGCGGGGAAGGTCTTGAGCGCTTCGACCGCCGCCTTCACGAAGAAGCTCATGAAGCCCAGCTTCACGCCGTGCTTCTTCTCGAACTTCTCGCCGTACTCCTTGCGCAGGCGCATGGTGTTCGTGAGGTCGACCTCGTTGAACGTGGTGAGGATGGCGGCCTGGCTCTGCGCCTGCAGCAGGCGCTCGGCGACGCGCTTGCGCAGCGGCGTCATCTTCACGCGCTCCTCGCCGCGCGGGCCGGTGGGCACGTTGAGCGGGGTGGAGGCCGGCGCCTGCGCCTTCGCGCCACCGTCGGCGGCCTTGAGCACGTCTTCCTTCAGCACGCGGCCCTGCACGCCGGAGCCCTGCACGGTCGCGAGGTTGATGCCCTTGTCGGCGGCGGCAGCGCGGGCCACCGGCGTCGCGAAGGTCTCGTTGCTCGGCGCAGCGGCAGCGGCGGGCGCAGCAGCGGCGGGCGCAGCGTCAGCCTTCGCGGCGGGCGCGGGCGCTGCGGCGGTCTTCGACGAATCGATGGCGCCGATGACGTCGCCGATCTTCACCTTGTCACCGGGCTTCACGGTCAGCGCCGTGATCACGCCCGCCGACGCGGCCTGCACGTCGATGGTGACCTTGTCGGTCTCAAGCACCGCGATGGGCTCGTCGACGGCCACGCCGTCTCCGACCTTCTTGTGGAAGCTGCCCACGATCGCTTCGGTGATCGATTCGCCCAACGCCGGGATCTTGATCTCTACAGAGGACATGTTCGCTTTCTCTTAACTCAGGGCTTCGTCGACCAGCAGCTTTTGCTCGTACTGGTGGGTGGAGAGGAATCCTGTCGCCGGGCTCGCGCTCTCGGGGCGGCCGACGTACTTGAGCTTGAAGTTGCCGTCGATGAGCTCCATCAGCGGCTCGTGCATGTAGCGCCACGCGCCGGCGTTCTTCGGCTCCTCCTGCACCCAGAAGATCTCCTTCGCGGCCTTGAAGCGCTTGAGCTGCGCGGTGAGCTCTTCGGCGGGCAGCGGGTAGAGCTGCTCGACGCGCACGATGGCGATGTCGCTCTTCTTCGCCGCGTCACGCGCCTTCACGAGATCGAAGTACACCTTGCCGCTGCACAGCAGCACGCGCGTGACCTTCTTCGCGTCGACCGACTCGTCGCCGATGACCTTCTGGAAGGTGCCGGTCGAGAGGTCCTTCCACGGGGAGCTCGCCTCCGGCATGCGCAGCAGCGACTTGGGCGTCATCACCACCAGCGGCTTGCGGATGGGCCGCACCGCCTGGCGACGCAGCAGGTGGAAGATCTGCGCGGCGTTGGTCGGGTACGCGACCTGGATGTTGTCTTCCGCCGCCAGCACCAGGAAGCGCTCGAGGCGCGCCGAGGAGTGCTCCGGGCCCGCGCCCTCGTAGCCGTGGGGCAGCAGCAGCGTGAGGCCGCTCATGCGCTTCCACTTGTCTTCGGAGGCCGCGAGGAACTGGTCGATCATCACCTGCGCGTTGTTGGCGAAGTCGCCGAACTGCGCCTCCCACGCGACCAGCGCGTCGGGGAAGTCGAGCGAGTAGCCGTACTCGAAGGCCATGCACGCCATCTCCGAGAGCGGCGAGTTCACGATGAGCGCCGCGCCCTTCTTGATCTCGTCGAGCGGGAAGTACGTCTTGTCGCTCTTCTGATCGTGCAGCACCGCCTGGCGGTGCGCGAAGGTGCCGCGCTCGGTGTCTTGCCCGGTGACGCGCACCCGGAAGCCCTCGGTGATCAGCGTCGCGTAGGCGAGCGTCTCCGCGGTGCCCCAGTCGAGGTTCTCGGTGCCCTCGAGCATCTTCTGCCGCTTGTCGACGATGCCCTTCTGCACGTTGGGGTGCAGCGTGAAGCCCGGCGGCGTCTTCGCCAGCGGCTCCAGCAGGCCCTTCAAGGTCTTCTCGTCGACGCCGGTGACGGGCTGCGGCGTGTCTTTGTCGGCGCCGCCGGTGAACTTCTTCCACACGCCGTGGAGGTGGTCGGGGTCCTTCACCAGGCTCTGGCTGCGCGACCTGGCGATCGCGTCGTTGAAGCGCTGGCTCGACTCGTCGAAGAGCTTCTGGCTGACCTCCGCGGAGACCGCGCCCTTCTCGGCGAGCTGCTTCGCGTAGAGCTGCCGCGGCGTGGGGTGCTTGCTGATCAGCTCGTACATCTCGGGCTGCGTGAAGCGCGGCTCGTCGCCTTCGTTGTGGCCGTACTTGCGGTAGCAGACGAGGTCGATGACGACGTCGGTGTTGAAGCGCTGGCGGTACTCGGTGGCCAGCCGCATCACGTGCACGCACGCTTCGGTGTCGTCACCGTTCACGTGGAAGATGGGGATGTCGAGGAGCTGCGCCTGCGCGGTGCAGTACAGCGGCGTGCGGCCCTGCTTCGCCTCGGTCGTGTAGCCGATCTGGTTGTTGATGATCAGGTGGATGGTGCCGCCCGTGTCGTACGCGTCGAGCCCGGAGAGGTTCAGCGTCTCCGGCACGAGGCCCTGACCCGAGAACGCCGCGTCGCCGTGAATCACGAAGGGCACCACGGCCTTCTTCGCGTCGGCGCCGCCGCCCAGGCGGTCTTGCTTCGCGCGCACGCGGCCTTCGACCACCGGGTGCACGAAGCCGAGGTGCGACGGGTTGAAGGCCATCGTGAGGTGGATCTTCGCGCCGGTCTCCGTCGTGTAATCGTTGGAGTACCCCATGTGGTACTTCACGTCGTGACGGTTCAGGTACTGCTTGGGGTCAGCGGGGCCGGCGATCTCCGCGAAGATCTCCTCCGGCGGCTTCCCGAGGATGTTGGTCAGCACGTTCAAGCGGCCGCGGTGCGCCATGCCGAACACGACCTCCTTCACGCCCAGAGTGCCGCCGAGCTCGAGGAAGTCCTGGATCATCGCCAGCTGCGCCTCGCCGCCCTCGGCGCTGAAGCGCTTCTGCGCCTGGAACTTGTTGTGGATCGTCGACTCGAAGGTCTCCGCGTCGGTGAGCTTCTTGAGCATCCGCAGCTGCTCGGCCTGCGTGAAGGGCGTGGTGTTCTGCGACTCCTCCATGCGGCGCATCAGCCAGCGGCGGCGCTCTGAATTGTAGATCTGCCCGAACTCCACGCCGATGTGGTGCGCGTAGGTGCGGCGCAGGCGCTCGAGCAAGGTCTTGAGCGGCAGCGTCGACGGGTCGAGCGTGTCGAGGGTCTGCACCTGGCTCGCCTGCTCGGCGGCGGTGAAATGATCAGGCGTGGTCAGCGCGAGGTCGGCGACGTGCGGCAGCGGCTCGCGCGGCAGGCCGAGCGGGTCGAGTTGCGTCAGCAGGTGCCCACGGAGCCGGAACGCCATCACCGCCTGGTCGACCTTCGACTGCAGCGCCATGCCGGCGGCGTCGGCGGCGACCGCCACGCTGGCCCCGTTGCCGCGCTTCGGAGCGGGCAAAACGAGACCGTCGATGATCAGAGGCTTGCCTTCGCGGGCGAGCGTGCTGAAGAGTTCTCTCCAACTCGCATCGACCTGGTTCGGGTCGGCCAGAAAACGGGAGTACTGCGCTTCAATGAAATCGATGTTCGCGCCGGTGAGGAATGAGTCCGTCGGAGTAGGCATGCGGGGTTCTCTTTATGCGGCTGCAAGGCTGCGCGCGACGTTTCGTTGCGTGGCCCTGTCAGTCTGCCTGATGGGGCTTCATGCGCTCGCTGACGGAGAGCTGCCCCCACCTCCGCCGCCGCCGCAGACCGACCAGTTGCCGCCGCCGCCTCCGCCCCCTGACACCGAGAAAAAGGGCCTCGTGGTGCCCGACTTCAAGGGCGGCGGGTTCCTCTTCAGCATCCAGTACGGCTACGCGGTGTGGGACCCCAACACCGCGCGCATCGGCCAGTCGACGGAGGCGTCGGACCCCGGGAGCATGGCGCGCATCAACACGCACCTGAAGAGCAAGCCGGCGCACGCGCTGACGCTCGGCCTCGCGTACAACATCCTCGGGCACGTCAGCATCGGCGCTGACATCACCGCGTCGGGGTGGGATGTGTTCAGCCCCGGCCGCGGAGGCGGTGGCGCGGTGGTGGGCAAGATCGCGTGGCACCCGCTGCAGGCGGTGTTCGCGGCGATGAAGGAAGACCGCAAGTTCGGCTTCGACTTCAACACCTTCTTCGGCGTCGGCTACGGCATCTGCGGCTTCGGCAGCGGCGCCGACAACGACAAGCGCGGCATGGACGGGCTGCTCTTCGAGTGGGGCCTCAACGCCGACTACTTCCTCGCGCGGTACTTCGCGATCGGCATCTACGTGAAGGGCATCTTCACCAGCTGGGACAAGTACTACATCGACTTCGAGAACCGCGCGGACCCCGGCAACACCATCACCTTGCACCCGGTCTCCGGCGGCGCCATCTGGAGCTTCGGCCTCACGCT
>CAMLFP010000009.1 GCA_946479335.1 uncultured Archangium sp.
CGCGCGTGCAGGTCACCGCCGACCTGCTGCCGAGCGACATCGTCGGGGCGCAGGTCTTCCTGCAGGCGCAGGGCACCTTCGAGTTCCGGAAAGGGCCGGTGTTCCACCAGCTGGTGCTGGCCGACGAGCTGAACCGCGCGCCGCCACGCACCCAGTCGGCGCTGCTGGAGGCGATGGCGCAGGGTCAGGTCAGCCTCGACGGCGTGACGCACGCATTGCCGCAGCCGTTCGCGGTGATCGCCACGCAGAACCCGCTCGATCTCAGCGGCACCTACCCGCTCCCCGACTCGCAGCTCGATCGCTTCCTCCTGCGGCTCTCGCTGGGCCACCTCGCGCCCGACGTCGAGACCACGCTGTTGATGAGCCGCCGCGAAGATCCGCTCCACAGCTTCAAGCCCATCGCCGACGCGGGCACGCTCGCGCAGCTGCAGCAGACCGCCGACGCGGTGCAGGTCTCGCGCGACGTCGCCGACTACGCCGTGCGGCTGGCCGCGGCGACCCGGGAGCACGCGGAGATCGAGCGCGGCATCTCCACGCGCGCGGTGCTGTCGCTGATGTCGGCGGCGCGCGCCATCGCCCTGTGGGACGGCCGCGACTTCGTGACACCCGGCGACCTTCGCGAAGTCGCGGTGCCCGCCCTCGCTCACCGCCTGCTGCTCAAGAGCTCCGCGCACGGCAGCTTCGCGCGTGACGAGGCCTCGCACCTCGTCGGCGAACTCCTCCGCCGGGTGCCCGCGCCCAAATGACCGCCGCCGCGAAGCTCCCGCTCGCACGCGGTGCAGCGCGCAAGGCGCCCGCGCCGTGGCGGAGAGATCTCAAGATCACCACCATCGGGCGCACCTACCTGGTGTTGACGCTGGGCATCGGGCTCGGCGCGCTGAACACCGGCAACAACCTGCTGTACCTGGTGCTGGGGTTCCTCCTCGGCATCATCGTGCTCTCCGGGGTGCTCTCCGAGCGCGTGCTGGCCGATCTCCGCGTCAAGCGGCTGCTCCCGGAGGGCGCGTGGGCGACCGAGCCCTTCGCGCTCCGCTACGAGATCACGCGCACCAGGGGCCGCGCCTTCGCGGTGAAGATCTCCGACAGCGCGCTGAGCGGTTGGGCGTGGGTGCCGACCATCGAGGCGGGGAAGCCCGTCATCGCGCGCGCCGACATGACCGCGCCGCAGCGGGGCCCGCTGGAGCTCAGCGAGATCCGCCTCTCCACCGCGTACCCGTTCGGCCTCTTCGAGAAGACCCGCAGCCTGCACCACGTCGAGACGCTGCTGGTGTGGCCGCGCCGCGGCTTCACCTGTGAACCGCCGCGCGCCGACTTCGGCCTGCAGACCGGCGAGCACGGCAACCAGAAGCACCGCGACGGCTCGGGCGACGTGCAGGGCCTCCGCGAGCTCGGTGATCTCGAAGACGCGCGCGGCGTGCACTGGAAGAAGTCGGCCGCCGTCGGTCAACTGCTCAAGGTCGAGCGCGAGCGTGAAGATCGCCAGCAGTACACGCTGCGCATCGAGAGCGACACGCCCGGCGAAGCGCTGGAGCGCGCCTGTGAGGAGACCGCCGCGCTGACCCACCAGCTCCTGAGCGCGGGGAACGACGTCGGCCTCGTCGCCGGCGGCCGCACCCTGCGTGCGTCGTCGGGGGCCGGCCACGAACGGCGGATCCTCTCCGCGCTGGCGCTGCTCGGCTTTGGAGATCGCGCGTGAACCTCGCCGAGCGCAAGAAGCTGCGGCTGCGGCTGCGCGACTTCGCGGCGCTCTCGGCCTTCACCGCGGTCGCGCTCTCGGGCTCCCTGCCGCTCCCGATCGTCGGCCTCTTCATCGCCGCGCTGGTGCTGAGCTTCGCGGGCAAGCGGCCCTTCGCCGGTCACGCCATCTGGTCGGTGATCGTGTTGCTGGGCGCGGCGGCGGTGCTCTTCGGCCTCGCCTTCCGCGGCGTGGTCGATCTCGTGATCGCGGCGGTGTCGTTCGCCACGCTGGTCACCGGCCACCGCATGTTGTCGGAGCCCAGCGGGCCCACCGAGCAGCAGGTGCTTCTCGCCTCGCTGTTGCTGATGGCGGGCGCCGCGGCGCTGTCAGGCGACATCTGGTACTCGCTGTGCCTCCTGTCGTTCGGCGTGTTCGCCTGCCTCACCCTGGGCCTGGCCGTCGTCGAAGGCCCCCAGGAGCGCGACGAAGAGCTCCCCCTGGCGCCGGTGTTGCGATCGGTCAGCCTGGGCGTGTTCATCGCGCTGCTGGGCGGCATCGCGTTCTTCGTCCTCTTTCCCCGCCTCTCGTGGAACGTCGCGTCTCGCAATCAGGGCCCGGGGTTGCTCGGCGGCACCACCGGCATGACCGACCGCGTGCGCCTCGGCGGCGGTGGCGACATCAAGACCAGCGCGCGCATCGTGTTGCGCGCGAAGATCGACCCGAAGCCCAGCGGCGAGCGGCTCGATCGCTATTGGACCGGACGGCACTTCGACGTCTTCGACGGTAAGGAGTGGCGCGGCAGCGGCGAAGCGAAGCCCGCGGCCAGCCGGGTGATGTTGGGCGACGTGCGCGGCAACACCGAGACCCAGCGCATCGAGCTGCTCCCGGCCTACGACTCCCGCACGCTGGTGGGGCTGAGCCAGCCGCTGATGTTCGGCCCTGCCTACGCCATCACCTCCGGCGTGCCCGTGCCCGCGCAGCTGGTCGAGGCCGATCGCGAAGAGGTGCGCCTCGCGACCGACGGTAACGCCTTCACGTACACCGTGATCAGCCGCGACGACTTCGAGGGTGAACCCGAGCCCGCGGAGCGCCTCGCCGCGCTCTCCAAACTCCCGGAGAACCTCGACCCGCGCGTCACCGCCCTCGCCGCGCAGATCGCCGGCGATGAGACCGACCCGCGGAAGGTCGCCAACCGCCTCGAGCGCTGGCTGCGCAGCAACCTGGAGTACTCGCTCGAGCTCTCCCCCGCCGATGACCCGCTCGCCGACTTCCTCTTCAACCGTCGCGCCGGCCACTGCGAGCACTTCGCGACCGCGCTGGCGGTGATGTTGCGCGCGCGGAACATCCCCTCACGCGTGGTGGGCGGTTTCTTCGGCGGCGAGCTGGTCGGCAACCGCTACATCGTGCGCGCCGGCGACGCGCACGCCTGGGTCGAGGCCTTCGTGCCGGGCCGCGGCTGGGTGACGTTCGACGCCACGCCTGACTCGGGCCGCGGCAGCCGGCCGCCGGCGTTGCTCTCACGCCTCATCGACGCCTTCGAGCAACTGGAGGAGCTGTGGCGCAACCGCGTCGTCGACTACTCGTTCAGCGATCAGTGGGGCTTCGTGAGAGATCTCATCCGCCCGCCGCGCGGCGCCGCGAACGACGCTGAAGCCGCACCGCTTCAACAGCCGACGACGCGGCGGCCCACCCGCGCCCTGTACGCGGCGATAGCGGTAGGCGTGCTGGTCTGGCTGCTGTGGCGCCGCTTCGGCCGCCGCACCGTCGAGCACCCGGCCACCGGGTTCCGCACGGAGCTGGAGCGCCGCGTCGATGCCCTCAAGCTGCGCGGCCCCGACGAAGAGCTGGAGGCGCTGGCACGGCGCCTCAACGCCCAACGACACCCGCTGGCCGCGCCGATCGATCAGGCCGTGCGCCGCTACCTCGAGGCTCGCTTCGGCGGGCGGCCGATCTCGCCGGCGCAACGCAGGGCACTCCTGGAGGCGCTCGCATGACCGAGGCTCGACACGCATTGATCACCGGCGGCGCGGGCGGGCTGGGCCTCGAGACCGCGCGAGCGCTGCGAGGCGCCGGCTTCGAGGTGACGATCCTCGACGTCAACGAGGCCACGGGCACCGCCGCGGCGCGCGAGCTGGGCGCTGCCTTCCAGCGCGTCGATCTGAGCCGGCTGAGCGAGGTGCGGGCCTTCGCCGATCAGCTCGTGCGCGAGGGGCGCGCGATCGACGCGCTGATCAACAACGCCGGCCTCCAGCCGCTGACGAACCGGTGCACAACCGCCGAGGGCTTCGAGCTGACGTTCGGCGTCGGCTTCGTCGCGCACTTCGCGCTCACCGCGCGGCTGTTGCCGCTGCTGCTCCGGGCGCCGCGGCCCCGGGTGGTGACGGTGTCGAGCATCATGCACGCCGTCGGCGCCATCGACTGGAGCGACGTGCAGCGCACCCGCAGCTACGGCCCGCAGCGCGCGTACAACCAGACCAAGCTGGCGTGCCTGCTCTTCGCCCTCGAGCTCCAGCGGCGCGCGACGGAGGCCGGCACCTCGCTGCTCAGCCTCGCGGCGCACCCCGGCATGGCGCGCACCGGCATCGGCGACAACCGCGCGCGGCTGGGGAAGTTGGGCCCGCTCGATCGCTTCACGGGCACGCTGATCACCCTGGCCACCGGCGCGCTCGGGCAGTCGGCCGCGGAGGGTGCGCGCCCACTGATCTACGCCGCGACGTCCGACGAGGTGCAGCCCGGCGGGTTCTACGGGCCCACCGGCTGGCTCGGCGCGCGGGGTCCGACCGGCCCCTCACCGGTGCGCGGGGCCGCGGGCAACGCCGACACCGCGCGGCGTCTCTGGGAGCTGGGCGAGACGCTGACCGGGGAGCGCTTCGACTTCTCGCGACCACGCCCGGAGGCATTCCGTTAGGCTCGCGGCGTGCTGCTGCGCATACTCGAGATGATCCTGCCGGCGCGAAAAGGCGAACGGCAGCTCACCTTCACCCTCTTCTTCCACTCGCTCTTCGCGGTCGGTGCGTTCCTCACGGGCCGCACGGTGCGCGACGCGCTCTTCCTCGAGCACGGCGACCGCAGCCAGCTGGCGTGGATGTACGTCTTCAGCGCGATCTTCGTCACCGCCACCGGGCTGCTCTACGGGCGGTACGCGGGGCGCCTCCGCCGCGACCTGATGGCGCTGGGGTCGGCGTCGCTCTTCGGGGTCGTCTTCTTCGCGCTGTGGCTCGCGGAGAAGTACCAGCCGCCCGGCGTCTACAACGTCATCTACGTCTTCGTGGAGGTGATGGGCGCGCTGGTGCTGGTGCAGTTCTGGACGCTGGCGAACGAGCTCTTCAACGCGCGCGAGGCGAAGCGGCTCTACGGCTTCATCGGCGCGGGCGGCACGTTCGCCAACATCGTGGTCGGGTTGGTCGGCGCGGCGGTCGCCAAGCGCTTCGGCACCGCGTCGCTGCTGCTGATGTGCGGCGTGCTGTTGATCATCGCCGGCGTGGCCAGCTTCCTCGCGGGGCGGCTGGGGCGACAGCGCCTCGTCGCGCGCGCGGCGTCGGGCAAGCCAAGCGCCGTGAAGAAAGCCGGCGGCGCGAGCCGTGTGCTGAACGACCCGCACCTCCGCACCGTCGCGATGCTCTCGGCGGTGACCTTCTTCACCACCACGCTCATCGACTTCCAGTTCAAGGTGGTGGCCGCTGACAAGATGCGGGGCGACGAGCTCGCCGCGTACTTCGGCTACTTCAGCGCCACCGTGGGCGCGCTGGCGCTGGGCCTGCAACTGTTCGGCACCAGCCGGTTGCTGAACCGCGCGGGGGTGATCGGCTCGCTGGCGATCCTCCCGGTGTCGTTGGCGCTCGGTGACGTGGCGCTGATCATCGTGCCGGCGCTGTGGGCCGCGTCGATGGCCAAGGGCGCCGACACGCTCTTCCGCTACTCGGTGAACGACGCCACCACGCAGATCCTCTACCTCCCGGTGCCCGCGCAGGTGCGGGTCTCCGCGAAGGCCTTCATCGACGGCGTGGTGAAGCCGACCTCCATCGGCCTCGCCGGCGTCGCGCTGGCCGGCTACCGCGCCTTCCTGGGCGGCGACCCGTACCGGCTGGCCTGGGTGTCGCTGATCTTCGCGGTGGCCTGGGTGGCGGTGGTGTTCAGCATGAGGTCCAAGTACCTCAAGTCGTTGCAGGAGAACCTGCGGCAACGCCGCCTCGATCTCGACTCCGCGCGGCACCAGGTCGTCGACGCCAACACCAGCCGGGCGCTCGCGCGCGCGCTCACCAGCGACGACGAGCAGGAGGTGCTCAATGCGCTCGAGCTGCTCCCGCAGATGGACAAGCTGCAGCTCGACGAACCGGTGGAGCTGCTCGCGGAGCACCGCTCGGCGGCGGTGCGGGTGAAGGTGCTCGAGTACTTCTCGCACCGGCAGTCGATGCGCTTCGCGAACGCGGCGTTCCGCCGTTTCGAAGACCCCGACCCTGCGGTGCGGGCGGCGGCCATCGACGCGTTCTCCGCGCTGGGCCGCGACAAGGCGGTGCGCAGCGTGAAGCCGTTCCTCGATGATCCCGACCCGCGTATCCGCAGCGCGGCGGTGACGGGCATGATCCGCTTCGGGGGGCTCGACGGCGTGCTGGTAGCCGCGGAGGCGCTCAAGGCGTTGATCGAGAACGCCGACCCGGTGATGCGGCTCCACGCAGCGCGCGTGCTGGGCGCGATCGGCGTGAAGAACTTCTACAAGCCGGTGCTGCAGTTGATGAACGACCCCGACCTGCACGTGCGCCGCGAAGCCGTGGCGGCGGCGGGGGTGCTCAAGAGCCCGGAGTTCATCCTCCCGCTCATCTACCGTACGGGCGCGCGCGGCACGCAGCGCGAGGCCACGCAGGCCCTCACCGCGTACGGCGGCGCGATCCTCCCGTCGCTCGCCAAGGTGCTCTCCAACGCGCACGAAGACGGCCAGGTGCGCCGCGCCGTCGCGCGCGTGCTTGGGCGCGTCGGCAGCACCGAGGCGCTGGAGGTCATCGCCGCGCACCTCGACGAGGCCGACGAGGAGCTGCGCGGCGTGATGTACCGGTCGCTCGCCCGCGCGGTGAAGGGCAAGCGCCTCCTGCTCAAGGATCTCTCGCGGGTGAAGCGCGCCGTCGGGCGCGAGCTGGAGCGCGCGTGGAAGGCGCTCCATCAGCTCGAGCGGCTGAACCTCGACGTGCTGCCGAGCCACGCCACGCCTCGCGGTGGCGCCGCGGCTGCGCGGGCCCTGCTGGCGTCGGCCCTCAGCGAGAAGGCCCAGCAGGTCACCGGGCGCGTCTTCCTGCTGCTGGCGGTGCTCTACCCCGACGCCGACATGGAGCAGATCAGCTCCGGCGTGCAGGACACCACCGCCGCCGACTCGGCCCGTCGTCGCGGCAACGCCGTGGAGCTGCTCGACAACCTGCTCGAGCGCGATCTCAAGGCCCGGTTCCTCCCGCTGGTGGAGGAGCTCCCGCGCGCCGAGCGGCTCAAGCAGGTGGCGGAGCTCTACCCGGCGCCCACCGCGGCCCCCGAGGTGTTGCTCAAGGAGCTGACCTTCGATGAGGCCGGCTGGGTGCGCGCATGCGCCATCTGGTGCCTCGCGGAGTCGGCGGACGACCATGAGGCGCTCGCGGCGTCGACGTCTGACGGCAACCCGATCGTCCGCGAGATCGCGCTGGTGACGTTGACGCAGAAGGCGCCGGCGCGGGCGCGCACCATCCTCGCCGACCGCCTGAATGACGACTCGCCCCTCGTGCGCCGGCAGGCCGAGCGGCTCTCGGCGCCGCCGACGTGAGCGCTATTCGCTGCGCGTCGACCAGAGCACCGAGACGCCCAGCACGAGGAACAGCACGCCCGCCCCGCGCTGCAGCGTGCGCGGGGAGATGACGCGGGTCAGCGACTCCCCCGCCACCACGGCGATCGCCGTGGAGAGGATCAGCGCGAGCGACGCGCCGAAGAACACCGTCCACCGCGAGCTCCCGGAGGTCGAGAACGAGAGCGCCGCCAGCTGCGTCTTGTCACCCAGCTCCGCCACGAAGACCGCCACGAAGGTCGTGCCCAGTAACTTCCAGTCCATGTCCTCCGCCGTATCTGCTTAGAGTCGACGCGCCAAGATGCTCTCGACGGTCGAAAAGGTGCTCTTCCTCAAGTCCATCGACTTGTTCTCCCAGATCCCCGGTGAAGATCTGGCGGCGATCGCGCTCATCTCCACCGAGGAGCGCCATGATCCCCAGGACGAGATCTTCTCCGAGGGCGACCCGGGCGACGCGCTGTACTTCGTGATCGACGGCAAGGTGCGCGTGCACACCGCGAACCGCGTGCTGGCGGAGCTCGGGGAGCGCGAGTGCTTCGGCGAGATGTCGATCCTCGACTCCTCACCGCGCTCCGCGACCGTGACGAGCCTCGACGACTCCAACCTCCTCAAGATCACCCGGGAGGACTTTCAGGAGATCATGGGCGAGAAGCCCGAGATCGCCCAGGGCATCATCAAGGTGCTCACCCGCCGTTTGAGGGACGCGAACCGCTGACCGGCGCTAGACTCACGGGCCCATGCCGGCCCGAGCCCCCGTCGCGTCGTCGAACTCCGCAGCCACCAACGCCCCGCCGCCCCAGGCCGACCCGATGGCCGACCCGGCCGTGCGCAAGCAGGTCGAGGCCGGCCGCCAGGTCGCCTACCACCTGCTCAAGGGCCTCAAGGTCATCGCGATGTACCGCCACAACGAGAGCAAGTACGGCGAGTACCTCCAGAAGGCCCACGAGGCGCTGGCGCAGTACACCGCGCAGTACGGCATGTTGAACCTGCGCGTGGAGCTCACCAACTTCACGCTCTTCAAGCAGGACCTGTTCTCCGAAGACAACCCGATGCCGTACAAGTTCTTCAAGGACGGCATCCGTCAGATCATCTTCCGCGACGGGTTCTCGCTCGAGGAGCTGACGACCTTCACCAACATCGCGCTCTCCGACCCCGAGCGCGGCGCCGACGACATCAACGCGCAGCTGTGGCGCGCCCAGATGCCGAACTTCGAATACATCATGGTGGAGGGCTTCAAGGTCGACGAGATGTCTGAAGAGGAGGTGCAGGTCGAGGTCGACAAGGTGGTCGACTACCTGCAGCGGCGCCTGCGCACCAACTCCGACGACTACGTGCGCTTCGCGCGCCTCTCGGAGCAGGACCTCGAGATGCAGCTCAACGACGTCGATCAGATGCGCGGCGTGGTGATCACCGGGGTGACGGCCACGCCCGATCTCAAGGCCCGGCTGCAGCGCGACGTGCACGAAGAAGAGAACGCGCGCCTCTTCCCCAAGTTGATCAGCGCCGTGTTCCAGGTCGTGGAGGCCGGCGGCGCCGACGTCGACGTGCTCTCGTCGATGTTCAGCCAGCTGCTCGACGCGATGCTGCTGCAGGAAGACTTCGCGATCATCAACCAGGTGGTGCTGAAGCTGAAGGCGATGTCGCAGAAAGGCGGCAGCAGCGCCGAGGAGATCCTCCGGGGCTTCACCGCCAAGATGGGTGAAGAGCAGCGCCTCAACCGCATCGGCGAGATCCTCAAGTACGCGAAGCTGAAGAACCCGCCCGAGGTGCTCAAGTACCTGAGCAGCCTCTCGGTCGACGCCGCGGAGCCGCTGCTCAACACGCTGGAGGTGGTCCAGCTCGCGGAGAACCGCGTGCTGCTGTGCGACGTGCTCGTCACCTTCGCCAAGAGCCGCCCCGACCTCTTCGCCGACAAGCTCGCGCTCACCGCCAGCCCGCAGATGCAGCGCGACATGGTCTACGTACTCGATCGCTCGAACCACCCGAAGAAGCTCGAGTTCTTCGCGCACGCGCTCAAGACCAGGAACCTCGCCCTCAAGCTGGAGGTGATGGCGATCATCGCCCGCGGCCGCACCGGCGAGGCGCGCAAGCTGATCACCAACATGCTCAACGACGAGCACATGCAGGTGCGGCTCCAGGCCGCGCGCGTGCTGCCGGAGTTCGACCGCGAGAAGGCCTACCTCGAGCTCACGCGCCTGCTGAAGGAGAAGAACTTCGAAGACAAGAAGCCCGAGGAGAAAGAGGGCTTCTACGCAGCGCTGGGCTCGACCGGCATGCCCGGCGCGATGCAGTTCTTCCAGGCGATCCTCGGGCAGAAGGGGGGGCTCTTCAACAAGCAGAAGTTGATCGCCGACAAGCTCCTCGCCATCGCGGGCCTCGCCGGCGCCTGCAACATCCAGTCGGCCAAGCTCCTGCAGGACATCACCGAAGACACCTCCCAGCCGCCCGAGGTGCACAACCACGCGAAGCAGGCGCTGGGTCGCGTGCGCAAGCAGCTGTTCGGCAACGAAGCGGAGGCCCCGTAAGCCATGTCTGAGATCGCCGTCACCACCGCCACCAACGCCGACGACGTCAACCCCGACTCGTACGCGCGCGAACACAACGAGAAGCTGCAGACCGCCGGGCGCTCGCTCATCTCCGCGCTCTACATGCTGGTGCGCTCGGTGAAGATGTACGACCCCGACAACACCGTCTTCGAGAAGCCCATCCTCCAGCTGCAGGAGGTGATGAACGGCATCATCGTGAAGGACGGGAAGCTCGAGCTGATGGGCGTGAAGCAGTCGTTCTACCTGAACGGCATGCTGATCAAGGTCGACATGGCGGCGCTCGAGAACGTGAAGCAGCTCCTCGAGGAGATGCGCAGCAAGGACGTCGGCGGCAT
This sequence comes from uncultured Archangium sp., assembly GCA_946479335.1. Next base: position 10,357 of record CAMLFP010000009.1, read on the forward strand.
CACCCTCCTGCGCTCGGTCACCGTGCCGGAGATCAAGAACTTCATCTGGATCTTCTCGAAGGACCAGGGCGACCAGGCCAACGAAGACGGCGTGGCGGGCAAGAAGCTCGTCGCCATGAAGCTGGCCAAGTGGTCCAAGCTCAAGGACAAGCTCGAGAACGAGAAAGACGAGTCGGAGGCCAAGCTCGACCGCAAGAAGTACGCGCTGACCTGCTACGCGCGCGGCGTCTTCTTCGTGCGCAAGTACTTCGAGTCACTCCGCAAGGGGAAGCCGCTCAACACCTCGAAGGTGCTGCGCGTGATTCAAGACCTCGTCGACATCTCGATCGATCACCGCACGCACTTCCTCGGGCTCACCACGACGCGCAACGACGCGGAGTACCTCGCGTACCACTCGATGAACACCGCGCTGATGTGCATCGTGTTCGGCACCGAGCTGGGCCTCACCAAGCCCCAGCTGCGCGACCTGGGCTACATCGCGATGTTCCACGACGCGGGCATGGGCACGGTGCCCGACAACGTGCTGACCAAGCGCGGCGCCCTCAGCGATGACGAGCGCAAGCTGGTCGACCGCGCGCCGCTGATCTCCATCCGCAACATCCTCCAGGAGCGCCAGATCAACCGCGCCACCCTGCTCCGCCTGGTGACGACCTTCGAGCACCGCGTCGACTTCGGCACCGCCGTCCGCGACGGCCAGGGGAACATCCAGATGATCATCCCCAAGGCGAACCTCGGCCTCTACGCCAAGATGATCTCCATCGCCGCGACGTACGACGCGCTGACCTCGAAGCGCCCCTTCCGCGACGCGTACGGCCCGGAGGTCGCGCTGATGCTGATGTGGACGGAGATGCGCAACAAGTTCGACCCCGACCTGCTCAAGGTCTTCATGCGCGTGATGGCCATCCAGCCCATCAAGGTGCTGACCCGGCGCCAGCAGTCGCTCGCCATCGGCATGGCGTAGAAAAGAAAAACGGCGAGCCCTCTCGAGCCCGCCGTTCGTCGCATCAAGGTGCGGTCGACTCAGAGGTCGAACACGACGCCGAGCCGCAGGCCCGGGTAACCGACCTCGAGCTTGAGGCCAACCTTCTCCGAGAAGAACCACTGCGCGCCGACGTGGAACGCGGGGCGCACCGGCCAGTACCAGGCGTTGTACGCGTAGCCGAACCACAGGTCGACCTCGAGGCCGAGGCTCGCGTACAGCTCGAGCTGCTTGAGCAGGTGGAACTGCCAGCGCGCCGCCACGGGGATGAGCAGGTTGAACGGCTGCGCGTACCCGAAGTGGAAGACCGCATCGACGCCGAAGTCGATGCCGAACTCGTCGTTCAGCTTCGAGATGAAGCCGTTCTTCGCGAGGGGGATGTAGAGGTTCGCGCCCGCGCCGGCGGCCCAGCCGTAGTACCCGCCCCACGGCAGCGTGCCGTGCACGCCGAGCTGCAGCGGCCGCTCCGTCTTCTCAGACTCATCCAGCAGCGCGCCCGGCTCCTTGAGTTTGTTGGCGAACGCCATCGACGACGCCGACAGCGCGACAACCAGCACCAGCTTCGACACGAACTTCATGGGGTACCCCTCCAGAAAGGAAAATTGCAGTGACGGAATAGAAGTACGTCGGGTGAAGCGACAAGGGAAAACTTACTTCTCCAACGAAAGTGCGCGCTCAGCCTCACGCCAGTCACGGGGAAGTGTTGCGGTAAACGACAAGGGCTTACCCGTGCGCGGGTGTGTGAGTGACAGCTTCCATGCATGGAGTGCCTGACGCGCGATCACTTCAGGCCGCTGCGCTGCCTTCGTGCCGTAGAGCGCGTCGGAGAGCAGCGGGAAGCCGGCCTCGGCGAAGTGCACGCGGATCTGGTGCGTGCGGCCGGTCTCGAGGTTCACCTCCACGCGCGCGGCGCGCGCGAAGCGCTTCGTCACCAGGAAGTGCGTCACGGCGCGCTTGCCGGTCTTCGCTTTCGCGGTGAACTTCATGCGCTGCGTGGGGTGGCGCGCGTGCAGCGAATCGAAGGTGCCCTCGTCGGGCGGCTGGCCCGCCACCAGCGCGAGGTACGTCTTGGTCACCTCGCGTGACTTGAAGGCCTCCTGCAGCGCGCGCAGCGCGACGTCATTCTTGGCGATCACCAACAGCCCGGAGGTGTCTTTGTCGAGGCGGTGCACGATGCCCGGCCGCAGCTCGCCGCCGACGCCCGCGAGATCTTTCACGTGGTGCAGCAGCGCGTTCACCAGCGTGCCGCCCGCGTGGCCCGCGCCGGGGTGCACCACCATGCCCGCGGCCTTGTCGACCACCAGCAGATCGCGATCTTGAAACACCACCGAGAGCGGGAGGTCTTCCGGTTGCGGCGCGGCCTCGACCGGCGGCGGGATCTCGAGCGCGAGCGCCTCGCCCCCGCGCAATCGCAGCGACGCCTTCACCGGCGCACCGCGGAGCAACACCCGGCCTTCTTCGATGAGCGCCTGGAGCCGCGCGCGGCTCAGCTCCGGCAACCGCGACGCGAGGAAGCGATCGACCCGCAGCCCGGCGTCGCTCGCGCCGGCGACGACGGTGTCAGTCACCAGATCTTCGACTTCACGTGACCCTTGGGCTTGATGATCACGTCGACGATCGCGCGGTCGAAGAAGTTGGTCTGCGTGAAGATCTCCTTGCTCACGCGGCCCTTGAAGAGCTCGCGGCCCTCTTCGATCTCGTCCTTGAGCGTGTCGAACAGGTTGTCCTGCTCGAGGCCCTTGATGATCTTCTGCTCGTTGTAGAGCGAGATGTCTGACGCAATCGCGCGCGCCAACCGCATCGCCTTCGTCTTCTCTTCGTCGGTCATCAGGGGCAATTTCGTAGTGCCGCGGGGGAGCGGGGTCAACCTTTCGACCGGTTGGCGTCGACAAAGGTGAGATAGCTGCGGGAGACCCGCACCCCGTCGAGCCCGAGCTCACGCGCCAGGTTCATCAAGATGCCGCGCAGGTAGACCCCCACCGGCAGCTGCCCATACCGGTCGCCCTCGACGTTCTCGAGGTGGCGCACGCTCACCCGCATGCGATCGGAGAGCTGCGCCAGCGTGATGCCGCGCGCCATGCGCACCTGGCGCAGGAGATCGCCGTTGATCTCCACCCCTTCGGGGATCTCGTACGGCTTGGGTCGCGGCTCGGCCCGGTATTCCTTCGCCCGGGTGATGGTGATCGCGCTCTCCTCGTTGATCGGCGCGAACACGGGCACTTCGGGTTCAGGCGCGGGAGGCGGCTCGGCGGCGATGGGCGCCTCCACGACAGGCGGCGAGTGGCGCGGAGGTTCAACCGCGGCCGGCGCGACCGGCGGTGACATCCGTGGCGGCTCTGCAGTCGGTGAAAGCGCGGGGGGCGACACACGCGGCGCAGGTGCCGCGGCAGGCGCGACCGCGGGCGGAGACATCCGCGGCGGCTCCAGGGGGGCAGGCGCCGGTGCGGGGTCAGGCAGCTCCACGACGATGGGGATGCTCGGCGCCGGCGCGGGCGGCGACATGCGCGGCGCTTCCACCACGACGGGGGCGCTCGGTGCGGGCGCTGGCGCCGGGGGTGAGCTGCGCGGCGCTTCGACGGTGATGGAGATGCTCGGAACCGGCGCGGGCGGCGGCGCGCTGGCTCGCGACTCGATGGTCACCACCACGGGCGCGCTGGGGAGCGGCAGCGGCAACTGCGGCGCCTGCGACTCGGGCTCGACCAGCGGCGCGGAGCGCTCCACCGTCGGAGCGGGGACGACCCACGTGTACGCCTGCGGCGCCGGCTGGGCTGGCGCGGGGGCGCTGCTGACGAAGGTGTAGCTGCCGCTCCACGCGGCGACCGGCGACGGGCGCGGCGTCACCGGTGCAGGCCGAGGCTTCGGCGCGCCCACACGCGGCGGCAAGCCGATCTTCGCGTCGTAGGCGTCGCGGCGACTCTCATCGCTCAGCACCTCGAAGGCCTCTTTGAGCCGCTGGTGCAGCGCGGCTCCGGTCGCCGGGTCGACCAGCCCGTAGAGGGCGATCTGATCTTCAGCGTAGAGGTTGGAGAGGCGCTCGAACGCGCTCCTCACCTCGGTGGCGCTGGCCCCGACGGAGATCTCCAGCACCTCGTAGTGCGTCTGTGTAGCGAACGACTTCACCGTTCCAATGCAATCAGGTTTTCCGCGACGCGCAACACGCCCGCAGCGGCCCCGCTCTCGGGGAATGCATCGAGCAACGAACGGCGCGCGCGCACCGCCTGCCAGACCGCGTCGTCGTGCGAGACGGCGCCGAGGTAGCCGAGCTCGAGCCCGAAGAACTTCTTCCACGCCGACGCGACCGTGGGCCCGACGTCGAAGTCACCGCGGGTGCGCGCCTGGTTCACGATCACCAACGGGCGGAAACCGCCGAGCGCCTGCTCGAGCCGCGACGCGCGCACCGGGTCGGTCTCGCGCAGCGTGGCCACCACGTCCCACGGGGTGCGCGCGGGCTGGCCGTCGCGCGGAGCGAGCGCGCTCCCCACCAGCGACGCGAAGTCATCATCGGGCGCGAGCGCCTGCAGCCGGCGGAAGAAGGCCGACTTGATGAAGCGGTACGCGTTCTCGATCGACGTGGGCTCCGGGAGCATCACCACGATGCCGGTGTCGGCCACAAGGAAGAAGTCGAGCACGTTGAACGCAGTGCCGGCGCCGAGGTCGAGCAGCACGTAGTCGACGTCGAGGTTGCGCAGGTTGCGCAGCAGCTTGCTCTTCTGCTGGTGGCGCGGGTTGGCGGCCTCGAGCCCGTCCATCGCGCCGGAGAGCAGCTGCAGGTTCTCGTGCGGCGTGGGTACCAACAGCTCCGAGAGCGAGGCCACGCGGCGCTCGATGAAGTCAGACAGCGAGCCCCGGGGCTGGGGAACACCGAGGCAGGTGTGGAGGTTGGCGCCGCCGAGATCGAGGTCGGCCAGCACCACCTTCGCGCCTCGCCTGGCCAGCGCGATGCCGAGGTTCGCGGAGAGAAGCGACTTGCCGATGCCGCCCTTCCCTCCGCCGACGGCGATCACCCGGCGTGCGCGCGCCTTCTTCGGTGCGGACACACGCGGAGACGACACGGGCAACTCGATGACCTGCGCTTCGCTCATCACTCGTCTGACAGCTCGACGTTCCAATACGCCGCTTCGGCCAGATTGAGAAATGGTAACCACGCGCGGTGCGCGCCCTTCATCGGCGCGCCGCGGAACAGGGGCGTCCACTTCGGGCGCACCGGCTCACGCAGCAGCTTGATGCCGGCCTGCGCGGGAGTCCGCCCGCCCTTACGCAGGTTGCACTCGATGCACGAGCAGACGACGTTCTCCCAGCAGGTGCGGCCGCCCTGGCTGCGCGGCACGACGTGATCGAGGTTGAGATCGGCGCGCTTCCGCTTGCGGCCGCAGTACTGGCAGGTGTCTTCGTCGCGCGCGTAGATGTTGAGGCGCGAGAAGCGCACGCGCACGCGCGGCAGCTTCTCGAACATCGTCAACACCACCACCCGCGGCATGCGGATCGAGCGCGACACGCCCTTGATGGCGTCTTCTTCGTTCGCGGCCGACAGCGCGGCCCAGTCGGCGAAGTCATAGAGCCGGTACTGCTCGTCGATCGCGCGGGCGACGCCCTGGTACAGCAGCGAGATCGCGCGTTTGACGTTGGTGACATGCACCGGCTGGTAGTGCCGGTTCAGCACCAGGACTGCGCTGTTCAACATCGAGAGGCTCCTTTCACAGCGAGTTCACGACGATTGACGCAAGTCTACCGCGCAGTGCCCACAGACGAAAAAGCCCTCCTCTCGGGTCAACCCGAAAGGAGGGCCATTTCTTCGTCACTCACAAGGAAGCGAGCGTGGGACGCCAGGGCTCTGTGTTGCGTAAGCCAGCGTCAAGCGCGCCACCAGGACGCCACTGTCTCCATCGATCTCGTTGGATGTCTTGAACGGCCGAAACCGATCAAAATTTCCCTGTTTCAGTCTTCTTCGAGGCTGCCGTGCCAGTAGGTCAGGTCGCGCAGCCAGTTCTGCCAGCTGACCGGCATGCCCTTCTGGAAGGTGAACGTGAGCTTGACGCCTTCCGGCAGCCGCGCGGGCTTCACCGGCGCCGTCTTCAAGCGCATCTTCGCCTCGGCCGGCGTGCGCCCACCCTTCTTCTGGTTGCAGCGCACACAGGCGATCACGATGTTCTCCCAGTGCGTGCCGCCGCCGCGGCTCTTCGGCACCACGTGATCGTACGTGGCCTCCGCGCGGCTGAGCTTCACGCTGCAGTACTGGCATTGCCCGTGATCGCGCGCGAAGACGTTCTCGCGGCTGAAGCGCACCACCGGCTTGCGGTGCCTCCCCAACTTCAAGAAGCGCACGACCGAGGGCATCTTCACCTCGAAGGTCACGGAGCGGATGGTCTGGTCTTCGTACTCCTCGACCACCTCGACCTTGCCGAGGAAGAGCAGCGTGATCGCGCGCTGCCAGGGGACGCGCGCGACGGGTTGCCAGATTGAGTTGAGAACGAGTGTTTCCATCGGTGCGACCTCCTTCCTGGGTTGGACGGGCCGACGGACGGAAAGCGCCGGAATTTCTGACGGCTACCCGCTCTTGGCGTTCTTCACCGGCGGCGGCGCGACGAGGTGCGCGAACTGCCCCGGCGCGTAGAGCAGCTTGTAGGTGTTGTAGCTGCGCAGCACGCGCTTCACGTACCCGCGGGTCTCCTGCAGCGGCACCTGCTCGACCCACGCGGCGAGATCGGCGTCACCGTTCTCGCGACGCCAGCGCGACACCGCGCCCTCGCCTGCGTTGTAGCTGGCGATGGCGAACGGCTTGATGCCCTTCTGGCGGATGATGAGATCTGACAGGTAGCGCGCGCCGAGTTGGATGTTGAGGTCGGGCTCCAGCAGCGCCGCCTGGTTGGGGCGCTTGAGCTTCAACTGCATCGCGACGCCGTTCGCGGTGGCGGGCATCAACTGGCACAGGCCCAGCGCGCCGGCCCACGAGAGCGCCTTCGGGTCGAGCGCGCTCTCCTCGCGCATCAGCGCCTGCAGCAGATCAGGGTCGAGCTCGTCGGCGGCCTGGGAATGCTCCACGATCAGCTCGCGGAAGGCGTTGGGGTACGCGATCTCCCAGAAGGCGCGGCGCTCGGCGGTGATGGGGCCCGACAGATCGCGGCGGAGCCACAGGCGCGCCATGCCGTGCGCGGAGCGCTCCTGCTGCGCCATCGAGAGCATCATCACCATCAACCGCAGCGCATCGGAGGTGAGCACCGAGCGATCGATCGAAAGGATCTCCGCGGGCACCGTGTCTCCGAGGCCGAGGCGGAGCAGCTCTACCGCGCTGCGGAACTGCGGATCACCGGCCAGCACGCCCGCATACATCGGGAACGGGTCGAGCGCGGCGGGCGCGGCGAGCACCGCGCCGGTGAGCGCGAGGCCGCGCGCCTCGTCGAGCTGCGCCACGCGCTCGCGCGAGACGAGCCCGTAGTAGGTGGCGGGGTGTTCGGTGGCGACCGTCTCGTACAGCGCGAGCGCGTCGGCGAGCTGCCCCTGCTGCTCCAGCAGGCGGCCGCGCCAGTACTGCGCGCGCTCCAGCTCGGCGCTCTCCTCCGCGTGGCCCCAGCGGCCCTCGATCTCGGTGAGGAACTCCAGCGCCTCTTCGTTCCGCCCTTCGGTGCGCGCGATCCAGAACAGCTTGAAGAGCGCGTCGGCGGCGAAGTCGCCGTTCGGGTACTTGTCGACGATGTCGATGAGCCGCTCCACCGCCTCGTCGCGCTGCCCGCGGCGCCAGTGCACATCGGCGGCGAAGAAGAGCGCGTCATCGGCCAGCGCGCTGTCGGGGAACTCGCGCGCCAGCGATTCGTAGGTGCCGGCGGCGAGCCCCTGGGCGGCGATGGTCTGGCTGAAGCCCAGTGTGAAGAGCGCCTTCGCGCGGAGTTCGGGATCCTTGCAGCGGCGCACCTGCGCCAGCTCCGGGACCGCCTTCGCGTGTTGGCGCTGCTTCCGGTAGCCCTTCCCCAGCGCGAAGTGCGCGCGACAGACCAGCGCGTCGAAGTCGGCGAGGCACGCGCGCGACTTGCACTCCGGCGGAGCCTTCAGCGCGGGGACGAGCGGCTCGAGCATGGTGATGCCCTGCACGTTGCGGTGCGCGTCGATCAACGACTCCGCGCGTGTCACCACGATCTCCAGCGACAGCGTCGCGAGGTCGCCGAGGCGTGCCTCCGCCTTGGTGGCTTCGCGGGAGATGGCGTGCCGCGACCAGAGCTTGAGCAGCGCCTCTCGCTCGCCCTTCGCGTCGCGCTTCGAGGCGGCGATGTCGGCCCACAGCAGCAGCGCCTCGGCGCCGACGTTGCGGCCCCACGGTGGTGCGGGGCGGTCGACATATTCCGCGATCGCGGCCTGCGCGGCCTTGAAGTCGCGCTTCCACCGGAGCGCCCGCGCGAGCCCGAGGTGCGCGTCGATGGTGAGCCGGGCGCGACCGTTGACCTGGCTGAACACGCGCTCGGCGGCGTCCCAGTCCTTCAGGGCTTCGTAGCCCCAGCCAGCGTGCACGAGGCACCGATCGCGCAAGGGGGCGTACACCGCGGCGAGCGCCTCGAACTCCGGCGCGGAGAACTTCCAGTCGCTCGACCGATGGGCCGCGAGCGCGCGAAGGAACCGCACCGGCGGGGTGGCCGGCTGCCCTTCGAGCAACGCGACGGCGCGCGAGAACGCACCGGCGTCGTACGCGGCCTTGGCCTCGGCGAGCTTCCCCTCCGCGAAGTACGGGGCGAGATCGCTGCGCTCCAGCTTCGGGCCACGGTCGAGCGGCACCGACGCGATCTCCGGCGCGGGGAAGGCGGGGTTGGCGAGCCGCACGAACCCGGGGTCAGCCTCTTCTTCTTCCTGCGCCTCGGGCGGGAGGTCGTCAGGAGCCTGCGCCCAGACGGTGCTCCCCACGATGAGACACAGCGCTCCGACGATTCGCACCGGCGCATCGTACACAGCGCGCGGGCAGGTCAACCTTTCGGCTCCAACCAGATAGGGTGAGTCCGCGAGATGGACGTCACCACGCAAAGCAGCTTGATGGCCGCGATCGTCGGCCTCGCGCTGGGCATCGCGATGCTGCTGCGGGCGCACCGAGCGCGGGTGCTGACCCGCTATGGCGCGCTGGCGATCTCGTTGGGCGGGTTCCACTTCGCGCGGTTCCTGGAGCGGCTCTTCCCGTACACCGACGAGAGCATCGCGGGCCGCGTGATGCTCGGGGTGTCGATCGTGTTGGGCGCGGTGCTGCCCACGACGACGCTGTCGTTCTTCCTGGAGTTCCTCAACTTCAGCCCGCGCACGGCGCGCTACGGCCGGCGGGCATCGATCTTGTCGGTGCTCGCGGGGCTCGCGGTGGGCGCCACGCCGCTCGCCGATGTTCAATGGGCGCGCGTCGCGGTGTCGGTGTGGGTGCTGCTCGCGTTGAGCTTCTCGGTGTCGCTGATCATCGCGCGCATCCGCACCAGCGAGTCGCGCATCGAGCGGCTGCGGCTGCTGTACCTCGCGGTGGGGCTCGGCGCGTCGGTGCTCTTCAGCGGCCTCGACCTCGTGGCGCGCTTCGGGGTGCCGGTGCCGCCGCTCGGCCCGCTGGTGTCGACGCTGTACCTCTTCTTCCTCGCGCAGACGCTGCTGCGGCTCCGCTTGATGGACCTGCACGAGCTGCTCGGGAAGATCGCGTCACAGGCGGTGCTGGCGGGCATCCTCGCGGTGGTCTTCGTGATCCTCACCTCGTGGGTCGAGAGCACCAGCCTCTTCATCTTCAACACCATCGTCGCGACCTTCGTGATGTTGATCCTCCTCGACCCGCTCAACCGCTTCGTCGAGGCGCGCATCGTGCAGCTCTTCTTCCGGCAACGGTTCGCCTTCCTCGAGTCGGGGCGTCAGCTGCTGCGCCGCACCGCGAACGTGATCGACGCGCCGGAGCTCGCGGCGTCGGTGCTCGACGGCCTCAACGAGACGCGGCGGGTGACGCACACCTCCATCTACCTGCTGGCGGAGGATCGCCCGGGGTTCCGGCTGCTCGACAGCCGCGGCCCGGTGCCGGCGCTCTTCATCGATCAAGGCACGGCGCGCGCGTTGGTGAGCCGCACGGAGCGCGCACAGCTCCTGGAGACGGTGGAGCGCCGCGTGACGGAGCTGCGGGCGCAACCGCTTGAGGCCCGGCGTTCGCGCGATGAGCTCCGGCGCCTGAACGACGTGCGCGCGGCGATGACCCAGATGAAGGCGGGCATCACGGTGCCGCTGATGGGCAACGATCGCGTGCTGGGCTTCCTGAACCTGTGGGACGAGCGCGTCCCCGAGGCGTTCGCGTCAGACGAGATCGCGTTGATCCTCGAGATCGCGGCCAGCGTCGCCACGGTGATCGAGAACTCCAAGCTGTACGACAAGATGCGCGAGCGCGACCGCCTCGCGGCGCTCGGTGAGATGGCCGCCGGTCTGGCGCACGAGATCCGCAACCCGCTGGGGGCGATCAAGGGCGCCGCGCAGTTCCTCGACCCGCACCACCTCCCGTCGGAAGAAGGCGAGTTCGTCGAGGTGATCGTCGAGGAGGTCAATCGGCTCAACGGCGTGGTGAGCGCGTTCCTCGACTACTCGCGCCCGCTGAAACAGAACTTCGGGCCGACGGATCTCGGCGAGGTGGTCAGCCGCACCCTCAAGCTGATCGTCAACGACGTGCCGAAGAACGTGACGATCAAGGAAGAGCTCGCGGAGGCCATGCCGCGCGTCGACGGCGACGCGGAGCAGCTCAAGCAGGTGCTGATCAACCTCGTGCAGAACGCGGTGCAGGCGCTCGGCGAGCGGCAGGGCACCATCACGCTGCGCACCGGGCGCCCGGAGCGCTTCGGCGAGTTCCGCGCCCCCGAGTTCGTGGAGCTCCAGGTGGCGGACGACGGCCCCGGCATCCCCGCTGATCAACAGCTCAACATCTTCGTGCCCTTCTTCACGACGAAGCAGAAAGGCACCGGCCTCGGCCTCGCGATCTGCCAACGCATCGTGAAGAACCACGGGGGCACCATCTCCGTGCAGAGCCGCCAGGGCGAAGGGTCGACCTTCACCATCCGGCTCCCGGCGCTGCTCGAAGACGCCCCGCCGCAGGAGACGCCGCCGATCGAAGGCACGCCCATGCCGGTGCCGCCGCCGCTCAAGCCGCCGAAGCGGGAGCGGAAGAAGAAGACCGGCTGACGCGCTTGCCGCGCAGCGCGCGATCGCGCGGGTCGACCCACCGCCCACGCGCCTCGAGGTTCGACACGAGGAGGATCGACACCCACGTGCGCAGCGGGCGCCAGCGCTCCGCGACCGACACGTCGGCCCGGCCATACTCGAGCTCGATCGCGCGCAGCACGCGCGGCTCGGCCACCGGCAGCTCATCCAACGTGCCGGTGCCGCGCACGAGGATGTGCGTCGCGGTCCACTCCCCGACACCGCGGATGGTGCGCAGCTGCGCGAGCGCGAACTCACGCGGCAACGCCCGCAGCGCCGCGAGGTTCAACACGCCCTCCTCCGCCGCGCGCGCGACCGCCTGCAGGCGCGCCCACTTCTCGTCGGGGATGCCGTCGAAGCGGCTCCGCGCAAGCAGCGCCTTGGGTGACGGCGCCAACGCGTACCGGGCCCCGAACGCGTCGAGGGTGCTGCCCATCGTCTCCGCCATGCGCGTGCGCAGGTTCACCGCCTGCTTCATCGAGATGCGCTGCGCCAGCACACCCCAGATCGCGGCCTCGTACGGTGACCCGAAGATCGGCGGCCGAAACCCGGGGCGTGCCGCAAGCAACCTGGCGACGACCTCATCTCGCGCGGCGATGTCACGCAGCGGCGTTGCGTCGACGTCGAGCGAGAAGATGCGCAGCGCTTGATCACGCGCGGCGGCGTCGGGCGCGTCGAGCACCACCGAGTCGCCTTCTTGCTGCAGCTTCACCGCGCGCGGCTCGAAGCCGTCGTCGGAGAGGAAGGCGACGGTGAGCCCGTCATCGATCGCGCACCCCGCACCCGACGCCGGCGCGAAGCTGCACCAGAAGCGGCTCGACTCGCGCAGCGAGAACGCGCCCTGCGGCTGGTAGCGGAAGTTCATCGAGGGCTCTCCGCCAGCACGTACGCGCGGAGCCGGTGCCCATCGGCGTCGGCCACGGTGAAGGTGAAGCCGAAGTCCATGTCCACCGGCTGCTGCAGCACCTCGAGCCCGAGCGCCTTCCATTCTTCGAACCGCTGCAGCACCGCCTCGCGGCTGGGCTGGATGAAGCAGAGCTCCGTGCCGCCGGGGCGGTTGGGTTTCGGCTGCACGTCGTGCGCGGCCCAGAGCCCGAACTTGAAGCCGTTGGGCAACACGAAGAGCACGAAGTTGGGCGAGCTCTCGACCGGCGGCCCGTCGAACAACTTCTCGTACAACTTCGCGCTGTCTTGCGGACTGCGGACGGCCAACAACAGATTGTCAAACGCGTGCATGTGGCGCTCCTGGTGTGAGGTGCGCCAGAGGTACCGCTACGCGCTGTCAGTTCTTGTCAGCAGCGTCCTGGGTGAGGCGCGCGCGCCACTCGGTGGCCATCTCGGCGCGCCGGCGCGGGTAGCGCTCTTCGAGCCTCTGCAGCTCGGTGATGCGATCGATGCGGAACGAGCGGTAGTCGCCGCGCAGCTCACACCACGCGATCAGCAACAGCACGCGGTCGAAGAAGCCCACGAGGAATGGCCACAGCGTGCGGTGGCTCACCCGGTCGTTCCCGTCGCGGTAGCCGATGGAGATCTTCGTCTCCGCGCGCATCGCGAGGCGGATCTGCGTGAGATCGACGCTGAGCGGCACGGCGTTCCACACCGGCGGCACGGTGAGCGCCGAGGCATCGACGTACTCGCGCAGCTCCGAGGGCAATACGGAGCGGATCTTCGCCACCGCGTTCTCCGCGGCCTCGCCGAGGCGATCGTCGGTGCGGCGGGAGACCCACGTCACGCCGAGCACCAGCGCTTCGATCTCATCGACGGAGAACATCAGCGGCGGCAGCGTGAAGCCCGGCCGGAGCATGTACCCGAGCCCCGCTTCGCCATGGATCTCCGCGCCCTGGGCCTGGAGCGTGGCGATGTCGCGGTACAGCGTGCGCAACGAGACGCCGAGCGTGCGCGCGAGCTCCGTGCCGCTCACCGGCGCGCGGTGGCGCCGGAGCACCTGCATCAACTCGAGGAGCCGCGCCGCGCGAGACATCAGAGCGTCAACAGCCGGCGGCGAATGGTGAGATCGAACACGCGGCCACCGCGCTCGAAGGTGAGCGTCACCGGCGTGCCCGCTGGCCCGCGAATGCGGCTGACCACCTCGTTGAGGTTCTTCCCCGCGGTCGGCTCGGCGTTGATGGCCATCACCGCGTCGCCGCTCTGCACGCCCGCGCGCTCCGCCGGGGCGCCTTCGCTGACCTGCGCGACGGTGACCTGCCCGTTGCGCAGCTCGAGCGTCATGCCGACGCCTTCGAACTGCTCCACCTCCGGGCGCGCGTTCTGCCCGGCCTTCAAGGGCTCGAGCGACACGTCCCACCGGGCGCCGTCGGCAGCGCGGCGCCACTGCTCGCTGAAGCCTTCGCGGGCCACGCGCACATTCGCCGAGCGCGGCACGGGAGGGAGTTGGTACTCGCCGCGCGCGTCGGTCAGCACCGACACTCGCGAGCTGCGGCCGATCTGCCCGCTGAACGCCTCCACGCGCGCCCCCTGGAGCGGCAGCGAGGTGTCGCGCGCCAGCACGCGCCCCGAGATGTTCACCGACGACTCGAGCATCAACGTCGCCTGGGCGCCGCCGTCACCGACGGTCACCTCGACGTCTTTGCTGCGGCCGCGCCCCGCCACCTCGAGGTTCAGCGCCCATCGCCCATGCGCGAGCTCGAGGCGCGCCACGCCGTCGGGCGCGAGCACGAACTGACGCCGCGTCGTGCCGGTGTCGAGGCTCCGCGCCGAGAGCACGCCGTCGGTGATCGGCTGGCCGGTATCGTCACGCAGGTTCACGACCACCGTGCCGCGCTGGAGTCGCAACACCACCTCTTCACCTGCGCGCGCGCGCGCGGTCGCGGAGCCCTCGGGCCCTTCGGCGTCGAGCGTGAGCGGCTCCGGCGGCAGCCCCTCGAAGCGGAACGAACCATCAGCCGCGGTGGTGGTGTGCGCGGAGGGCCCTGACCAGCTCCCGGAGCGCCACCGGACGAGCACGCCGGGCGTCGCGGGTTCGACCCGGCCGCGCAGCACGCCGCCCTCCGGGAGCTCGACGTCCCACGGCACGCCGTCACCGCGATGCTCGAACGGCCCGGCGCTCGCGGTCAGCTCGCCGGCGCGAACCTGCAGCACGTACTTGCCGCGCGAGAGCCCATCGAAGCGGAACTGCCCGTCAGCCTGCGTCGTCGCGAGCCCCGCCATGTCTTCGGTGAGCGCGTCGATCGCGGAGAGCTGCGCGCTCGGCACCGGCGCCCCCGCGCGTCGCACCACGCCGGTCGCGCTGATCACCTCACCGGAGTCGAGGACGAGATCGCGCTTCGTCTCTCCCACGGCGACGTTCACCACCGGCCCCTTGATGCGCACGCCGCGCACGGTGACCGCCGAGAGCTGGAAGGAGCCCGCCCCACACTCGAGCCGGAACCTGCCGTCCTTGTCGGTGAACACGTTCTGCGTGCGCTCCCCGTGACGCACGCCCTCCGCGAGTTCTCCCCACACGGTGGCCGCAGAAACCGCGGTACCCGACTCGAGGACGGTGCCCTCCAGGTACGACGACGGCGTCAGCACCAGCTCCAACTTTCCACCGGAGTTCGCGAGCTCCAGCGAGACCCACTCCGTGCGCGAGAGGTACCCCGGCGCGGTGACGTCGAGCCAGGTGTGCGCGCGCGCGCCGGTGAGACGGAAGCGGCCGTCGGCGTCGGTGCGCGCCACGTTGACCGGCGAGACGACCTGCGCGCCCGCGATCGGTTTCTGCGTCAACAGATCGATCACGCGCCCGGAGATCTGCACCGAGGGCGCGAGGTTCAACGTCAGGCCCTCGACCACCCCGCCGGGCACGAGCTGAAACGGCCCCTGCACCTCCGACGCAGCCTCCGCGTTCGACGCCGCGAGGTAGCCGACGCCCGACGGCACGTCTTCGAACAAGAACCGCCCGTCATCGAGCGTCAGCGTCACCAGCGGCGCCGCGGTCTTCAGCGACACGCGCGCGTTGGGCACCGGCTGGCCGTCACGCATGACCACGCCCGAGATCCGCGCGCCGCGCGGTGCTTCCCGCTGCTGCCGGGGAGGCGCTGTCGCCGCGCTGGGCTCGTCGCTGCGTTGCTCCGGCGGTGCCGACACGTCGTCGTCCGAGGGCCACGACAGCCACGCGACCAACGCGAACACCAAGAGGACTGACGCGACGACCCACCTGCGCACGGGGCCGACTTACCGCAACTCACGCCCCCGGCGGACCTGTCACTTCTTGCTGCGGCCGGGGTCCGTCGCCTCTTCCTCGAGGATGAGGATCTCCTCCGTGCCCGAGAACGGCTCGTCTTCGTCTTCGAGCTGCCCGACGACCACCTCGGGCTTGTCGACCAACGGCGGCACCACGGGGGCGGCGCTCACCGGCGCGATCGTGGGCGGCGGCGGGGCCGACGGTGCCGGCGCGGCCTTCGCCCGGGTCAGCTCGAGTTCGAGGGCCTCCACGCGCGCGGCGAGGCGCTCCCGCTCCTGCTCCAGCAGCTCGGCCTCGGCCTTCGCCTCCGAGAGATCCTCCTGGGCGGTGTGGGCCTGGTGCTGGAGATCGCCGTACTTCACGCGCAGCGCCAGCAGCAGCTCCTCGGCCTGTTGGCGCGCGGCCTGGGCAGCGGCGACGTCGTTCTTCGCCGTGGTGCGGGCGATCTCGAGCTCCGCCTCCAGCTCCGGGAGCCGCCGGCGCAGCCCCGACACCGCGTCATCGCTGGTGGGCGAGGCGCGCTGGGCTTCGGCGAGCTGCGCCTCGAGCAGCGTGGTGCGGTTGCGGAGCTCGGTGAGCTCCTCTTCATTCGTCAGGCGCGCCTCACGCAGCCGCGTCGCCTCGGCCTCGGTGACCCGGGCCTTCTCACGGAGCGCGCGCAGCTCGCCTTCGAGCGCCTCGCGCCCGGAGCTGGCCTCCTTGTGCGCCGCCTCCGCTTCGGCCTGCGCGGCCTTCGCCTGCGCCAGCACCAGCTCCGCGTCGCGGAGCTGCCGCTTCATCTCGCGATCGGACACGCCCAGCGTCGACACCTGCGCGATGGCGTTCTGCAGCTGCCCTTCGAGCTCATTCACCCGCTCGCGGAGCTGCTCCAGCTCGGGCTGGGTGCCCTTGAGTTGCTGCAGCTCCCCTTCCAGCTCGGGGATTCGATCTCGCAGGCGCGTCAGCTCACCTTCCAGCTGCGCGCGCGCGTCGTTGGCGGCCTTCGATTCGCCGCCGGCCTGCGCGAGCGACTTGCGGAGGTCGTCGAGCTCCTTCCACAGCGTGTCGAGTTCCTTCTGCGCAGCGAGCTTGCCGACCTGGTGCCCGCGCGCCTCCGACTGCGCGCGCTCCGCGGCGACCTTGAACTCCTGACGCTGCTTCTCCAGCGCCTCGTACTTCTCGTTCGCGATGCGCTGCGTGGCCTCGGTCTCCGCGAGGTGCGCTTCGATCGACGCCTGAAGCCGGGCGCGCTGCTTCTCGACCTCCCCGGTCCGCGTCTCGGCAGTGGCGATGTCGCGCTTGAGCTCTTCCTCCCGGGCCTGGAGCGCGCGCTGCGCCTCCTCCCGGTGCTTCGCGAGGCTCTCCTGGTAGCCGCGGGCCTGCTCTTCGAACGCCGCTTCCTGCTGGGTGCGCAGCGCCTTGAGCTTCTCTTCGTGCTCCGCGTGCTTCTCGTCGAGGGCCTTGCGCGACGCCTCGCGGGTGGCCTCCAGCTCGGCCTGCCGCTCCGCCAGCGCGCGGGCCGACGCCTCACGGGCAGCGGTGAGCTCCGCCTCTTTCTCCGCAAGCGCGCGCGTCGAGGCTTCCTGTGCCGCGGAGAGCTCGGCCTGGTGCGCCTCGTGTGCCTTGCGGGCTGACTCGCGCACGGCCTCGAGCTCCTCGCGCGCCGCGGCGAGGCTGCCGTTGAGGATGCCGTGCGCCGCCTTGAGCGAGTCGAGCTCCGCGTCGAGGGCGGCCAGCTTCTGCGCCGAGTCCTGCTGCAGCGCCTCGGCCTTCTCGCGGAGGTCGCGCTCGCCATCCCGCACGGAGATGGTCTCTTCCAGCTCCATGCGCACGTGCTCGGCCTCGCTCATCGCGGTGGCCAGCGACTGCGAGAGCTGCGTCTTCTCCTCTTCGAGGCGCAGCAACCGGGCGGTGGTGGTGTCGAGCCCCTCGCTGCGCTCCTTCAGCGCCTCCTCCAAGCGCTCGACCTGCGCCTTGCGTTCATCGCGCGCGTGCTCCGCCGCCGACGCGCGCTCGCGCAGCTCCTCCAGCTCGCGCTCCAACGTGGCGATGCGCTGTTGCGCCCGTTGCACCTCTTCTTCAGCGCGATCTGCGCGGGCGTTGGCGTCTGCGAGCGCGGCGCGCGTCGTCTCGTGCGTCGCCTGCTCGGCGGCAAAGCGCTCGGCCAACGCCCCGCCGCGCGTCGACGCTTCGGTCAACGACTCGCGGGTGGCCTCCAGCTCGGAAGCCAACCGCTCGCGGTCGGCCTTCACCGCGCCCAGCTCATCGCTCTGGGCCGTGAGGTTCTTCTGCGCGACCTCGACCAGCGCCTGCAGCGCGTCGCGGGCCTCGGTCACCTCCGCGCGCGCCCGCCGCTCCGACTCCAGCGCGCCGGTCAGCTCGTCACGAGTTCGCGCGAGCGACGCGTGGGTCTCACGCAGCTGCTCCAGCTCGCTCCGCGTGGAGTCGAAGTCCTGGCGGGTGCTCGCGAGCGTCACCTCCAGCGCGCCGCGCGCGGTGCGCTCCTGCTCGAGCTCGGCGGTGGTGGCGCTCAACGAGCGCTGCGCCTGGTCGCGTTCGCCGGAGAGCGCCGCCTCGGCCTCGCGGGCCCGCTCGAGATCGCTGCGCGTCTCCCGCAGCGCCGCCTCCGCCGCGGAGCGCTCCGTCTGCTCGCGCGCGAGTGACGCTTCCGTCTCCCGCAGGCGCTCCTGCGCACGGGTGAACTCGGCCTCGCGCTCGTCGAGCGCGACCTTGAGCGCGCGCTCCTGCGACGAGGCGTCTCGCGAGGTGCGATCCAGCTCCGCGCGCGCGGCGGCCAGGGAGCCCTCGAGCGCCGAGAGCTTTTCGGCCTGCGCTTCGGCGCGTTCGCTGAGTTCCGTGAGGCGCGAGCCCTGCTCTCCGCGGACCTTCTCGACATCGGCCAGCGCGCCGCGGAGATCCTCGCGCTCCGTCAGCAGCGCCTCGCGGTCGTCGCCGATATCCTTGAGGCGCGCCACGTCGGCGGCGTGCGCCTGCTCGAGCTGGGCGATCTGCTTCTCGAGTTCGCGAATCGCCGCGCGATCGTCGTCGACCACCTGCGTGAGGCGCTCGGCGTTCTGGCGCGAGATGCGCAGCTGCTCTTCGAGATCGCTCGCGGTGGTCCGCGCGGCGTTGAGGGCGCTCTCGAGCGACGCGACCTGCACGCTGATCTCGCGGAGCTTCTGATCGCGCTGGAGTTCGACCGCCGCGAGCTTCGACTCGAGCCCCGCGTACTGGCCGGTCAGCTTCGCGAGCTGCGTGTCGGTGTCGGTGAATCGGAGCGCGTGCTCCTCGGTCGCCTGCCGCCAGCGCTCTTCCGACGCCTTCGCGGCGGTCAGCTCAGCCTGGAGCCGCTCGAGCGCCGCCTTCACCTCCGCGGCTTCGGTCTCCACTGCCGCGCGCTCGGCGACCTTGTGTTCCACCTCGGCGTTCAGCGAGCGGACCTGCGCCTCCGCCCGTTCGAGCGCCGCCTCGAGGCCACGACGCGTCTCCGCTTCGACGTCGAGCGAGCGCACCGCAGAAACCCGATCCGCCTCCTTGCGCGACACCTCTTCACGGGCGTCGGCGAGCTGCTTGCGCAGATCGGCGAAGCCCGCCTCGAGCCCCTCGATGGCCTTGAGCGATTCGCTGCGGGCCTCGGCGAGCTTGAGCTCCCGCTCCTTCGCTTCAGCGAGCGCGGCCTCGTGCCCGCCGGTCGCCTCCTTGAGGCGCTCGATGGCGATGCGGGTGCGCTCGTGCTGCACGCGCTCGGAGGCCGCTTCGTCCTGCACCCGGCGGAGCTCTTCGTAGGCCTTCGCCAGACGGAGCCGGCCGTCCTCCAACTGCCCGGCGAGCTCTTCGCGGCGCGCGCGCTCGAGGCGCACCGACTCCTGCGCGGCGAGCGCGGTGACGGCGGCGTCCTTCTGCTGACGAGAGAGCGCTTCGAGTTCATTGCGCGCGGCGGTGACGCGCCCCTCCGCGTCGATGGCGCGCTCCCGGGCGACCTGGAGCTCCGCCTCGACCTGCCGCACGCGCATCGCGAGATCTTCGCGATCGCGCAGCACCTCGGGGCGATCGCGCTGCGACTCGAGCTGCGCGGTCAGGCGTGCGACGGCCTCCTTCGTCGCCTCCAATTGCTGGCGCGTCTCGCTGAGATCGCCTTCACGCGCCTGGAGCTCCGCGGTCTTCTTCTGCAGCACTTCCTTCAGGCGCTCGGTGCGATCGCGCCAGTCACGCGCGCGGTTCGCGGCGTCTTCCAGCTTTCCACCCGTGAACGCGAGCGGCTCCGGCGGCAGCTGCACCCAGGTGGGGTCGAAGTTGCGCACCTCTTCATGGCCGGCGAGCACCACGTAGTACGCGGCCTCACTGAGCCCCGCGAGCGAGCCATCGACCTGCAACCCTTCGCCACGCTCGAACGCCAGCTGGTACCCGAGCACGGGCGACTGCGTCGCGACGTCGACCGACTTGAAGTGCACCGTCAGCGCGTCGAGCAACTGTCCGTAGGTCGGGAGCGCCTCGTTGTCTTCGGGGTCGAGCACGTTCGCCAACGCGAGCCCGGCCGGGTTGCGCAGGCCACCCATCAGGTAGCCGTTCTTCGCGACGAGGCGCGCGACCTCCGCCATCAACTCCGGCGCGCGAACGTACGGCGCGAGATCGGAGACGATGACCAGGTCGAAGCTGCCCGCCTCGAAGTCGTCGAAGACCGTGGCGCGGAAGCGGAGGTTCGGCCCCGCGAACTTCGACTGCGCGGCCTGCACCGCGGCGACGTCGGCGTCGGCGGCCACCACGATGCGCGCGCCGCGCGTGGCGAGGAACTGCGCCGATTGACCCAGCGTGGAGGCGACCGCGCCGATCTCCAACACCCGCCGGCGCGCGACGAGGCTCTCGGCGAAGATGTACCGCGGCAGTAACTCGCTCTGCCCCAGGCGCTTGAAGGTCGATGACACGCTGGGCTGGGAGTGTACCCCCGGGAGATCACCCGCCAAGTTCCCGGCCGGTCACTCGACCACCGCGAGACAACCACCGGTCGCCTCGGCGCCGTTGAGGCGTCGTGAGAGCAGACCGCCGTCGCGCGCGGTGAGCGTCGTGTCGCCCTCGCGGAAGGTGAACGCGCCGCAGTCGTCGGAGTACCCGGCGAAGCCTCCGCGCGTCACCTCGAGGTTGATCGTGAAGCGGCCTGACGTGTCTGTCATGGCGCCCGCGTCAGCGGGCCCGGTGCAGGTGGCGATCACGCCGCTCGCGACGCCGCCGTCAGGGCGCCGCAGATCACAGCTCAACGTCTCGGTATTCGTGGTCACGCACGCGTCTGGCCCGAGACAGGGGGTGCAGCCGGAGCCGAACAACGCCGCGATCATCAAGAGGGTCCTGGTCATGCGCGCTCCCGCAGCAAGAGCCGCGCCGCGTCTCGCCGCAATGGGCCCGCGGCGCCGCGCGTACTACCTTGCACGCATGAGCAACGAGACCTCCTTCGGCACCCGGCTGGCGCGCGCGTTCCGCAACCTCGTGATCTTCAGCCTCGTGGTGGGCTGCGCGGGCGCGGCGGTGTACGCGCTGTCGCTGGTGAACTCGCGCACCTATTCGCTCGAGGTCCGCGGCACCCAACTGCTGGTGATGAAGGGCAAGATGCTGCCCACCGGCGCCGAGCCGTGGCTGCCGTCGGAGCCCTCGCTCGCCGATGCGTACGCGCCGGTGGAGCTCGACCCCTCCGCGCCCGTGTCGGCCGTCACCGGCCGCCGCTTCGATGATCGCGATCAGCTCGATCGCGCGCTCTTCACGGTGCTGGAGGCGCAGGCGCGACCGCGGCTGGAGTCGAACGACGGCAAGGCGCTCGACCAGGGCCTCGCCTTCGTGCGCCGCGCCGAGAAGCTCAGCGGGCTCTCCGATGATCAGCGCGCGTCACTCAAGAAGATGCAGAGCGACGTCGCGTACTTCCTCGCGCGGGTGCGCCTCGACGACGCGCGCAAGCAGCTCGAAGAGGCGCTGGCGCAGCTCAAGATCGCCGCGGAGTCAGACTCGAAGTCGAAGTCGCAGGCCGCGCTGATGCTGCTGGCCGTCGAGCCGCAGGTGAAGCTGCTCTCCACCACGCTGCGCGCGACGACGCTCACCGCGGGCGATGGGTTGACCAAGGCGCTGGAGCCGCAGCTCCAGCAGCTCTTCGAGTCGCTCAACAAGGCGGTGGAGAAGCCCGCGCCTGCGCCCGCCCCTGCGCCGACGCCCGCGCCGTAGTCAGTCGGTGCGCATCACGCCGACGAACGGCAGGTTGCGGTACTTCTCGCCGTAGTCGAGGCCGTAGCCGACGACGAAGCGGTCTTCGATGACGAAGCCCTTGTAGTCGACGCCGACCTTCACCTTCGCGCGCGACGGCTTCTCGAGCAGCGTGGCGACCTTCACCGACGCCGGGTGCCGCGCGGTGAAGTTGTCGATCAAGAACTTCATCGTCAAACCGGTGTCGATGATGTCTTCGACCAGCAGTACGTGGCGGTTGTGCACCGGCTTGCTCACGTCGTGCGTGACGCGCACCTCGCCGGTGGTCTCGGTGCCGCCCTGGTAGCTGGAGACGCCCATCAGCTCGATGGTCAGCGGCAGGTCGATGTGCTTCGCGAGATCGGTGAGGAAGAACACCGAGCCCTTCATGATGCCCACCAGCGTGAGGTCTTTCCCGCGGTAGTCCTGCGTGATCTGCGCGCCCAGCTCGGCGACCCGCTTCTGGATCTGCTCCGCGCCGATCATCACCTCGACGAACTCTTCGTAGAAAGCCATGGAGGGTCCTTACACGTAGGCGTTGTTCATGACCTCACCCATCCCGCCCGCGCCCGGCACGATGTACTGCTTCTCATCGAGGCCGCGCTCCTTCTCCCAGAGCTCGCCGGGCGCCGTGGCCAGCACCTCGGGCGGCGACATGCCGCGATCGAGCCGCAGCGCATACAAGACAGCGTCGGGGTGATCGGTGGTGAGCCGCTTGATGAACTCCGGGGTGACGATCAGGTTCACGCACACGATCTTGCGGTGCTGACCCGGCACCTTCTTCTTGTACATGGAGATCGCCGTCGACAACGAGCTGCCCGTCGCGCCCATCGGGTCGGGGAAGAGGATGATCGCGTTGTCGACGTCGCCGCCGATCTTCGAGCCGCCGATGTTGCTGCCCACCACGTGCTCCGCGGCGTCCAACTCCCGGCTCATGGTGATGTGATCTTGCCGCACGAGGCGCGGGTTCAGCACGGTGTTGAGCAGGTCGTACGTCACCTGGCTGGGGAGCGTGCCGGCGCGCGCGATGTTCACCGAGATGGCGCGCACCTCCGGGTCGAGGATCTCGCCCTGGTAGATCCCGCGCGGCGTGTTCTGGATCATCCGCGTGGGGATCGACGCGTCCCGCCGCGGGAACTCCACGTTCACCACCAGCGAGGTCAGCTCGGTGTACAGCGTGCGCACCAGCGTGTTCACCAGCGGCTGCTGCGTGTCTTTCGCGCCGAGCGTCGCCAGCAACGACAGCGTGTACGGGTTGCCCACCAGGTGCACGTTGGGGCCGTAGAAGTGCTTCAGCTCCGGGAGCTGGAAGCGGAGGTTTTCGTAGAGCGAGTCACGCATGGTTCACCTGCTGAAGAGTTCGAGGTTCTGCGGAGGCGTGGCCTCCACCGGCTGCGGCACGTGGCACTTGCGGCAGCGCGCTTCGTACGCGCCGGCCGCGCCCACCAGCACCCGATCGCCCGAGTCAGACAGCCGCTGGCTGCGGTTCGCCGGGTTCCCGCACACCACGCAGATCGCGAGCTCCTTGGTCACGTACTCGGCGACCGCCAGCAACTGCGGCATCGGCTCGAAGGGCTTGCCCTGGTAGTCCTGATCGAGGCCGGCGCAGATGACGCGCAAGCCCTTGGCCGCCAGCGCCTCACACACCGCGACCACCTCCGGCCCGAGGAACTGCACCTCGTCGATGCCCACCACCTCGGTGTCTGACTTCACCAAC
This sequence comes from uncultured Archangium sp., assembly GCA_946479335.1. The sequence goes on from CAMLFP010000009.1 coordinate 33,601, forward strand.
TGGAGGATCTGCCCGGGGCTGTTCACCGGCGTGGCGACGATCTTCAGCTGCGAGTGCGAGACGACCGCGAGCTCGTCGTAGCGGTTGTCGATGTTGGGCTTGAAGACCTGCACCTTCTGCTTCGCGTACAGCACGCGCTTGAGCCGGCGGATCAGCTCCTCCGTCTTGCCGGAGAACATCGACCCACAGATGACCTCGATCCACCCGATGTCTTTGGGGAACTGGTGCATGTTCAGTTCTCGAGCCCCAGCAGCTTCGCCAGCGTGCGCGCGTCGGCGTCGGGGAACGTAAAGGCGCTCATCTCCTCGAGGCGCGCCCAGCGGTGATCATTCACGCGCTCGTGGCTGACGTGCTGATCGTCTCGAACCAGCGCGCAGCGGAAGACGTGGAAGTCGATGACGTACTCGGCGTACTCGTGGCGCGTGGCCATCGCCCGCTCGGTGACCATCACGTCGAGCCCCAGCCGCTCGTGGAGCTCGCGCTTGAGCGCCTCCTCGTCGCGCTCGCCGTCGTTGACCCGCCCACCGGGGAACTCCCACAGCAGCGGCAGGGTGGCGGTCTTCGCTCGCTGGGTGATCAGGTAGCAGCCCGGCTCGCGCTCCAGCATGGCCCCCACGACGCGAATGGTGCGGCGATTCACGGGCGCGAGGCGTACCAGATCGATCTCACCGGCGCAGCCCGTAAAGCTCTCTCGCGCGCGCCACGTCCAGCACCGACGCGGGCACGAGGTCGACCGGCGCGTCACCGGCCTCGAAGCGCCTGCGGATCTCGGTCGACGACACCTCCGCCATCGGCGGCCCCAGCACGCCCGCCCCCGGGTAGCCCGCGCGATGCAGCACGGTGACCTGCACCAGTTGCTGAATGCGGTCCCACGCCTTCCACTTCGGGAGGTCGGCGAGGATGTCGGAGCCGATGATCCACCGGAACTTCACGCCGGGGTGCTTCGGCAGCAGCCACTCCAGCAGCTCGATGGTGCGCCCTTCTCCGCCGACCTCACTCTCGGCGCGGCTCACCTTCAGCCACGCCCCCGTCTCGCGCGCCATCGCCTCGCACATCTCCACGCGCGCCTCGAAGGGCGCGAGCTGCTTGCCGAAGGGGTGATGAAAGCTCGGCACCAGCCAGACCTCGTCGACGCGCAGCGTGGCGCGCACGTACACCGCGGCCATCAGGTGCCCGACGTGCGGAGGGTTGAAGGAACCGCCGAGGAGCGCGACCTCCATCACTTCACCGACAGCTTGGTCTTGCCGCTGCCCAGCGCGATGGGCTGCTTGTCGATCAGCGCCTCGCCCTCGAGCGTGAAGACCGAATACGTCGCCTGGCGATCTTGCGTCTCGATGAGCCCGACAGTGGGCTTGTCGCCCTTGAGCCGCCCGGGAGAGAGGAACGTGCGCGGCCCGATGGTGACCACCTTGCCCTCGGCGTCTTTGCCGTGCACCAGCACCACCGAGTTCAGCATGTCTTCTTTGTCGAGATCGTTCTTGTCGTGCACCAGGCAGCACAGCGCGTCGCCCAGCATGTCGACCACTTTCCGCGGCACGGAGTGCGTCTGGTACGCGAGGCAGCCCTTCTCCGGCGCGCGCAGCACCTTGTCCTTCATGCGCGCGAGCTCTTCGATCTTCAGCGCTTCTTCGTGCGCGGTGCCGAAGGCCGCCGGCCGGTCGAGCTGATCGAGGCCGATCAGGTAACGCTGCACGTCTTCGAGGAAGTCGCCCGTCGAGTAGTCGCTCTGCGCCTTGACCTCTTCGCGCTTCCACTTCACCCAGTCGTCGAGATCTTCGAAGCGGCCGCCGGCGAACAAGAAGCGCCGCGCCCCCTTCGAGGCGAGCAGCTTCAGCGCGGCGTCGAACGCGCCGAGGTCTCCGTCGCTGTCTGAGAAGACGCCGATGCTGACCATGCCTTACGAGTACAAAGCATAGCGCCGCCGGAGCGGCTCGAAAGTCTGACGCTCGTCGTCAAACCCGGCGATCAGCTCGTCCAACGGGCGGCCGGCCTCCATGCGCTCCCGGACCTGCGCCGTGCCACACAGCAGGTCGAACGCCGGCACGTCCTCCACGAACTCGTACGCGTCTTCCCGCCACGCGAAGTGCTCGCCGCCCAGCGCCCGGCACACCTGGAACACCGCGATGCCCGTCTTCAGCGGGAGGAACGTGTGCGGGTCGGTGACGTGGATGAACGCGCCCTCGCACGACTGGCCTTTCCACTTGTCGAAGGTGGGCGTGAAGGCGCACGGGCGGAAGATCACGCCCGGCAGCTTCAGCGCGTTGAGCTCGCCCGCGACCTCGCCGCTCTTGAGGTACGGCGCGCCGAACTGCTCGAAGGGCCGGCACGTGCCCCGCCCCTCGGAGACGTTGGTGCCCTCGCCCAGACACATGCCCGGGTAGACCAGCGCGGTGTCAGGCGTCGGCATGTTCGGCGACGGCGGGATGAAGCCGCGCCGCGTGTCACTCCACGCGTGCGCGCGCTGGAGCCCCTCGACCGGCGTCACGTGGAGCTCCACGCCGATGTTCTCGGTGTCGTTGAGCAGCCGCGCGATCTCTCCGGCGGTCATCCCGTGGCGCGTGGGAAGGCGGTACAGCCCCACGAAGCTGCGGAACTTGTCACCGACCAGATTGCCCTCGGTGAGCGTCAGGCCGATGGGGTTCGGGCGATCGAGCACGTAGAACGCGATCTTCGCCTGCGCCGCGGCCTTCATCGCCAACGCCATCGTGTAGATGTACGTGTAGTAGCGGCTGCCGACGTCTTGAATGTCGAAGACCAGCGCGTCGAGCCCGGCGAGCCACTCACGCTTCGGGGTCAGTGACTCGAAGGTGTGGCCGTACAGGCTGTAGACCGGCACGCCGGTGCGCGCGTCGCGGGCCACGTCGTCGACCGCCACCATGTACTGCGCTTCGCCGCGCACGCCGTGCTCCGGGCCGAACAGCGCCGCCAGCGTCACGCCCTCGGCCGCGGTCAGCAGATCAATGAGGTGCGTGAAGCGCGCATCGACGGAGGTGGGGTTGACGATGGCGCCCACCCGCTTGCCCTTGAGCGCCGAAAACCCCTGCGAGACCTGCACGTCGATGCCGAAACGCATGGCGCGGCGGAATAGCACGGGGCTGGTGGTTTCACGCGCCGCGACTCAACGGCGGCTGGGCTGGAGCTCGCGGAGCTGCTTCTTCGGCGGGTCGATCTTCTTCCGCACGGCCTCGGCGTCGGCGCGGCGCCCCTGCGCGTCGAGCAACGCCGCCAGCCTTCGCCCCGCCAGCACCCGGAGGTTCGGCTTGTCGAGCAGCGCGCGCAGCTGCGCCTCCGCGGGCTTCGGCTGCCCCGACTTCGCGAGCGCGTCCGCGTACTGGAGCCGCGCGCCACCGTCGTCCGCGTGCGCCGTGACGTACTTCGCGAGCAGCGCCGCGGCAGGCGCGAACTCGCGGTCACCCATCAGCACGTTCGCCAGCCGCAGCTGCGCGTCGGCGTAGTCATCACGGAGCGCCAGGGCGACCTCCAGCGCGCGGCGGGCCTCGTTGTGCCGGCCGGCGTCGCTGGCGGCCAGCGCGAACAGGTAGTGGGCGCGCGGGTTCTCGGGGGCGAGCGTGCGCGCGATGTCGAGGTTCTCCAGCGCGGTGTCGGAGAGCCCCTGCTTCAATTGGAGCCGCCCGAGCTCGACGCGCCCGATGCTCCACGCCGGGTCTTTCGTCACCGCGGCCGTCAGTTCAGCGATCGCCTTCCCGTCATCGCCGCGTGTTTCCCACTCCTGAGCGGTTTCAAGCGGCGTCGCGGCCAGCACCAGCACAAGCAGCATCACCCGCGCAGCCTACCTTGCGTTCGCAGCACACTCACGACACATACGGCGCCACGATGGAAGTCAGCCCCTCCACCCTCTCGTCGCTCGGCTTCGACGACATCCTCTCTGCCCTCGCGGGCCGCTGCCGTACCGAGGTCGGTCAGGCCCGCGCGAAGGCCCGCCCGTTCCTCGAATCGCGCGACGCCGTGCTGGCCTCGTTGGCCCTGGCCGACGAAGCCCGCACCCTCAACACCGAGCCGATGACGCTGCCGATCACCGGCGTGGCCGACATCCGCGCGTCGCTCGATCGCGCGTCGAAGGGCGGCATGCTGGAGCCGCGCGAGCTGCAGCAGATCACCCAGGCGCTCTTCAGTTTCGAGCGCACCCACGAGCTGCTGGAGGAGCGCCGCGAGCGGCTCCCCGGGCTGTGGGCGTTGGGCGTGCGGCTGCCGGTGCTCTCGCGCCTGGCGACGCGGCTCGATCGCAGCATCGAGGCGTCAGGAGAAATCTCGGATCGCGCGAGTGAGGAGCTGCGCGCGGCACGCGAGCGCGCGCGGGGCATTCACCGGCGCATCCGCTCCCGGCTCGACGAGCTGCTGCACGACGCGAAGTTCGCCGAGTCGCTGCAGGAGGCGTACTACTCGGTGCGCAACGAACGCTACGTGGTGCCGGTGAAGTCGACGCACCAGCGCGAGCTGGGCGGCATCGTGCACAACGCCTCGCAGACCGGCCAGACGCTCTTCGTGGAACCGACGGAGCTGATCGGCGCCGGCAACGAGCTGGCCATCGCGCAGGCGGCGGTGCTGGAAGAAGAGCGCAAGGTGCTGATCGAGCTCTCCGGGCTCGTGGGCCGCGAGGCCGATCGGCTGCTCGACGGCGTCGACGCGTTGTCTCGCCTCGATGAGCTGGAGGCGGTGGCCTCGCTCTCGACGGATCTCCACGCCGAGATCCCCGCGGTCGAATCGGCGGACGGCGCGATGGTGCTCAAGGCGCTGCGCCACCCGCGGCTGGTGCTGCGCGGCGGCGACATCATCGCCAACGACGTGGAGCTCGGTGACGCGCGCGCGCTGGTGGTCTCCGGCCCCAACGCGGGCGGCAAGACGGTGACGCTGACCGGCGTGGGCCTGTGCGCGCTGATGACGCGCGCGGGCCTGCCCATTCCGTGCGATCCCGGCTCGCGGATCCCGCTGTTCAATCAGATCCACTCCGCCATCGGAGACCATCAGGATCTGTCGGCCGGGCTGTCGACCTTCTCGGCGCACGTGACGGTGCTGCGCGACATCACCCAGACCGCGCGGCACGGCGCGCTGGTGCTGATCGACGAGATCGCCGCCGGCACCGACCCGCGCGAAGGCGCGGCGATCGCGACCTCGGTGCTCGAAGCACTGCTGGGGCGCGGCGCGGTGGTGCTGGTCACCACCCACCTCGAGGAGCTCAAGGCCCTCGCCCACCTCGATCAGCGCTTCGTCAACGCGCGCGACGGCTTCGACGGCAAGAAGATGGCGCCGCCGTACCGGCTGCAGCTCGGCGTCGCGGGCGCGTCGTCGGCGATCGAGATCGCGCGGCGGGTCGGCTTGGCTCCCGAGATCTGCGAGCGCGCGCACCAGCTCGCGAGCACCGCCGGCGGAGCGCTGACGCAGGCCATCGGCGCGGCCGAAGAGGAGCGCCGTAAGCTGTACGAGCAGCGCGACGCCGCGCAGCGTGACGCGCGTGAGGCGAAGGCCGCGAAGGAAGCCGCCGAAGCCGAGCTCGCCGCCGCACTCAAGAAGCGCCGTGAAGAAGAGGTGAAGTTCCGCGAAGCGCTGCGCGCCGAGCTGGAGTTCGCGCGCAACCAGATCCGCGCGCTGGTGGAGAAGCTGGAGAGCGAGAAGTCGCTCAAGACCGTGCAGGCCGCCGCCGCCGAGATCACCGCGCGCATCAACGAGCAGACCGTCGCCGAGCGCACCACCCGGCAGGATCTCAAAGGCGCGCCGAAGGAGCTCGCGCCGCTGGAGCTGAAGGTCGGTGCGCGCGCCCGTCACCGCGGCATGGACGCGGAGGTCGAGATCATCGACGTGGCGGGAGACAGCGCGGTGGTCGCCGCGGGCGCGCTGAAGATGCGCGTGCCGGTCAGCGAGCTGGCGCCCGCCACGAAGAAGAGCGAACCGAAGAGCAAGGCGGTGCCGGTGTCGCTGCTCGGCGCCGCGCCGCTGACGATGGCCGCGCCCAAGCTCGACGTGCGCGGGCAGCGCGCCGAAGAGGCGCTGCGGAACATCGAGCAGTTCCTCGATCGCGCCACGCGCAACGGAGATGACGCGGTGATCATCATCCACGGGCACGGCACCGGCGCCATCAAGCGCGAACTCCGCGAGTTCTTGAAGACCTCGCCGTATGCGCGCGAGTTCCGCCCGGGCGACAACAGCGAAGGCGGCGACGG
>CAMLFP010000010.1 GCA_946479335.1 uncultured Archangium sp.
GGAGCCCCACGCCGCGCTGCTGCGGCAGCAACTGCGAGCCGTGCAACGCGACGCTGTTACGCGTCGCGAAGCGGGTGCGCGAGCTCATGCAAGCTCAGCCGTACGACTTCTCTTTCTTCTCCTGCTCTTCCTTGCAGCGGATGCAGAGCGTCGTCACCGGGCGCGCCTCGAGGCGCTTCACGCTGATCGGCTCCTCGCAGCGCTCGCACAGGCCGAAGCTGCCGTCTTCGATGCGCGCCAGCGCCTTCTCGATCTTCTTGAGGAGGAACTTCTCGCGATCGCGCAGGCGGAACGCCATCGACTGCGCGTATTCGCTGGAGGCCTGATCGATCTCGTCGGGGAGATCATCGGTGTCGAAGTTCGACTCCTCCTCCATCGTCTTGCGCGCGTTCTCGATGATCGCCTTGCGGCTGTCTTCGAGCGCCTTCTTGAAGCGCTTCAGATCTTTCTGCGAAAAATGACCCTTTTCAGACATTGCGACCCTCGACGGCGGGAAAAGAAAGGCGCGGCACTATGGAGAGCCCCACGCTTCAAGTCAAGGAGTCATGAAATAACCCTTTGAGAACACTCAGAAATCATTACAGTCGCACGCCATGTCGGACACCAACCGGCTCGACCGCGAGTTCCTGAAGAGTGCGTTGACCCTGGCGAGCCAGACCGACGTCGATCATCTCCTCGTCATCACCGACACCACCATCGCGCCGGCCGACCTCCGCGGGCGCAAGTGCCGCAAGAAGCTGATCTACGCGGTGACGAGCCAGGCCATCGCCGCGGAGTTCGTCTCGCGCAAGGAGCGGGCGATCGTGATCCCCGCGTATGACTACTCGCGCACCGAGCGCATCAAGATGGCGATCGTCTCGGCGCTGGCGCAGGGCGCCTTCAAGGAAGGCGACGCGGTGCTGTGCCTCACCGGCCGCATCGGGCGGCTCCTCGACACCATGATGACCATGCGCATCGGCGGCTCGCTCGACGATCGCGTGGCGCTGGAGGGCGTGAAGCTCGGCGACGAGTTCAACTCGCAGGTGGTCGACGCGCTCATCCAGCTCGCGCTGCAGATCGGCCAGGAGGGCTTCGAGGGCCACCCGGTCGGCACCATCATCACCATGGGCGATCACAACGCGGTGATGGAGACCAGCCGGCAGCTGACCATCAACCCCTTCCAGGGCCTCTCGGAGAGCGAGCGCAACGTGCTCGACCCCAAGATCCGCGAGGCGATCAAAAACTTCTCTGTGCTCGACGGCGCCTTCGTGATTCGCGAAGACGGCGTGGTGCTCGCGGCCGGCCGCTATTTGTCGGCGAAGGACGACGACGTGAAGATTCCGCTGGGCCTCGGCGCGCGCCACGCCGCGGCTGCCAGCATTACGGCCACCACCAAGTGCATCGCGTTGGTGGTGAGCCAGACCTCGGGTGCGGTCCGCCTCTTCAAGGACGGCAGCATCGTGCTCGAACTCCACCAGACGGCGCGGAGGACTTGAAAAATGGGAATGCTCAAATTCGAAGTGCCCAACACCCTGCCCATCGAAGAAGCCAAGAAGCGCGTCGAGGCGCTGCTCGGGTACTGGAACAAACAGTACGGCGTCACCAGCGCGTGGAACGGCGTCGCCGCGTCGATGAAGGGCAAGGCGATGGGCGTCACCATCGACGGCAACCTCAGCGTCGAGGGGCACCGCATCGCGGGCGAAGCGACCGACCCCGGCATGTTGCTGCGCGGTCAGGCGCAGAAGTACCTGACGAAGAAATTCGCGCAGTACCTCGACCCGAAGATCACGCTCGAGTCGTTGATCGCGGGGCAAAACGACGACTGAAAAAATCCGCCATCGCAATACTCCGCACATCAGGGGTGCGATGGCGGTGAATGTCGCTACAGTGGCGCGCACAACTGCATCGATCAGTCGCGTGAGGAATTCGTGAGCCAGCCCAAACCGAGCGACGCCGAAGCGGAGCTCCAGACCATCATCAAGAACGAAGTCAGCGCGGCGTCGGTCGACGTGACCATCGCGCCGAACGCCCCTGCGATGGCGACCCCGTTGCCGCTCTCCAAGGAGGTGTCGTCGCCGCAGCTGGCGACGGGCAAGTCGTCACCGTCGCTGACGCCCACGCCCGCGCGCGAGCCGACCAACCCGGAGTTCGCCGTTCAAGAGCCCGACGTCGGCACGCGCATCCACCACTACGAGGTGATCCGCCTGCTGGGGCGCGGCGGCATGGGCGCGGTGTACCTGGCGCGCGACACGCGCCTCGGGCGTCGCGTGGCGATCAAGTTCCTCCGCACGCACTCGCCCGATCTCACGAAGCGCTTCATCCTCGAGGCGCGCACCACGGCCGCGGTGCAGCACGAGAACATCGTCATCATCTACGAGGTCGACGCCTGGCAGGGCATGCCCTTCATGGTGTTCGAGTACATCACCGGCAACACCATGACCAAGGTGGCGCCGGAGGGGAAACCGCTCCCCGCCCCGCGCGTGGTCGAGCTGATCGTGCCCGTCGTCCGCGCGCTGGCGTACGCGCACAGCCAGGGCATCGTTCACCGCGATCTCAAGCCCGACAACATCATGATCACCGACTCGGGCACGACCAAGGTGCTCGACTTCGGCATCGCCAAGGTGCTGCAGGGCGAAGACTCCTCGGTGCCCACCGAGGTGACGCGGCCGCGCGCGCCGAAGACCAGCCTCGAAGACGAAGACGATTCGGAGCTCACGCAGCAGGGCGCGATGATGGGCACCCTCTCGTACATGGCCCCCGAGCAGTGGGGCATCGGCGTGCCCATCGACCACCGCGCCGACATCTGGGCCGTCGGCATCATGATGTTCAAGATGCTCACGGGGAAACACCCGCTCGACCCGCTCAAGGGGCACCAGCTGATGGTCACCGGCATGTTGGACACGCCGATGCCGATGCTGCGCACCAAGTCGAACGACGTGCCGCAGGAGCTGGCGGCGATCGTCGACCGCTGTCTCTTGAAGCGCAAGGAGCAGCGCTGGCCTGACGCGGTGACGCTGCTGCGCGCGCTGGAGCCCTTCCTCCCCGGCCGCTACACGCGCGAGCTGAAGATCGACGAGAGCCCGTACGCCGGCCTCGCCGCGTTCCAGGAGAACGACGCCAACCGCTTCTTCGGCCGCGGGCAGGAGATCGCCGCCACCGTCAACCGCGTGCGCGAGCGCCCGCTGCTGGCCATCGTCGGCCCGTCGGGCGCCGGCAAGTCGTCTGTCGTCCGCGCCGGCCTGGTGCCTGCGCTCAAGCGCTCGGGTGAGAACTGGGAGTCGCTGGTGCTGCGCCCGGGCTTGAACCCGCTCGCCGCGCTGGCCGCGCTGGTCTCGCCCATCATGGGCACCTCGACCTCGGTGGCCGATGAGATCGCCGAGCAGAAGAAGCTCGAGCAGCGCCTGATCAAGGAGCCCGGCTTCGTGGGCGCGGTGCTGCGCGGCAAGGCGCGCCGCGAGAAGAAGAACATCCTCCTCTTCGTCGACCAGTTCGAGGAGCTCTACACGCTGGTGGCCGACGCCGCGGAGCGCCGGGCCTTCACCGCGTCGCTGGCGGCGGTGGCCGACGACCCCACGTCGCCGATCCGCCTGGTGCTGTCGATCCGCTCCGACTTCCTCGACCGCGTGCCGGAAGACCCGCGCTTCATGGCGGAGCTGAGCCAGGGCCTGGTGTTCTTGAACTCGCCGGGCGTCGACGGGCTGCGCGAGGCGATCGTCTCGCCCGCGGAGATGGCCGGCTACAAGTTCGAAGACAGCGCCATCGTGGAGGACATGCTCCACCACCTCGCCACCACGCAGGGCGCGCTGCCGCTGCTGCAGTTCGCCGCCTCCAAGCTGTGGGACGCGCGCGACGCCGCGAAGCACCAGCTCACCAAGGCCGCCTATGAGTCGATCGGCGGTGTGGCCGGCGCCCTCGCCTCGCACGCCAACGCGGTGCTCGAGAAGCTCTCGCCCTCTTCGCAGCCGTTGATGAAGTCGATCTTCCTGCGGCTCGTCACGCCTGACCGCACGCGCGCGATCGTCGAGATGGGCGAACTGCGCGAGCTCTCGTCGAACCCGGCCGAGGTGCAGAGCCTCGTCGACGAACTGGTGCAGGCGCGCCTGTTGACGGTGCAGACCGGCGGCGGCGCGGCGACGGTGGAGATCGTCCACGAGTCGCTCATCCATTCCTGGCCGCAGTTGAAGCGCTGGCTCGAAGAGACCGGCGAAGACGCCGCGTTCCTCGAGCAGCTGCGCACCGCGACCCGCCAGTGGACCCAGAAGGGCCACGACGAGGAGCTGCTGTGGCGCGGCGAGCTGGCGCACGAAGCCGACCGCTTCTCGCGGCGGTTCACGGGTGAGCTCCCCGCTTCGCAGCGCGAGTTCCTCAACGCCGTCATCAACCTCGCGGCGAAGAAGTCGCGCAACCGGCGCCTGCTGACGCTCGGGGCGATCGGTTTCCTCACGCTGTTGCTCGCCGCCGCGTCGGTGGCGCTGGTGGTGGTCGCCAGCGCGCGCAGCCAGGCGCAAGACAACGCCGATCAGGCGCAGCGCGCGATGCTCGAGGCGAAGCAGAACCTCGCCAAGGCCGAGAAGAAGGAGCAGGAGCGCGCCGCCGCGCAGCAGAAGGCCGAGCAGGCCGCGAGTGAACTCCAGCAGGCGCTGAAGGACGCGAACGACGCCCGCGCCCAGGCCGACCTCGAGGCCGAGCGCGCCACCCGCGCCGCCGCCGACGCCAAGCGCAGCGCGAAGAACGCCACCGAGCAGAAGCAGGCGGCAGAGAAGGCCCGCTCCGCGGCAGAAGCCGCCCGCAAGCGCGCCGACGATCTGGCGAAGAAGGCCGAAGCCCGCGCCAAGGCCTTCGAGGCCCAGGTCGGCGGCGCCGGCGTCATCGATGAACTGAAGTGAGGAACCACATGCGAAGAAGAATCGTGGCCCTGTTGGCGCTCACCCTGTCTGTCTGCGCTTTCGGCGAAGAGGCCGAGCGCCCGTGGGCCAGGGGCGTCTCGAAAGATGCGCAGGCCCAGGCCATCGCCCTCTTCAAGGACGGCAACGGCGCGCTCAAAGACTCGCTCTTCCCGGCCGCGGTCGCGAAGTACCGCGAGGCCCTCAAGCACTGGGACCACCCGGCCGTGCACTACAACCTCGCGCTGGCGCTGGTGAACCTCGACCAGCCCATCGAGGTGCACGAGCACCTCACCGCGGCGCTCAAGTTCGGCGCCGCGCCGCTCGACGACGACAAGTACCAGCAGGCGCAGCGCTACCTCGCGCTCATCGACCGCCAATTGACCAAGGTGCAGGTCTCGACGTCGGTGGTCGGCGCGTCGGTGAAGCTCGACGGCAAGCAGCTCTTCGTCGGCCCCGGCAACTGGGAGGGCCCGGTGCGCGCGGGCCAGCACACGCTGACCGCGTCGAAAGACGGCTTCCTCCCTGACGAGCGCGCCCTCACCTTCGGCGGCGGCGACACGCAGACCTTCGACATGCGCGTCTTCCGTGAAGAGGAGCTGATGGAGTACTCGCGGCCCTTCCCCGCGGCGATCCCCTGGGCGACGCTGGGCGTCGGCATCGCGGCGGCGGGCACGGGCCTCGGGCTGCACCTCGCCGCCAACGAGAACTTCAAGCAGTACGACAAGAACATCAGCGCGTGCGCGAACGGCTCGAACGACGGCTGCGCGCCCGGCCTGGCGAACAATCAGTTGCAGCTGCGCACCGGCGGCGAGTCGATGCAGACCGCCGGCATCGCGATGTACGCGGTCGGCGGCGCGGCGATCGCCACCAGCATCGTGTTGTTCGTCGTCGGGAAGCCGGTCGCCACCCGCAAGACGGTCACCATCGACGCGAGCAAGATCACCGTGGTTCCTCTCCTCTCTCCCAACGGGGCCGGCGCGATGGCGTCGCTGGAGTTCTAAGTCATGAGATCAATCCGATGGCTCGCCGCGGGTGTGCTGTGTCTGACCGCCTCGGCCTGTTTCCGCCCTGAGTCCACCACCTGCAGCGGCGGCCAGGTGTGCCCGCAGGGCTTCGTGTGCTCCGCCGACGGTACGCAGTGCATCACCGACAACGCGCTGTGCGGCAACGGCAAGATCGACGCGCTGCCTGACGGCGGCGTGGAGGCCTGCGACGACGGCAACGTGATGAACGAGCCCTCGGGCACTCCGAACGCGTGCCGCGCCGACTGCACCGGCACCGGCAGCTGTGGCGACGGGCGCGTCGACGACGACATCTTCGATCAGGCCGACGGTGGCGCGCGCGAGGTCTGCGACCCCAACGACCCGGTGCAGGGCGCCGAGTGCGAGCCCGACTGTCGCAGCTTCCGCGTGTGCGGCAACGGCATCACCGACGACGGCGGCGTCGAGGTGTGTGACGACGGAAACACCACGGGCGGCGACGGCTGCAGCGCAGACTGTCGCTCCACCGAGACCTGCGGCAACGACGTGAAAGACGCCTTCCCCGACGGCGGCAGCGAGCTCTGCGATGACGGCAATACCGACTCCGGAGACGGCTGCCGCGGCGACTGCTACGGCCTCGAAGTGTGTGGTGACGGGCACCGAGACGAGCAGTTGGTCGACGGCGGCACGGAGGCCTGCGACGACGGCAACACGCAATCGGGCGACGGCTGCCGCTCAGACTGTCTCGGCACCGAGGCGTGTGGTGACTCGCTGCTCGACTCCCTGCTGCTCGACGGTGGCTCCGAGGCCTGTGACCACGGCGCGGCCAACGGCACCGACGGGACCTGTGGCCCCACCTGTCGAATGGTCAACTGCGGCAACAGCATCAAAGAGCTCCGCCCCGACGGTGGCTTCGAGGAGTGCGACAATGGCCCGCTGAACGGCTCGACCTTCATCGGCCCCGACGGCCAGTGCAACACACAGTGCGTGCGCATGGGCTGCGGCAACGCCGTCCCCGGCGACTTCTTCATCGACGGTGGTCACGAGGCCTGCGACGAGGGCGTCAACAACGGGCAGCCCGATGCTGGCTGCGGCCCGACGTGCTTGAACGTGGAGTGCGGCAACAACGTCACCGACTGGAATGAGGCGTGCGACGACGGCAACCACGTCTCCGGTGACGGGTGCAGCGCCAACTGTCTGTCGAACGAGACGTGCGGCAACGGCACGCGCGATCTGAACCTCCTGCCCGACGGCGGCGGCGAGCTGTGCGACGACGGCAACCGCGACGCCGGCGACGGCTGCAGCGACATCTGCACCGCGGAGGTCTGCGGCGATCATCACAAGGACCCCATCAAGGCCGACGGCGGCTCCGAGGAGTGTGACGACCCGAACGGCAACAACGGCACCCCGCTGAGCAACTGCGGCCCGACCTGCCTCCTCGTGGGCTGCGGCAACGCCGTCGTCGACACCGCGTGGCTCGAGGTCTGCGACGACGGCAACAACGACCCCGTGGGCACCATCCAGCCTGACGGCGGCGTCGACAACTGCGCCGCCGACTGCCGCTCCACCGGCAACTGCGGCAACAACGTCATCGACACCTCGGTGGGCGAGCAGTGCGACAACGGCGCGGGCAACAACGCCGACTCGCTGCTGTGCACCAGCACCTGCAAGCTGGCCTACTGCGGTGACACGCTGGTGCTCGACGGCGGAGAGCAGTGTGACGATGGCCGCGAGACCTTCGGCTGCAACCTGAACTGCACGCGGGCCCGCTGCGGCGACGGGCTGGTGAACGCCACCCGCGGCGAGCAATGCGACGTGCAAGACGCCGGCGTCGGCCCCTGGGAGACCACCGCGTGCGACCTCGACTGCACCGTCGCCTTCTGCGGTGACGGCACCGTCAACGCGCGTCGCGGGGAGCTGTGCGACACGTCTGGCAACAGCGGCACCTGCGACTCCGACTGCACGCCGAACGTGTGCGGCGACACCTTCTTGAACCCCTTCGCCAAGCCCGACGGCGGCATCGAGCAGTGCGACACCGGCGGCAACACCGCGTTCTGTGACCGCGACTGCACCGCGCGCGTGTGCGGCGACGGCTTCACCAACGACGCGGGCGGCGAGTTCTGTGACGACGGCAACGTGTCTGACAACGACAACTGCCTGACGACCTGCGTGCTCAACGCCTGCGGCGACGGCAAGCAGAACATCGGCGTCGAGCAGTGCGACGACGGCACCAACAACACCAGCGGCACCACCTGCCCCTACGGCTACGCCACCTGCAGCCTCTGCAACCTCACCTGCCACACGGTGGCCGGCAGCAGCGGCGGCGTGTGCGGAGACGGCACCCCCAACACCCCCAACGAGGCGTGCGACCTCGGGGCGGCCGTGAACGGCGCCAGCTCGTGCCCGTACAGCACGTCGGGCACCTGTGCCGGCTGCGCGGCGAACTGCCAGGCGCAGTACTCGCTCATCGGCCCGAAGTGCGGTGACGGCCGCGTCGACGCGCTCCCCGACGGCGGCATCGAGTCGTGTGACGACGGCTCGCTCGCCGGCAACGACGGGTGCGCGAGCTGCGTGCGCGAGCCGGGGTGGACCTTCACCGGCACCACCGTCGGCGCCACCACCGTCGCCACGCCCATCTGCGGCGACGCGCTGCGCGTCGGCAACGAGGCGTGTGACGACGGCGCGAAGAACGGCACCACCGACTGCGCGTACGGCACGGGGAACTGCTCGATCTGCAACGCGACGTGCACCGCCACCGTCACCGGCACCGCGCACCGCTGCGGTGACTTGATCGTCGACGCGCTGCCCGACGGCGGCAGCGAGGCGTGCGACGACGGCAACAACACCACCGAGACCACCTGCCCGTACAACACGCCCAACTGCGGCGCGTGCAACGCCACCTGCACCCAGGCGCTCTCGCTCGACGCCGGCGTGTGCGGCGATGGCGTGAAGAACACCGGCTTCGAGGCCTGTGACGATCGCAACGCCAACACCTGCGGCACCTGCAGCTCCGACTGCAGCAGCCAGCAGGCGGTGGCCGCGGCCTCGGCGCTGGTCACCTTCCCCGCGGGCAGCGCGCTCTACGACGGCGGCGTGCCCACCGATGGCGGCGTGCCCTACGAAGACGTCTTCACGCTCAACGACGGCGCGACCAGCGTCACCTTCTGCTTCAAGCTGGCGGCCTCGCAGTGCACCAGCGGGAGCGTGACGCCCATCTCCGTGACGGCCAGCACCTCCGCGAAGGACGTCGCCGGCGCGGTCATCACCGCCGTCGGCAACAACTCCATCTTGATCTACGCCAACCGCTACGGTGGCGGCAGCTCGAACGTGGTGTTGTTCACCAACGCCAACAACGGCAGCGCGGGGAACACGGCCATCCCCAGCACCGACAACTTCCTCGGGCCGGTGGCGATGACCGGCGGCGGCGGCAACGACTGCGCGATCGGCGTGGGCTGCAACTCCAACGCCGACTGCGTGACGAACAACTGCAACAACTCGACGCATAAGTGTCAGTGACGCCGAGGCGCGGCTCGACGCTGTACCTGCAGGTGCTCGCCGGCGTGGTGGCCGGCGTGCTCCTCGGGGTCATCAAGCCGGAGTGGGGGCAGGCGCTCGAGCCGCTGGGCGCCGGGTTCGTGAAGCTGATCAAGATGCTGATCGCGCCCATCGTGTTCACCACGGTGGCCGGCGGCATCGCGGGCATGGGCGATCTCAAGAAGGTCGGCCGCGTCGGCGCCAAGGCGCTGGTGTGGTTCGAGCTGATGACCACCGCGGCCCTGGCGCTGGGGCTGGTGGTGGTCAACGTCATCGGCCCGGGGCGCGGCATCCACGCGAAGGTCGAGCAGCTCGACACCACGAAGTTGGACAAGACGCTCTCCGCGCCTCGCCCGCACGGCGTGGTCGAACATCTGCAGGCGGTGATCCCCGACTCCTTCATCGGGGCCTTCACCAACGCCGATGTGCTGCAGGTGCTGCTGCTGGCGGTGCTGACCGGCATCGCGCTGGCGTCGCTGGGCGAGAAGGGCCACGCGCTGCACCACACGCTCGACTCGGTGGCGCAGGTCTTCTTCGCGCTGGTGAGCACCATCATGCGGCTGGCGCCCATCGGCGCGTTCGGCGCGATGGCCTTCACCATCGGCAAGTACGGCGTGGAGACGCTGGGCAACCTGCTGTTGCTGATCGTCTCGTTCTACGCGACCGCCCTGCTCTTCGTGTTCGGCGTGCTGGGCACGGCGCTGCGCGCGTTGACCGGGGTGTCCATCTTCCGATTGGTGCGGCACCTGAAAGACGAGCTGATCCTCGTGCTGGGCACCTCGTCGTCGGAGTCGGCGCTGCCCGACCTGATGACCAAGCTCGAGGGTCTGGGCTGCGCGAAGCCGGTGGTGCGCCTGGTGGTGCCGACCGGCTACTCCTTCAACCTCGATGGCACCTGCATCTACCTGACGATGGCGAGCCTCTTCGTGAGCCAGGCGTTGGACACGCCGCTGACGCTCTCGCAGCAGCTCGGGCTGTTGGCGGTGCTGCTGCTGACCTCGAAGGGCGCGGCCAGCGTCACCGGGAGCGGCTTCGTCACCCTCGCCGCCACGCTGTCGTCGGTGGGCACGGTGCCGGTGGGAGGCCTCTCGCTGCTGCTGGGCATCGATCGCTTCATGTCGGAGGCCCGCGCGTTGACCAACCTCGTCGGCAACGCGGTGGCCACCCTGGTGGTCTCGAAGTGGGAAGACGCCTTCGACGCGCGCGCCGCCGAGGCCGCGCTGACGGGGAAACAAAACGACCCGGCTCCCGCGGAGGGAACCGGGCCGTAGGGCGCAGCGCGAGGCCGCGTCGGGTTACTTGGTGTTGATGTGGCTGGTGCCCCAGGAGCCGTCCTTCTGACGGTAGGTGGCCGACTTGCCGCAGCCCTCCACGGTGACCTCTTCAGCGCTGACTTCCTTGTACTTCACGTCACCCTCGCCACAGCCGAGATCGAAGGCGGCCTTCTTCACGCCCTCAGCCTTGAAGTTCGACAGCTCCTTCGCGGCGCAGCCCGACATCGCGACCGTCAACGCAACAGCACCCGCAAGAATGAAACGCATGTGTGTACCTCCAGTGAGAGAAGACCGCGCGTAACTACCACTTCAGCTGTCAGCCCTCATTCAGATTGAGGCGCTGACGAAAAACGCGACAGGCGTCAGGCGACGGGGTCCGCATCGCGGATCGGCCCGGTGTAGCCCATCGGCATGATCGGCCAGTCGACGTCGACGTCTTTCTCCGGCAGCACCACCGGCTTGCCGTCGTACGTCTCGCGCACGCCCGGGTAGATGCAGGTGCGCCACAGGTACATGAACAGACTCTTCTGCTCGAGCGCCGGGTGGCAGTGCCCGTGGTAGTGCTGGCGGTGGTACTCGGGGAGCAGGCTCCAGTGCAGGCCGGCCTTCTCGTGGTGCACCGCGTGGTAGCCGTTGTTGAACGCGAAGTAGTTCAGCACCGGGCTGATGAAGCTGCGCGAGTGGTTGTACTTGCTCTCGGTGTCGCAGCCGTCGTGCTGCCAGTAGTTGGTCCCGAAGATCCCCCAGATGCCGTACACGGCGGGGATCAGCACGAACATCAGCCCGCGCCACGGGATGCCCTGCGACAGCCACGCGTCGAGCCCGAGGAAGCCGAACTTGAAGACGTTCAGCGCCACGTTCTCCAGCCGCCATTGGAACGCCCATTCTTTCACGCGCGGGTCGTTCTTCATCGCCTTCCAGTAGCGCGACTCGTTGCGGATGATGCTGGGGATGACCAGGAAGAAGAACAGGAACTGGTTCAGGAAGTTCCAACGGAAGCGCGCCTTGTAGGCCCGCACGTTGTCCATGTCGGTGCCGAGGTGCTCGTGGTGCGAGAGGTTGTGCCCGGGCACGAAGCCGCTCACCGGCCCGCCGAAGGCCAGCGACAACAGCACGCCCCACACCGTGTTCGCCCACCGGTTGCGGAACAGCGGCGCGTGCGCGGTGTTGTGGCTCATCACCGCGGCGGTGAAAGAGAACCAGCAGAAGAAGAGCATCAGCGCGACGCGCGCGGGCCACGAGGTGGGCACCACCCACGCGGTGATGAAGATCGCGTAGTAGACGGCCAGGAACGCAACGGTACGTCGGTCGGCTTTGTAGATCATGGCGAACTGGGGGCAGGCACCTACCAGCGAGTACGCAGCGAGTGAAGTGCCCGGCAGGTTTCTGTCACGCGTCGAGCGGTCGCGCGCAGCTTCGGCGGGAGCGACCGGCCGGGCGCATGTTCTGCGCGAAGGCGCACGGGGAGTTAAGTTGCTCGCGTGCTCCCTGCTCTCCTCGTGCTCGCCCTCGCCGCCGACCCGGAGCCCCGCGCGGAGCCGGTGCCCGAGCGTCACTACACGACGTGGCGCAGCCGCTCGTTGATCTTCAAGCACGACGTGGAGCGCGACGTCTTCCACTTCCAGATCATGTTCGGCATCGGCGGCGGGCCCGACAGCCGCGGCTTGTTCCACGCGATGGAGCTGGGCGGCACCTTCAACAACGGCATCGTGTTGGCGCTGCTGCACACCTTCGTGCAGAACAAGGGGATCATCGGGAAGGACGTGCCCGGCGAGCCCGACCTCATCGGCGGGTGGATGCTGGAGACCAAGATCCCCATCCTCTTCCCGGAGTTCGAGGTGAAGTTCGCGGCCGGCCTCGCGGGGCTGCACGATCAGAGCAACGGCATCCGCGCGATCCCCGGCGGAGGCTTCGCGTACGGCTTCGACTTCCACCTGCCCTTCTTCACCTCGTCGGGCATGACCTTCAGCCTCACCTTCCTCCACGCGTTCATCCCGAAGCACTACTTCACCGCCAGCTTCGGCGTCGGGTACACGTTCTTCTGATCAATGGAAGTCGCGGCTGCCGATGGGCAGCGCCGCCTGCGGGCCCATCGGGTCATCGAAGCGCTCGGCGATGACGTGCAGCACGCCGTCTTGAAACTGCACGCGCCCCTCCACGCCGAGGAACGAGCGCGTGCGGATGATCGTCAGGTTCCGCTCGAAGACATCGCGCCACACCACGAGGTTGGTGAGCCCGGTCTCGTCTTCCAACGTCATGAACACCACGCCTGACGCGGTCGCGGGACGCTGCCGGCCGATGACCGCACCGGCGACGCGCGCGGACGCGTCGTGGCGCAGCGTGTGGACCTCCTTCGAGTTCAACCACCCACGCCGCCGGAGCTCGTTGCGCAGCGGCGCTACCGGGTGCCCGCGCGTGCTGTGTGCGGTGCGTTCGTAGTCCCACGAGATGTGCTGGCCGGGCGTCAGCTCCGCGAAGGAGAGCTGCGCGGGCTCTTCGAGCGCCAACGGCATCGCATCGGCCCCGCGCGCCTTCCACAGCGCCGCGCGACGAGAAGGCTCCAACGGTGCCAACGCGCCGGCCTCTGCCAGCAACCGCAGCGAGCGCTCATCGACGCCGCTGCGCGCCAGCCCTTCGATGCTCGACGTGTCGTGCGCCTCACGCACCTTCACGGAGACCAGCTCGTTCAAGCCCTTCACGAAGCGCAGGCCCATGCGCACCGCGAAGCCCTCGCCGCTCGGCTCCAGCGTGCACAGCCATTCGCTCTTCGTGACGTCGATGGGCCGCACCTCGATGCCGTGGCGCTTGCTGTCTTCGATCAACGTCGACGCCGAATAGAAGCCCATCGGCAGGGAGTTGAGGATCCCGCACAGGAACTCCGCCGGGTAGTGCGCCTTCAAGTACGCGCCCGCGTAGCTGATGAGCGCGAACGACGCCGCGTGGCTCTCGGGGAAGCCGTACTCACCGAACCCGCGGATCTGTTGAAACACGCGCTCGGCGAAGTCACGACTGATCCCACGTTGGGTCATCCCCTCGATCAGTCGCTCGCGATGACCTTCGAGCTTCCCGTTGCGTCTCCAGGCCGCCATGTCGCGCCGGAGCTGATCGGCCTGCCCCGGCGTGTACCCGGCGCCGACGATCGCGAGCCGCATCACCTGCTCTTGAAACAGCGGAACGCCGAGCGTGCGCTCGAGCACCGGCACCAGGCTCGGGTGTGGATAGTCGATGCGCTCCGTCCCTCCGCGACGACGCAGATACGGGTGCACCATGCCGCCGGAGATCGGCCCGGGGCGCACGATGCTCACCTGCACCACGAGGTCGTAATAGTTCTTCGGCCGGAGCCTCGGCAGCATCGACATCTGCGCGCGGCTCTCGATCTGGAACACGCCCACGGTGTCGGCCTTGCAGATCGCGCCGTAGGTCTTCGGGTCGCCTTCGGGGATCTTCGCGAGCGAGAGCTCCACGCCGCGGTGCTGCTTCAGCAGATCGAACACGCGGTGGAGGTGCGTCAACGCGCCGAGCGCGAGCAGATCGACCTTGAAGAGCCCCAGCGTCTCGAGATCGTCCTTGTTCCATTGGATGACGGTGCGCCCCTCCATCGTCGCGTTCTCGATGGGCACCAACGTCGCGAGCGGCTCGCTGCCGAGCACGAAACCGCCGGGGTGAATCGAGAGGTGCCGGGGAAACCCTTCGAGTTCCTGGCTCAGCTCCGCGAGCAGCGTGACGATCTTCGCGTTCGCGTCGAGCCCGACCTCGCGCATCATCTCCGCGCCCGGTTCATCGAAGTGCTGGATCAACTTCGCGTAGCGATCGAGCTCGGTCTGCGCGACGCCCAGCACCTTGCCCACCTCGCGCGCCGCGGAGCGCCCGCGAAAGCTGACCACGTTCGCCACCATCGCCGCGTGTGTGCGGCCGTGACGTTCGAAGAGGTGCTGGATCACCTCCTCGCGGCGCTCGTGCTCGATGTCGAGGTCGATGTCGGGCGGCTCGGCGCGCTCACGTGAGAGGAAGCGCTCGAAGAGGAAATCCATCTGCACCGGGTCGACCGCGGTGATGCCCAGGCAGAAGCAGACCGCGGAGCTCGCCGCGCTCCCGCGCCCCTGACAGAGGATGCCCTTCGACCAGCAGAACTCGACGAGCTCGCGCATCGTCAAGAAGTAGCCGCCGTAGTCGAGCTCCTCGATGAGCTGGAGTTCCTTGCGCAACTGCGTGGCCATCTTCTCCGTCACCACGCCGTTGCCGCGCCACTTCGCGCCCTCGAAGGTCAGCCTCTCGAGCCACTGCTGCGCGGTCATTCCGTCAGGCAGGCGTTCGCCCGGGTACACGTAGCGGAGCTCCGACAACGAGAACTGACAGCGCGCCGCGATCTCATCGGTGCGCTCGATGGCCTCGGGACAATCGGCGTACCTGCGCGCGAACTCACCGGGAGACACCAGCCCAAAGAAGTCGTTCGGCTTCAGCAGCCGCCCCGCCTCCGAGAGCGTCGTCTGGTGCCGCAGGCAGGTCACCACGTCTTGCAGCCGGCGCCGCGAAGGCCGGTGGTACAGCACCTCGGGCGCGGCGACGATCGGCGCTCCGTGCGGCCGCGGTTCGTCGTCGCGAAAATGCCGCGCGAGCAAGGCGTAGAGTCGATCACCGAACGCCTCACGGAACGCGGCGAGATCACCTTCATGCGGCGTGAGCGCGATGAGATCTTCCGCGTGCGCGCAGACCTCGTCACGCGTCACCGCGGAGCGCCCCTTCTCACAGCGCCTCCGCCCGATGGTGATGAGCTGACAGAGGTTCGCGTATCCGCGCCGGCTCATCGCGAGCAGCACCACCGTCGCGCCGTCATCGAGCGTCACCTCGGAGCCGATGATCAACTTCATCCCCAGCTCGACGGCCCGTTGATGCGCGCGCACCACGCCGTAGACGCCATCGCGATCGGTGATCGCCACCGCCCTGAAGCCCAGCGCGTGCGCGGTCTCCACGAGTTCCTCCGGAAAGCTCGCGCCCTCGAGAAACGAGTAGTTCGACTTGCACCACAGCGGCGTCATTCGACGCTCCCGTGACGCATCCACCGGCCGCGCAGCACATCGAAGTACAGCCAGCGGATCACGCCGTTCTCTTCGACGAAGCGGTACTCGCGCCGCACTTCGCCGCGCCACCAGCCGCCGTTGAGCATGATGGACACGCCCTGCTCCACGGGCGCGGCACACGGCGAGGGCTTCAGCTCCACGCGGCGGATGAGCTGCAGCTCGCCTTCGAGGCGCTCGGGCATCGGCGGCACGTCGTCCAACGGCTCGAAACGCAGCCGCGCCTCCGGGAGGTGCCCCGCGCCGTGCGTCAACGTCACCACCGAGTCGTCACCGAACGCCGCGCGCACGCGCTCGAGCGAACGGCGGATTGCGTCCACCGATCTCCGCGGGCGATCGACCAGCGCCAACTGCGCCGCGTGTTGCGCCGCGCCGCGCACCTCCAGCTCCAGCCACTTCACGCCAAGCGAGTTCTCGACCGTCCACGTCGACTGCAGCGTGAGCCGCAGCTGCTCGGAGACGCGCGTCTGATCCAACGTCGGCTCGGCGAACGCGAGCGAGAGATCGCGCGGCACGTTCACTTCACCCTTCGGGCGATCGAACCCCAGCGTCAGCGTCAGCGATTTGAGCGCGCGCTGCCGACTCTCCAGCGTGTCCATCAAACGCCGGAGCGGCTCCAGCACCCCGAAGAGCAGCTGGTTCACGTCGGCGATCGGCTCGTCGAAGTCGAGGTGCGAGACGATCGGCAGCACCTCCGGCACCGGCTGAAACGGCTCGATGCGGCGACCGCTGGCGAGCATCGCGATGCGCTCCACGTCTTCACCGAAGCGCTTGCGCAGCCCCGACACCGGCAAGCGCAGCAGCGCGCCGACGGTGGTGACGCCGAGCTTCTCGAGTGGAATCAGCGAGTCCGCCGAGAGCCCGAGCCGCCGCAACGGCACCCGCGCCAGCCACGTGCGCTCCTCGTTCACACTCAGCAGGCAGCGCACCTGGCCCAGCGGCAACGCACGCGCGATGGCGCTGCTGCCGAAGCGCGAGAAGCCGACGCACACCGAGACGTCCCACTCCGCGGCCTGCAGCGCGGCGTGCACCTGCGCGCTCCACTCGATGAGCGAGGGAAACAGCTGTGAGAGCCCGCTGACGTCGCACCAGAAGACGCTGCCGTTCGCTTCGACGGCGGGGCTCCACAGGCGCAGCAGCGCGATGAACTCCTGCCGGGCGCTCTCGAGGTCACTCGCGCTCACGGGAGCGGCGTGCAGCTTCGCGCACAGCGACAACGCCTCGCCGTAGCGCAGGCCCGGCAACACGCCCGCCTGTCGCGCGGCCTCGTTCGCGTGCGTCACCAGTGACGTCGGCTTGTCAGACTCGACGACGGCCACCGGCGCCGCTGCCCAATCGGCGTGCGCGTGCAGCAACACCTGCAACGGCAGCTCGCGCACCTCAACGCAGGCCAGCCGGTCCACGGCACACCTCCCGGCGTTCCCAGCCCGGCGCGCGGCGCTTGTCCTTCAGCGCGCGAATGGAGAGGACGAAGCGGCCTTCACCTACGCGCTCCGCGCTCGCCCACGCGCGCATGCCCACGAGGGGATCGATGGAGGGCGCGTCGCGTTCGGACTGCGTGAGGAACAGCACCGCGGCTTCATGCTTCTGCGCGAGGCCCAGCAAACGCGAGAGCAACGGCGTCGGCACGCGCTGCCCGGCGCAGAGCTCGATGACGATGAGCCCGAAGCCGCCGAGGCGCACCAGCAGCTCGCCCGCACGCGGCACCTCGCCTTGCGGCACGCGCACCACCGTGATCGCGCTCAGGTCGACGCCGCTGGCCTCCGCGTCGGGCGGGTAGAAGATCGAGTCGGCCCGCGGGAGCCAGGCCACCGTGTCACCCGCGCGCTGGGCCTCGCGCAGCGTCAGCACCGTCGCCGAGAGCGCCGCCGGGCCCGAGAGCTCCGACACGAGCCCCTGCAGCGACGCGAAGACGAACTCGTCTCGCTCGAGGTGGACCTGCGGCAGCGGGAACGCGATGACCGGAGACATCGCGACCAATCTGCACTACTGAACGGATTTTCAGCAACACCCGCAGAGGTCGCATTTCAAGACGTTGCGCTCGTGTGCGCGATGCGACGCTCACGATCTGGTCAGCGCGCCCAGGCGCGCGACGAGCTTCGATGGAAAGTCGTACGACCAATGCGTTCGGTCGAAGGTCGTCTCAAGCCTCCGGAACGCGCGCCAGAAGCACCGCCCCACCTGCATCGTCGAGCCCTCGTACGAGAGCGCGATCGTCTGTGATGCCGGTCGACGACGATCGAAGGGGAAATGCACGGCCTGAACGAGCGTCCTGTCGGCCGACACTCCCCGAGCGAAGCGCAGATCGTAGCCATCGGGTTCGCAGTTGAACCGGGCAACGCCAGTCGACTGCCACTCGAGCAGGGCCACCAGAGCCCCCGCCAACTCCGTCAGCGAGTCGAACGGTACGTATGACGCCAGCAGCACCAGCTCCTGCTCGTCCGTGCGCAACGTGACGACCAACGAGCCGTGCTGTGGTGGCCCGAGCTCAACCTGCAGTCCTGCGCCCATTTCACGCTCCCGGCTGCGGAGACGCGGAAAGACGAAGGGCCTGACTCTGTACGGGTTTCCCCTTGAGAATCAGGCCCTTCAATTTTGGTCGGGGCGACAGGATTTGAACCTGCGACCACTTGCACCCCAAGCAAGTGCGCTACCAGGCTGCGCTACGCCCCGAGAACGGCTCGGTTACGACGCGGCGCCTTATGCACGCCTGACTTCGGAGCGTCAAACTCAATCTTCGGAATCATCGTCGTCCGACTCCGGCGCGACGTGGCCGGCGTCTTCGTCTTCGGCGGAGAGCTCGTCTTCGGCCACGTAGCCGTCGTTCAAGTCGGCCTTCAGCACCTGGCTGGGCACGAACTTCACCACGCGCCGCGCGGTGATCTCGATCGGCTGGCCGCTCTGCGGGTTGCGGCCCGGGCGCGCGCGCTTGTACCGCGGCTGGAAGTTGCCGAACCCGGAGATCTTCACCTTGTCTCCGCGCTCCAGCGTCTCCTTGAGCGTGTCGAAGACCATCTCCACCAGCTCAGCCGACTCCTTCTTCGAGAAGCCCACCTTTTCGTAGACGCTCTCGATGATGTCCGCTTTCGTCATAGGCCCCGGAGCGTACCCACGCCCCAGAGCCTGTCAACATCGCGACATTCCAAAGCTTTTCATCAAGCCCGGAGCGCGCCGCCGACCCGCTTCGTCACCTCGGCGACGATCTTCGCGTGCGCGTCGATGACCTCGGCGTCGGTGAGCGTCTTCTCGGACGACCGGTACTCGAGCGCGAAGGCGAGATTTTTCCGCCCGGCTCCAACCTGCGCGCCCTGGAAGACGTCGAAGATGCGCGCGTCGGCGACGAGCGGCTGACCGACCTCGAGGATCACGCTGCGCACCTGCTCCGACGGCACCTCCGCGTTCACCACCACCGCGAGATCGCGGCGCACGGAGGGGAACTTCGAGACCGGCGTCGCCTGCGGCACCAGCTTCGCGAGGCTCAGCAGCGCGCCCACTTCGAGCTGGAACATGAACACGCCCGCGGGCGCATCGAGGCGCTTCTGGGCGCGCGGGTGGAGCTCGCCCAGCGTCCCCACGGTCTTCCCGCCGACCTTCACGGTGGCAGCGGCGCGCGGGTGGTACCAGGGCGATTCGAGCGGCTGAAAGACAGCGCCCTCGATGTGCAGCGACGACAGCACCGCCTCGACGGCAGCGCGCGCGTCGTAGAAGTCGACGGTGACGTCCTTCTCCGTCCACGTGCGGGCGCCGTCGCGCAGGCCCCACAGCACGCCGGCGATCTGTTGCATCTCGTGCGCCGGCGTCTCGCTCTGGAGCGCCTGGTAGCTGCGGCCCCACTCGTAGAAGCGCACGCCTGCGGCCTGATGCCGGGCGGAGCGCGCCACGTTGGGCACGAGGCTCGCGAAGAGCGTGGTGCGCATCACCGACTGCTCCACCGAGAGCGGGTTGGAGACGACGACCGCGCCGGCCTCGGCCTGGAACGCCGCGAGCTCCGCAGGCGCGACGAAGGAGTAGTTCACCACCTCGTCGAACCCCTCGCCCGACAGCGCGGCGCGCATGCGGCGTTCAGCGGCCTGCGCGGGGCGCTCCGGCTCGAGCGTCGAGAGTCCACGCGGCAGCGCTGCGGGGATCGACTCGAAGCCACGCACGCGGGCGATTTCCTCGACGAGATCTTCCTCCATCGACACGTCGACGCGCGCGAGCGGCACTTCCCACGCGCCGTTGCCCTTCGAGACGAAGCCCAGCGAGGTGAGGATCTTCGCCGACTCGTCCGCGGAGACCGGCGTGCCCAGCACCTGCGTGGCGCGATCGGGGCGCAGCGTGACGACGCGCGGCTGCTTCACCGTCGGGTACACGTCGAGCTGGCCCTTGAGCACCGTGCCGCCGCCCCACTCCGCCAGCAGCGCGGCCGCGCGGTCCAACACCTCAGGCACCACCGAGACGTCCGTTCCACGCTCGAAGCGATGCGACGACTCGGTGTGCAAGCCGTGGCGCTTCGACGAGCGCCGCACCGTCGCCGGCTGGAAGGTCGCGCACTCCAGCAGCACGCGCGTGGTCTTCTCGGTGACCTCGCTCGACTCGCCGCCCATCACACCCGCGATCACCAGCGCGTGCTGCGCGTCGGCGATCACCAGATCTTCGGCGTTGAGCGCGCGGTCTTTGCCGTCGAGCGTCTTGAGCGTCTCGCCCGGCTTCGCGGTGCGCACGATGATCTCCGCGCCGCCGATGCGATCGAGATCGAACGCGTGGAGCGGCTGCCCGTACTCGAGCATCACGTAGTTGGTGACGTCGACGAGGTTGTTGATGGCGCGCACGCCGGCGGCCTTGAGGCGCTCCTGCACCCACGCCGGCGACGGCTGCACCTTCACGCCTTCGATCACGCGGCCCGCGTAACGCCAGCAGCGCTCCGCGTCGGCGATGGAGATCTTCACCTTGTCGGACGCAGGCGTCGCGGACTCGGTGAGATTCACGGCCGGTTTCTTGAGCGGCGTGCCCAGCAGCGCGGCGACCTCCCGCGCGATGCCCAGGTGCGAGAGCGCGTCGGAGCGGTTCGGCGTGACGTTCACCTCGAACACCACGTCGTCGAGCCCCAGCGCCTGCGCGATCGGCGTGCCCACCTTGAGCGCCGGGTCGAGGATCAGCAGGCCCGAGCTCTCTTCGCTCAAGCCGAGCTCGCGCGAGCTGCAGAGCATCCCGAAGCTCTCGACGTCGCGCATCTTCGCCTTGCCGATCTTCATGCCACCGGGGAGCGACGTGCCGATGGTCGCGAGCGGAACCTTGTCGCCGACCTGGTAGTTCTTCGCGCCGCACACCACCTGCAGCGGCGTACCGGAGCCGTCGTCGATCTTCGTCACCGACAGCTTGTCGGCGTTCGGGTGTTTGTCAGACGCGAGGATCTGCGCGACCACCACGCCCTGCAGCGCGGCACCGGGGCGATCGATGCCCTCGATCTCCAGGCCCGCCATCGTGAGACGGTGCGCCAGTTCATCGACGGAAGCAGGGAGTTCGACGTAGTCCGACAACCACTTGAGTGAGATTTTCATGTCGGGTCCTCAGAACTGGGCAACGAAGCGGTAGTCGTTCTCGAACATGGTGCGCAGATCGTCGATGCCGTACCGGAGCATCGCGAGGCGCTCCACGCCCATGCCGAAGGCGAAGCCGGTCACCTGCGCCGGGTCGTAGCCCGCGTGCTTGAAGACGTTGGGGTGCACCATGCCGCTGCCCAGCACCTCCAGCCAGCCGGTCTGCTTGCACACGCGGCAGCCCTTGCCCGAACAGAACACGCACGAGACATCGACCTCGGCCGACAACTCAATGAAGGGGAAGAACGACGGGCGCAGGCGGATCTTCGTCTTCGGCCCGAAGAACGCGGTGGCGAACGCGGCGAGCGTGCCCTTGAGCTCCGCGAAGGTGATGTTGGTGTCGACCAGCAGGCCCTCGACCTGGTGGAACATCGGCGTGTGCGTCTGATCGGAGTCCTTCCGGTAGACGCGGCCCGGCATCACCGCGCGCACCGGCGGCTTCTGCTTCAGCATCGTGCGGATCTGCGTTCCCGAGGTGTGCGTGCGCAACACCACCGGCGTCTTCGCGAAGCCGCCGTGCAGCGTGCCGCCGTCGACGTAGAAGGTGTCCTGCATGTCGCGCGCGGGGTGATCAGGCGGCATGTTGAGCGCCTCGAAGTTGTAATAATCGGTCTCGATCTCCGGGCCCTGTTCGACCACGAAGCCGAGGCGCGCGAACGTGCTGCAGATGTCTTCGAGCGTCTGCGAGACCGGGTGCCGGCGGCCCTGGCGGCGCGCGCGGCCCGGCAGCGTGACGTCGATCTTCGCGCCTGAGAGCTCCGCCTCCAGCGCCAGCTCCTGCACGCGGGTCAGCGCGGAGGAGATGGTCGTCTCCAGCTCGCCCTTGGCGGCGTTGGCCTTCTCCCCGAGCGCCTTGCGCTCCTCGGGAGGCAGCTTGCCCATGCCGCTCAAGATGGCCGCAATCTCGCCCTTCTTGCCCAGGTACTTCACGCGCAGCGCCTCGACGGCCTCCAGCGTGACGGCCGCCGCGAGTTCGCCCTGCGCGGCTTGAATCAGTCCAGCGAGTCTCTCTTGCATGTCGTGTCCTGCGGAAAATGAAACGGGGCCGCTCCTTTTCAAGAGCGACCCCGTGAATCAATCAGTCTGTTCGAAGACCGTGCTTCAGGCCGCCTTGGCGATCTGGGCGACGGCGCCGAACCCGGCGATGTCGTGCACGGCGAGGTCCGCGAGGATCTTGCGATCGATCGCGACCTTGTTCTTCGTGAGACCGGCGATCAGCTTGCTGTACGACAGGCCGACCGTGCGGGCCGCCGCGTTGATGCGGACGATCCACAGCGAGCGGAAGTCGCGCTTGCGGCGCTGACGATCACGCGAGGCGTAGTCGAGCGCACGCTCGACGGCCTGGTTCGCGCGCTTGTAGCAGTTCTTGCGGCGGCCACGGAAACCCTTGGCCAGCTTGAGGATTGAATTACGACGACGACGAGCCTTGACGCCTTTTTTAACGCGCATGGTTCACCGGCTCCTTTCAGTTCGCCCCGTAGGGGAACATTTCCTTGGTGACGCGCTTGGAGTCACTCTGGTTGAGGTGCGAAGTGCCGCGCTTGTTGCGGCGATTGTCCATCGACTTGGCGTGGGTGAAGAGGTGCTTCGCGAAGGCCTTCGCGTGCTTCACTTTGCCGTTCTTCTTGACCTGCATGCGCTTCTTGGCAGCGCTGCGAGTTTTAAGTTTGGGCATGACTTAAGGTTCCTGGATAACTGCTGGAAAGGGCGGCGCCTATATGGTGTCGGGCTGAGTAAGTCAACCAAGCCCGCGAAGAAGCGTCAGTTCGCGGCGGGAGCGGCCGCCGGTGCGGAGGGCGGCGGCGCAGGCTGTTCGCCCTGCTCACCGGCCTCGTCGGCCTCACCCTTGCGCCCGAGCTTCTCTTTTTCCTGCTGAGCGAGGGCCGAGCGGTGGGCGTCACGGGCGCGCTGAGCGACCTTGGAGTTCGGCCCGAGGATCATGAACATCTGCTTGCCTTCGAGGCGCGGCGGCTGCTCGACGACCGCGATCTCCTTGAGGTCGGCGACCACGTCGTCGAGAATCTGCGTGCCGAGGTTGCGGTGCGTGATCTCGCGGCCGCGGAACATGATGGTGATCTTCGCCTTGTTCCCCTCCTCGATGAACTCCTTCACGTGGCGGACCTTGGTCTCGTAGTCGTGCTCTTCCGTCTTCGGGCGGAGCTTGACCTCCTTGACCTTCACGACGACCTGCTTCTTCTTGGCGTCGTTGGCCTTCTTCTTCTCCTCGTACTTGAAGCGCCCGTAGTCCATGATCTTGCAGACCGGGGGCTTCGACATCGGGTTGACCTCGACGAGGTTCAAACCGTCGGCCTGGGCCTTCGCCAGAGCCACTTCGGTGGGCATGACGCCGAGCTGCTCACCGTTGGGCCCGACGACGCGGACCTCGCGGGCTTTGATTCGACGATCGGTTCGCTGATCACGTGCGAGAGCCAGAACAGTACTCCTTGGAAAAGATGAAAAAGAAAACGGCGGCGCACCCTTAGCGAATGACACCGGAGAGTCAAGGCGCGCCGAAGTGCTTGCGCCCGGCTGGTCGAGCAGCGCTATCTTCGGGGCACGGGCTTCGGGGGTCCGCGAATGCAAATAACGGATGTGAAGGTTTTCATCGTCAACGAGGACAAGCTGCGGGCCTACGTGACGATCACGCTCGACGCGTGCTTCGTCGTGCGCGACTTGAAGGTGATTCAGGGCACCGCCGGGCTGTTCGTCGCCATGCCTGCCAAGAAGCGCAAAGACGGCACCTACAAAGACATCGCGCACCCGCTCAACGGCGACATGCGCGAGGCGCTGGAGAAGCGGGTGCTCGAGGAATACGCGAAGGCGGTCAAGCTGCCGCCGCGGCCTCCGAGCTCGTCACTGCCCGCGCCTGATTGACCCACATTGCTGCGCGTAATGCGTTGCGCTACGGCGAGACCCGCCCATGTCCGTCAGCCACGACTTCAAGGTCTTCGCCGGTAACTCCAACCGCGGGCTCACCGAGCGCATCTGTGAGTACCTCAAACGCCCGTTGTCGAAGGCCGAGGTGGGCCGCTTCAGCGACGGCGAGATCCAGGTGGAGATCGGCGAGAACGTGCGCGGCTTCGACTGCTTCGTGGTGCAGTCGACCTGCCCGCCCGTCAACGATCACCTGATGGAGCTGCTGATCATGGCCGACGCGCTCAAGCGCGCCTCGGCGCAGTCGATCACCGCGGTGATCCCCTATTACGGCTACGCCCGGCAAGACCGCAAAGTCGCGGCGCGAACGCCGATCACCGCGAAGCTGGTGGCTGATCTGCTCGGCACCGCGGGCATCACCCGCGTGGTGTCGATGGACATGCACGCCGGGCAGATCCAGGGGTTCTTCAACATCCCCACCGATCACCTCTACGCGTCGCCCGTCTTCCTCGACGATCTGCGCAAGAAGTTCCCCAACCCCGAGGAGATCGTGATCGTGTCGCCCGATGCGGGTGGTGTGGAGCGCGCGCGCGCGTACAGCAAGCGGCTCGGCTGCCCGCTGGCGATCATCGACAAGCGCCGCCCGCGCCCCAACGCCTCGGAGGTGATGAACCTCATCGGCGACGTGCAGGGCCGCGACGCGATCATCGTCGACGACATCATCGACACCGGCGGCACGTTGACGCAGGGCGCGGCGGCGCTGAAGGCCAAGGGCGCGCGCGGCGTCTACGCGTACATCGTGCACCCCATCCTCTCCGGGCCGGCGATCTCGCGCGTGACCGAGTCGGTGATGGAAGAGCTCGTGGTGGCCGACACCGTGCCGCTCTCGAAGGCCGCGCAGGGGTGCCCGAAGATCCGCGTGGTGAGCACCGAGCGGTTGTTCGGTGAGGCGCTGGCGCGCATCTACCGCGCGGAGTCGCTCTCCAGCCTCTTCGTCTGACGCGACTGCGAGTAGCCTGTCGCGCCATGCGACGGCTCTCCCTGTTGATGGTGTTGGCGCTGGGCTGCGACAAGCCTGCGCCGCCGCCCTTCCCTGACGGCTTCCTCTTCGGCGCCGCGACCGCGGGGTTCCAGGTCGACCCCGGCTGCCCGACGCTCCCGGAGAGTGAGTGCGTCGACACGCACAGCGACTGGTACCAGTGGGTCACCAGCGCCAGCGAGCTGAGCGATCTCTCGAGCCTGATCACCTTCGAGCCGCTCGCGCACGCGCCCGGCTACTGGGAGCTCTACGACCAGGACTTCGCGCGCGCGAAGAACGAGCTCGGGCTCAACGCGCTCCGCGTGTCGATCGAGTGGAGCCGCGTCTTCCCCACGGCTACCGACGGGCTCGAAGGTGACGCGCTGGCGGCGGCCGCGAACCCCGCGGCGCTGGCCGGCTACCACGCGCAGCTCGCGGCGATGAAGGCGCGCGGCCTGACGCCGCTGGTGACGCTCAACCACTACACCCTGCCGCTGTGGATTCACGACGGCGTCGCCTGCCACCAAGATCTGACCTCTCCCGCGTGCGTCGCGGCGAAGGGCTGGCTCGATCAGCCACGCACCGTGCGCGAGATCGCGAAGTACGCCGGCTTCGTCGCGAAGGAGTTCGGAGGCGAGGTCGACTACTGGGCCACGGAGAACGAGCCGTTCGCGGTGGTGCTGCCGGGCTTCATCCTCCCGTCGGCCGACCGCGTGAACCCGCCCGGCCTCTCGTACCACTTCGCCGAGGCCAAACAGGTGATGACCGCGCTCATCTACGCGCACGCCGCGATGTACGACGCGGTGAAGGCCAATGACCCCACCGCGAAGGTCGGGCTCGTCTATTCGGTCGCCCCGGTGAAGGGGAAAGACCCGAACAAGAACCTCGACACGCTCGCCGCGGAGCACGTCTTCTACCTGTACAACACCGCGTTCCTCGACGGCGTGTGCAAGGGCCTCGTCGACGCCGACTTGAGCGGCAAGCCCGACAACACCGAGCCGCTCCCGGAGCTCACCCACCGCATGGATTGGCTCGGCATCAACTACTACACGCGCATCACCGTCGAGGGCACCGAGTCGCCCATCGCCGAGCTCTCCGCGATCGCCAACTTCAACCCGCTCACGCTCGAGCCCTGGGAGGACTACCCGAAAGGGATCTACGACGCCGCGATGGGCCTCCACGCGCGCTACGGCCTGCCGATGTACATCACCGAGACCGGCGCCGACGCCGCGGGCGATGACGAGAAGATCGCGCGCTGGCTGGCGACCGAGACCGAGTGGACCAAGCGCGCCATCAAGGACGGCGCCGACCTCCGCGGGTTCTTCTACTGGTCGCTGATGGACAACTACGAGTGGAACCACGGCATGGGCATGAAGTTCGGGCTCTATGCCATCGGCTCCGACGCCGCGAAGACGCGCACGGCGCGCAGCGCGGTCGGCGTGTACAAGCAGATCACCGACGCGAAGGACGTGCCTGCCGCGCTGGTGACGAAGTACCCGCCGGAGTGAACAACCTCTCCCCTGGGGAGAGGTCGCGACGAAGTCGCGGGTGAGGGGCACAGCGGCGTGTTCCGACTCCCCTCACCCCAACCCTCTCCCCACGGGAGAGGGGGTTCGATCAGAGCTCGGCTTCGGTCTTCTGCAGCAGCTTCAGATCAGCCTTCGACAGCTCCAGCTTCGCGAACAGATCGGGCCGGCGCGCCTGCGTCAGCTTCAGCGAGTGCCACCGCCGCCACCGCGCGATGCGCGCGTGATCGCCGCTCTGCAGCACCGCCGGCACGCCCTGCCCGTTCCACTCTGGAGGCCGCGTGTAGTGCGGGTGCTCCAGCAGGCCCGACTCGAAGCTCTCGGTCTGCGCCGACTCCGCGTTGCCCAGCACGCCGGGCACCAGCCGCGCGACCGCATCGATCACGATCAGCGCGCCCAGCTCTCCGCCGGTGAGCACGAAGTCACCCAGCGACAGCTCCTCGTCGATGAGCGTCATCGCGCGCTCGTCGACGCCCTCGTAGCGCCCGCACACGAGGATCACCGCGCCCTCGGCAGCGATCGCGCGCGCCTTCTCCTGCGAGAACGTCTTCCCGCGAGGCGAGAGCAGCACCACCTTCGCGCTCGGCAGCTTCGTCTTCGCGTGCGCGATGGCGCCGGCGAGCGGCTCCACCTTCATCACCATGCCCGCGCCGCCGCCGTACGGCGTGTCATCGGTCACGCGGTGTTTGCTGGCCGCGAAGTCGCGGATGTCGACCGCCTCGACCTCCAGCAGCTGCTTCTCGATCGCCTTCCCGAGGATCGACTCCGACGCGTAGCCGGTGATCATCCGCGGGAAGAGCGTCAACACCTGCGCGCGGAACGCCATGGCTTCACTCCTCGTACACGGGAGGGATCACCGTCACGCGCTTCGCCTCGAGGTCGACCTTCGACACGAACTCTTCGGCAAAGGGGATCATCTGCTCGGCGTCGCCGTCGCGGATCACGAGGTTCGGCACCGGGCCGGAGCTCCAGATCTCGGTGATCTCGCCCAGCCGCTTCCCCTCGACGCTCAGCACCTCGAGCCCGACGAGATCGCCCAGGAAGAACTCGCCTTCAGCGGGCGGCTCGAGATCTTCACGGCGCACGCTGACCGACGAGCCCTTGAACTGCTCGACGTCTTCGCGGCGCTTGTGGCCCTCGAACTTGATCAGCAGATCGCCACCGGGAGCCTCGCCGACCGACGCCAGCTCGAGCTCCAGCGTCTCGCCGCCGCGCGTGCCCAGCACCAGCACGTCGACCTCGTTGATCGCGGTGGACTGCGGGTCGAAGGTCTTGAGCACCAGCTCACCGCGCAGGCCATGAACCCGCGCGATGTAGCCGATTTGCAGGAGCGGCTTCACGGCGTCGCTGCCGGAGCCACGGCCTGCGGGTCAGCCGTACCGGCCACCTTGCGATCATCCACGACCTCCAGCCGGGCCTTCTCACCCTTCTTCAGGGCCGCGTGCTGGAGCACGGTGCGCAACGCGTTCACGGTACGGCCATCACGCCCGATGATCTTACCGACGTCGCCGGGCGCGACCTTGAGGTCATAGAAGACGGCCCCATCGATGGGCGTCACCTTGACCTCCACGGCCTCGGGCTGATCAACCAGCGCGCGGGCCAGATACTCGACGAGCTGCTTCACGCCTTCGCGTCGGCCTTCTTCGACTTCTTGTAGAGGCCGCCGACGGTCTCGGAGGGCTTCGCGCCAGACTTGGTCCAGTGCGTCCAGCGCTCCTCGTTGACGGAGAACTTCGCGGGGGTGTGGTTCGGGTCGTAGGTCCCGATGTTCTCGATGAAGCGGCCGTCGCGGGGCATGCGCGAGTCAGCGGCGACGACGTGGTAGAAGGGGCGCTTCGTGGCGCCAGCGCGGGCAAGACGGATGACGACGGCCATGGTGTTTCCTCTGGAAAAAAGAAAGGTGGGGTGGTGCCACTACTTGAGAAGTGCCCGGAATGTCAAGGCGAAGGCGGCTTGGGCTGCAACGGCTTGAGCGGCGTAAAGCTGGGGTTCTTCTCGGAGTTCGCCAACTGCCCGCACGCCGCCGCGATGTCGCGCCCCCGGTTCGCGCGGATGAACGCCGCCACGCCCGCCTTCTCGAGCAAAACCCTGAAGCGTTCCGCGCGGTTGTCGACGGTGGTGTGGTAGCCGAGGCCGGGGTTCTCGTTGTACTGAATCAGGTTCACCTTGGCCGGCACGCCGACCAGCAGCGCGGCGAGGCGCTCCGCGTCGGCGTCGGTGTCATTCACGCCGCCCATCAAGACGTACTCGAAGGTGATGCGGCGGCCCTGCTTGAGGGGGAACTTCCGGCAGGCCTCCATCAGGTCGGCGATCTTCCACTTCTTGTTCACCGGCATGATCACGTCGCGCGTCTCGTCGTGCGAGGCGTTGAGCGAGATGGCCAGCTTCACGTCGGTCTCTTGCCCGAAGCGCTCGATCATCGGCACGAGGCCCACGGTGCTGACGGTGATGTGGCGGCTCGAGAAATTCGGCCCGTCTTCCGACTGGAGGATCTCCAGCGCGGCCTTGAGGTTCTCGAAGTTGTGGAGCGGCTCGCCCATGCCCATGAAGACCAGGTTGGTGAGCGGGCGCAGCGTCTTCTCGATCTGCTCGTTGACGCGCACCTCGCGGTTGACCGCGTGCACCTGCGCGACGATCTCCGAGGGCGTCAGGTTGCGCACCAGGCCCAGCGTGGCGGTGGCGCAGAAGCGGCAGCCCATGGCGCAGCCGACCTGCGTGGAGACACAGAGGGTCTTGCGCTCTGGCGAGGGCATGTAGACCGACTCGATGAGGCGGCCGTCGTGCGTCTTGAAGCGGTACTTGATGGTGCCGTCGATGGAGCGCTGCTCGAGGTCCTTCTCGACGGTGACGATCTCCGCGCGGTCGTGGAGCTTCGCGCGCAGGTCCTTCGAGAGGTCGGTCATCTCGTCGAACGACTGCGCGCCGCGCTGGTGCAGCCAGCGGTAGAGCTGCTTCGCGCGGAAGCCCTTCTCGCCGAGGGAGACGACGAACGCCGTCAGGCCCTCGAGGTTCAGCGACGCGAGATCGACTTTCGGGTCCGTCATGACGGGGCGCCTCTACACCGGTTGCGCGCGCGACAGGAAGCCGTCCTCACCGCCCGACCTCGGAGCCTTCGTGCTAGGCGCGGCGGCCATGTCGTCCCCGCTCCACGTCCCCTCCCTTGAACCGCACCGAGAGCTGACTCCATGACCGACCCCCTCAAGACGCTCCCCTGGCAGCAGGCCCTCGAACGCATGCGTGAAGGCAACGCGCGCTTCGTCACCAACGTGCGCAGCGTGGAGACGATCACCACCCAGCAGAAGCGCTATTCGCTGGTGGCCGGGCAGAACCCGTTCGCGGTGATCCTCTCGTGCTCCGACTCCCGCGTGCCCTCCGAGCTGGTGTTCGACTGTGGCCTGGGTGATCTCTTCGTGGTGCGCGTGGCCGGCAACGTCGTCGCGCCGTCGATCGTCGGCAGTGTGGAGTTCGCGGTGGAGTCGCTGGGCACCACGCTGGTGGTGGTGATGGGCCACACCCAGTGCGGCGCGATCAAGGCCACCGTCGACTCGCTGGCCGCCGGCGGGCACGGGCTGTCGACCAACCTGCGCGATCTGGTGAGCCGCATCTCGCCCGCGGTGGCCAACCTGCTCAACACCGGCCTCTCGCGCGACGAGCTGCTGATCAGCGCGGAGCGCGCCAACGTGCGCGCCTCGGTGAACCAGCTGCGGCACAGCACGCGCACCTTCGAAGATCGCATCGCCGCCGGCACGCTGGCCATCATCGGCGCGGAGTACGCGCTGGAGACCGGCCAGGTCGACTTCTTCGACCTCTGAGCTCGTTTCGGAAAAATGAAACGGCCACCTCGGTTTCCCGGGGTGGCCGTGATCGTTCGCGCGGGTGCGCGCGACGCGCTTACTTGTGCGAGTACGGGAAGAGTTCGGTCGTACGGAAGAAGTACGCGATCTCGCGCTTGGCGCTGTCGGCCGAGTCGGAGCCGTGCACGGTGTTCGCGTCGATCGACTTCGCGAAGTCGGCGCGGATGGTGCCCGGGGTGGCCTTCTTGGGGTCGGTCGCGCCCATCAGGTCGCGGTTCTTGGCGATCGCGTTCTCACCCTCGAGCACCTGCACCACCACCGGGCCGCTGGTCATGAAGGCCACGAGGTCCTTGAAGAAGCCGCGCGCGGAGTGCTCGGCGTAGAAGCCCTCGGCCTCGCGCTGCGAGAGGTGCTGCAGGCGGAGCGCGATGGGGGTCAGGCCGTTCTCTTCGAAGCGGGAGATGATCTTGCCGATGACGCCCTTCTCGAGCGCGTCGGGCTTCAGGATGGACAGGGTGCGTTCAATTGCCATGGTGCGCTCCGGCTACACGACGCGAAACGTCAACGCAAAGCCTTTTGAGCGGCTCCCTGCCCGGTGCTACGCGCGCGGGCCATGAACCGCAGCTTCACCGCGCATCTCCAGCAGCAGATCGACGGCATCCGCGAACAGGGCCTCTACAAGAGCGAGCGCATCATCACCTCGCCGCAGCGCGCGAACATCACCGTGAAGGGCGAGACGGTGCTCAACCTCTGCGCCAACAACTACCTGGGCCTCGGAGACTCGAAGGACCTCATCGCCGCCGCCAAGGAGGGCTTCGACGCGCACGGCTTCGGCATGGCCTCGGTGCGCTTCATCTGCGGCACGCAAGACGTGCACAAGGAGCTCGAGGCGCGGCTCACGAAGTTCCTGGGCACCGAAGACACCATTCTTTTTTCGAGCTGCTGGGACGCGAACGGCGGCGTGTTCGAGGTGGTGCTGGGTGAAGAAGACGCGGTGATCTCCGACGCGTTGAACCACGCGTCGATCATCGACGGCGTGCGGCTCTGCAAGGCGAAGCGCTTCCGCTACGCGAACAACGACATGGCCGAGCTGGAGCAGCGGCTCATCGAGGCGAAGGACTCGCGCTTCAAGCTGATCGTCACCGACGGCGTGTTCTCGATGGACGGCGTGATCGCCGACCTGAAGACGCTGTGCGATCTCGCCGACAAGCACGACGCGATCGTGATGGTCGATGACTCGCACGCGGTGGGCTTCACCGGCGCGCAGGGCCGCGGCTCGCACGAGCTGCGCGGCGTGATGGGGCGCATCGACATCCTCACCGGCACGCTGGGCAAGGCGCTGGGCGGCGCGTCGGGCGGCTACGTGTCGGGCCGCAAGGAGGTGGTCGAGCTGCTCCGGCAGCGCGCGCGCCCGTACCTGTTCTCGAACTCGCTGATGCCGGCCATCGCGCACGCCACGATCCGTGCGCTCGATCTGCTGGAGAAAGGCGACGGCTTGCGCAAGCAGCTGGTGGAGAACGCCGCGTACTTCCGCGCCGCGATGACGAAGGCGGGCTTCACGCTGGCGGGTGAAGGGCACCCGATCATCCCCGTGATGCTGGGCGACGCGAAGCTGGCGAGCCGCTTCGCCGACGAGATGTTGAAGGAAGGCGTCTACGTCGTCGGCTTCAGCTTCCCCGTGGTGCCGCAGGGCAAGGCGCGCATCCGCACGCAGATGTCTGCCGCGCACACGCGCGCTGATCTCGACCGCGCCATCGCGGCCTTCACCAAAGTCGGAAAAAACCTCGGAGTGATTTCATGAGAGCGCTGGTCAAGTCGAAGCGGGAACCCGGGCTGTGGATGGAGGACGTGCCGAAGCCCGAGGTGGGCCCCAACGACGTGCTGATCAAGGTGCGCAAGACGGGCATCTGCGGCACCGACATCCACATCTACAACTGGGACGAGTGGAGCCAGCGCACCATCAAGACCCCGATGCACATCGGCCACGAGTTCATGGGAGAGGTGGCGGCCATCGGCTCCGAGGTGACCGGCTTCAAGGTCGGGCAGCGCGTGTCGGGCGAAGGCCACATCACCTGCGGCAACTGCCGCAACTGCCGCGCGGGCAAGCGGCACCTGTGCCGCAACACCGTGGGCCTCGGCGTCAACCGCCCCGGCTGCTTCGCGGAGTTCGTCGCCCTCCCCGCCTTCAACGTCTTCCCCGTGCCCGACGCGATCTCCGATGAGATCGCCTCGTTCTTCGACCCGCTCGGCAACGCGGTGCACACCGCGCTCTCGTTCGATCTCGTGGGCGAAGACGTGCTGATCACCGGCGCGGGCCCCATCGGGGTGATGGCGGCGGCGATCTGCCGGCACGTCGGCGCGCGGCACGTGGTGCTCACCGACGTGAACGAGTACCGCCTGGCGCTGGGCAAGAAGCTGGGCGCCACGCGCACCGTCAACGTCGCGCAGGAAGACTTGAAGAAGGTGATGGGCGAGCTCGGCATGACCGAGGGCTTCGACGTGGCGCTGGAGATGAGCGGCAACGCGGCGGCCTTCAAGCAGCTGCTGGCGACCATGAACCACGGCGGGCGCGTCGCCATCCTCGGGATTCCGCCCAGCGAGGTGTCGATCGACTGGAACATGGTCATCTTCAAGGGCCTGGTGCTCAAGGGCGTGTACGGCCGGGAGATGTTCGAGACCTGGTACAAGATGCGCTCCATGCTGCAGAGCGGCCTCGACATCAGCGCCGCCGTCACGCACCGCTACTCCGCCGACAACTTCAAGGAGGCCTTCGAGGTGATGCGCACCGGCCAGAGCGGGAAGGTGGTGCTCGATTGGCAGGCGTGAAGAAGAAGTTCGCGCCGGTGCCTCCGAAGGCGAAGAAGGCGGCGGCCGCGGTGAAGGCCATCGACTCGCTGCGCGCGCCGCCGAAGCAGAAGCGCAAGCTGTTCGTCGCCATGGCCGGCAACATCGGCGCGGGCAAGACCACCGCCGCGAAGATGGTGAGCCAGAAGTTCGGCTTCGAGCTCTTCGACGAGCCGGTGATCGACAACCGTTTCCTGCGCCCGTACTACGGCGACATGAAGCGCTGGAGCTTCACGCTCCAGTTGGAGTTCTTGATCCGCCGGGTGGAGCACCACGAGCTGATCCACAAGGTGGCGAAGAGCTGCATTCAAGATCGCACGCTCTACGAAGACCCGGAGATCTTCGCGAAGTACCTCCACGGGCTCGGGAACATGACCGACACGGAGCTCGAGCTGTACTTCGAGTACTTCAAACGCCTCACCAAACACGTCGCGCAGCCCGAGAAGGTGATCTGCTTCGACGTGCCGAAGGTCGACGTGCTGATCTCGCGCATCAAGACGCGCGGCCGTGAAGAAGAGCGCGGCATCCAGCCGGCGTTCTTGCGCGGGTTGAACGGCTACTACGCGACCTTCCCCATGGTGCTGGCCGGCAAGTACGGCGTCGACGTGTTGACCATCGACGTGACCTCGCTCGACATCCGCAACGGGCGTGGGCGCGCGCAGTTCCTCGATCAAGTGAGTGACTTTCTTTCGCGATGAGCACGCTCGAACCCCGAAGAGGCGAAGATTCCGTCGTCGAGATGACGCAGCTGCTGCTGCCCGGTGACGCCAACGCGCTCGGCGCGGCGTTCGGTGGCTCGGTGATGGGGTGGATCGACATCGCCGCCGCCGTCTCTGCGCAGCGGCACGCGCGCCAGCAGGTGGTCACCGCGTCGATGGACGACCTCCACTTCCACGCGCCGATCAAGATCGGCTTCCAGGTCATCATGCGCGCGCGCGTGGTGGCCGCGTTCCACACCTCGATGGAGATCGGCGTCACCGTGCACGCGGAGAACCCGCTCACCGGTGAACGGCAGCTCACCACCAGCGCGTTGCTCACCTTCGTGGCGTTGGACAAAGACGGCAAGAAGCTCCCGGTGCCGCCGCTGTTGATGGAGAGCGCCGACGAGAAGGTCGCCGCCGAAGAGGCCGCGCAGCGCCGCACCACCCGGCTCGCCCTGAAGGCAAAACCGGCAGACACCTGGCTCAAGCTCCTGGAGAAACGATGAACCGCAACTCACTCATTGGGCTCATCTTGATCGCCGCCGGCGTCGCCGGGTTCTGGTTCGGCGCGGTGCCCTTCAAGCATGAAGAAGAGGTCGTGAAGCTGGGCGGCCTGCGCATCAAGGGCCAGGTCGACGACGTGGAGATCCCCAAGCCGATCAGCGCGGGCGCGATCGCGCTCGGCACGGTGCTGATCCTCCTCGGCAAGAAGAAGTAGCGCGCTTCAGCTCTTGAAGGCGCGCCACGCGTACTGCGCGCCGATGATCGCCGCGACGGCGACGAAGAGCAGGTTCGGGCCCTGCGCGCCCATGTACAGCCGGTAGCCGGCGATGCCGAAGCACGCGAGCGCGAAGACGCCGTTGCGCACCTTGAGCGGCACCGTCTTCACCGTCGAGAACAGCCACGCGCCGCCCAGCACCACCACGGCCACCCAGTCGATACCGATCCCGTTCATGTCGAGGTTCCTCTCAAGGCTCTCCAGCCGCACACGGAGCCGATGGTGCCGCACACCGAGCTGACGATGAGCTCGCGGACGTTCATACCCGCGTTCAAGAACGAGAACGCCAGCATCACCACCGCCACCACTAGGTCGTGCACGCGTGGGTCGAGCCGTCGGCGGGCCGGCATCCACGTGCCGATGACCGCGACCACCACGAGCCACGAGGCGATGATCACGCGGTGGGCTCCGACGGCTCGGGTTCTTTCTGCTGCGCGCTGAGCTTGCCGGCGAGATCGCTGAAGCTGCCGTGCGACGCCACCAGGAAGATCACGCCGAACAGCACCTGCTGCGTGATCTGGATGAGCCACACCACGTTGGCGAACGCCACGCCCGACGAGTTGGCGACCTCGCGGGTCACGAACACCGACAGCCCGAGCTTCAAGAAGTACTGCGCCGTGCCCGCCGACCCCGGCGCCGCGGGGATGAGCATGCCCACGATCATCACGCACAACACGAAGAAGCCGGCGAACTCCGTGATGTGCAGCGGGTAGCACGCGCCGGTCGACGCGCCCGAGCAGTCGAACGCGTTCGCCAGGTACGTCATGCCCACCCCGTTGAGGAACCAGTACAGCGCGGTCCACACGAAGAAGAGCGTGAAGTTCTTCGCATCGGGCAGCTGCTTCAGCGCGCCCACGAAGTTGTCGACGATGCCGATGATCTTCTCGGTCGGCCCCGGCGCGATGCGGCCCGCGGTCTTGCGCATCAACGACACCACCAGGTCGTGGCGCCACCGCGCGAGCAGCAGAAAGAGGAAGCCGCCGCCGAACACCACGAACATGCCCGTGGCCCCCGCGCGGATGCGGTTGATGTCAGGCGCGTCGGGCGGGATGAACAGCATCAGCACCCACAGCAGCGTGGCGATGATCAGCCCGTCGAAGATGCGCTCCAGCACCACCGAGGTCATCGCGGCCGAGCGCTTGATGTTGGTGCGCTGCGCGATCAGCACCGGGCGCGCGAACTCCCCGAGGCGGAACGGGAGGATCAGCAACATCATGAAGCCGATCGCCGACGCCTCATTCAGCTTCTTGAAGGGCACCTTCTCGAGCGGCGACAGCAGGTTTCCCCAGCGCAGCGTGCGCAGCACGTGGATGGCGACCAGCGACAACAGGTACAGCGGCATGGTCGTCGCCCAGCTCGCCGACTTGATGGCGTTGAGCATCGGCTCCCACTGGGTGCCCTTGAAGGTCCACCAGAGGCACGCGACGGTGACGAGGAGGCTGACGCCGAACTTGATCCACTTACCCAC
>CAMLFP010000011.1 GCA_946479335.1 uncultured Archangium sp.
GTGCTGGTGCCGCCCAAGGGCTGGTTCAAGGGCCTGCGCGCGCTGCTCGACAAGTACGGCATCCTCCTCATCTGCGACGAGGTGATGGCCGGTGTGGGCCGCACCGGCAAGATGATGGCCTACGAGCACTTCGACGTGACGCCCGACCTGGTCACGATGGCGAAGGGCCTCACGTCTTCGTACTTCCCGCTCGGCGCGGTGGGCATGAAGAAGGCCATCCACGAGCACTTCCAGAAGAACGTGTACTGGGGCGGCCTCACGTACAACTCGCACCCGGTGGGCCTGGCGACGGCTGAAGCGGTGCTGCGCGTGACGCTCGACGAGAAGCTGGTCGAGAACGCCGCGAAGCTCGGGCCCGTGATGCGCGCGGAGATGGACCGGCTGCAGAAGAAGCACGTGTCCATCCTCGAGTGCCGCAACATCGGCCTCTTCGGGATGATTGACCTCCGCAAGAACTCCAAGAACGAGCCGCTGGCGCCGTACAACGGGAGCCACCCGGCGATGGCGAAGCTGGGCGCGTTCTTCCGCGAGAACGGCCTGTTCACCTTCACCCGGTGGAACAACTTCACCTGCAACCCGCCGCTGTGCATCACCGAGGCGCAGTTGAAGGAGGCGTTCGCCATCGTCGACCGCGCGCTCGACATCACCGACGCGGCGTTCGAGGGCTGAAGCCCTTGATGATGTCTGCCGGACATCATGTTCGGCAGACATCAAGTTGGTTCACACCTCTGTGCAGTCGCACACGCGACGCAGGTGAGGCGAACGTCCTGGGCGCCGCATAGGTTGCGCGCGTGTTCTCGACGCTCGCACTGTTGATCATCTCCGCCAACGCTCAGTCGTCCCCCGCGCAGCGCAACGTCTACGTTGGCGCGTACCTCTCTGACGTCTCCGACTTCGACCTGAAGGCCGGCCGCTTCAAGGGCGACCTGCGGGTGTGGCTCAAGTGGCGCGGCGACGAGAAGGCGCCGGAGCTCCTCTTCGAGAACGGGGAGCTCGACTCGAAGGAGGAGCTCTCGCGCGAGAGCGAAGGCGACTGGCGCTCGGTGCAGTGGCGCGTGCAGGGCACCTTCCGCGGCGACTTCCCGGTGCACGCGTTCCCCTTCGACCGGCAGACGCTGCCCGTGGTGTTCGGGCTTGATGAACGCGAAGGCAAGCTGGTGCCCGACCTCGGCGCGAGCGGCATGAGCCCCAGCTTCAGCATCACCGGCTGGTCGTACGAGCCGCACTTCGGCGCGCGCGTCGATGAGAAGCAGTACGGCAGCGACCTGGGCTCCATCGCGAAAGAAGGGCAGACCGCGAAGCTGCGGCGCGCCTCGTTCACGCTCGAGCTGCATCGGCCCTTTGGCCCCTACCTGCTCAAGTTCGCGCTGCCGCTCTCGCTCATCTTGTTGATGGCGTTGCTGGCGCTGTTGCTGCCGCCCGACCGGCTCGACGTGCGCTCGTCGATGGGCATCACCGCGCTGCTCTCGTGCATCGCCTTCCACTACACGCAGTCAGACACGCTGCCCGACGTCAC
Organism: uncultured Archangium sp.; assembly: GCA_946479335.1. The sequence continues at coordinate 1,517 of CAMLFP010000011.1, forward strand.
GTACCTGGTGACCGCCGACAAGCTGTTCCTCGGGGCCTACGCGTTCGTGACGCTGACCTTCTTGTGGAGCGTCATCTCGTACCGCGTCGGCATGCACCACGTCGCGCGCGCGCAGTTCGTCGACCGCTTCGGCGCGTGGCTGCTCCCCATCGCCGCGGTCATCTATTCGAGCACCCTGGTGGCGAGCGCGCTGGCCAGCACCGAGGATCCACCGGTGCAGTTGCCGGAGCCGAAGCCCTCGCTGCCGTTGCTCCGCGTCGCGGTGAGCGCGATCGACTCGAAGCTGGTGCCGGGCGCCCCTTCGCGCCGGGCGAACCTCGTCACCCGTGCGGCCGACGGCACGATGTACCCGCTGCTCGCGGAAGAGGCGCCGGCGATGACCAACGACCTCGTGCAGTTGATGCCGGGCGGCGGCATGCGCGTGCGCTGGCGGTTGCGCGAGGGCGCCCTCTGGAGCGACGGGCGGCGCATCACCAACACCGACCTCTGGGACTCCATCGCGATGGTGAACGAGCCGCAGCGCATCGACATCTCGCGCGCTGACAAGCGCACGGTCGACGTCACCTACTCCGACCGCAGCGGCGCGCACTTGAACGGCTACGCGGTGTTCCCCTCTGACGCGACGAAGCTGCCCGACGCGGGCCGCGAGCTACTCGGGCGCATGACGATTGACGCGGAGCTCGACTCCGCGGGGCCGTACATGACGGGGCCGTTCACGCCGGGCGAGTCGCTGGAGCTGGTGCGCAACAGCGTCTACCCGGGGCCGCGGCCGGTGTTCGAGAAGGTGTTGCTGCTGCGGCGCTCGCCGGCCGAGGCCGCCGCCGCGCTACTGAAGCGTGAAATCGACATCATCCCCGTGCTCGCGCCCGACGCGTACCAGCTGCTCAAAGATCAGCCGGGCGTGAAGATTCTGGAGCAGCCGGGCGAGCAGCTCTGGGTGCTCGCGCCGTCGATGACTCCGCCGTGGAGCGACGTGAAGTACCGCCGCGCCTTGTTGAACGCGTTGGATCGCGACGCGCTGGTGAAGCTGCTCGCGCCGGCGCCGGCGCACGTCGCGTACGGCTGGCATGACGTGCAGCGCAAGGAGACGCCGAAGTCGGAGGTGTCGCTCCAGGGCGTTGCGGTGACGTTGCATCGCTCGCGCCGCGGCGACGGCACCTCGGCCGCCGCGGAGCTCGCCGACGCCGTCATCGCGCAACTGCAACGCGCGGGCATGGTGGTCACCGTCGAGGAGCACGACCGCATCTATTCGTTCTCGCAGACGCCGTACGACGGCCTCGTCATCATGTCGGGCGACACCGAAGACCCGAGCCGCTTCATGCGCAAGGCCGGGCCGGAGGTGACCGCGATGTACGCGCACTTCGCGAACACGCTCTACGACGAGCGCCGCAAGCAGCTCGAGGTGCAGCTCCAGCGCGCGTGGTTCGAGGAGCTCTCTGTCGTGCCGCTGGTGGTCACCTCTCGCCTCGCGGCGATTCGCGATGACCTCAAGGGGCCGTGCTGGGGCTCCGCCGATTCGCTCTGGTGGAACCTCGACACGTGGTACTTCGAGGCGACGCCGGCGCAATCACCCTGAGCGGCGCGCGTAGGGCAGGGCATGAACGACACGAAGCGTTGCCCCGCCTGCCTCACCGACATCGACTCCCGCGCGTCGCGCTGCCCGTCGTGCGCGCAGCGTCAGCCTGACGCGATTCTGCATCGCGACGTGCCCGGCCGCGTGCTGGGCGGCGTCGCCTCCGCGCTCGCGCAGCACTTCAATTGGGACGTGACGCTCCTGCGCATCGTGATGGTGACCAGCCTCGCCTTCACCGGCGGCCTGGTGTTCTGGGTCTACGCCGCGGCGTGGTTGATGACGCCCTTCGCGGTGAACGGTCGCGCGCCGATGCAGAAGGTCGTCGACGCGGTCTCGCGCCTCTTCACGCCCGCGCGCGGTGAGGTCGAGAACCTGTCGCGTCAGTGACGCGCGAGGATGCTCAGCAGCACCCACACCGCCACGCCGTAGATGCCCAGCAGGCCGAGTGAGAACAACGCCTGCTGCCGGCCCTCGAGCTTCCGGTTCACCGTGGTGCGGACGAGGCTCGCGACGCTGCAGAGCAACGCCGTCGCCGCGCACACCACGCCGATGGGGAAGAAGCAGAACGCCAACATCGGCATCAGCGAAAAGAGGGTGAGAATCAGCGCGGCGATGGAGGCCGCCAGCGCGATGATGGAGAGCGGGTCTGTATTGCTGGTCGCCTTCTCGGCGGCCGATTCTCCGCTGCGCGTCGAATCGTCACGCTCGCCTGCAGAAGCAGCAGGCGAGTTCCCTGCGAGGGCTCCGGGGTGCTGCGAATCGTCACGCTCGCCTGCAGAAGCAGCGGGCGAGTTCCCTGCGGGGGCTCCGGGTTCGTTGACGTCGCTCACAGCTTGTCGCACTCCGGCGAGCCGGTGATGACCCCGACCGGGATCTTCTTCGACAGCCCATCTCTCACCGCGGCCCACTTCGCCTCCGGTAGCGTGCAGTCGTAGCTCTTCCCATCGGCGCCCTTGAGCAGCAGCTCGTACTTCTCGTGGTGGCTCCCCTCGCGCTCGGAGCCCAGCGAGTTGCCCGCGCGCAACCCCGTCACCGTCGGCCACGCGGGCGAGGTGCCGGTGTCGCCCAGCTTCTCGGTGCGCTTCACCGACCAGCGCTCGATGGTGAAGCTGCAGCGGTCGTCGTAGTCGGCCACGTCGCGGTACTTGGTGTGGCACTCCTCACGGCGCTCGAAGGTGCCGTCGCCGCGGTCGACGTTGCGCGTGCTGCACGTCTCGCCGTCTTCCACCTTGTGCGACCCGCGCTGCTCGCGGTGCCGGCTGATGTTGTACGCGCCCGACGGCATCGAGTCGCACCACGCGCTGTCGCTCTCCGCCGACAACCGCTCGATGTCGATGCTGCGCTCCCAGCGATGCGAGGTGACGGTGAGCTGCTCCTCCTTGGTCCACATCGACAGCCCGCAGCACAACAGCAGCAGCGCGCCGATGACGCCGGCGACGATGGCGATGATCTTGTTCGTCGACTTCTTCGGCTTCGCGGCGGGCGCGCCCTGCTTCGGCTTCGCGCTCGATTGGTCGGCCACGCGCGCCACCTGCGCCGCGCCGTCGAGGGGGCTGCCGCAGCTCCGGCAGTTGTGCGCCTTCGCGCCGTTGGGCGTGTTGCACGCGGGGCAGGCTTTATCGACGCCGTCGTACTCGTGGTTCGCCGCGGTCTCCTTGCCTTCCGGCGGGAAGTAGCGCGACGCCGCGTCTTGCTGTGCGCCGCAGTTGGGACAGAAGCGGTTCGATTTCCCCAGCAGGCCCTTGGTGTCGCAGAAGGCGCAGTCCCACCACATCTCGTAGACGCCGACGACCTTGCCGGTGGGCGCGGCTTCGGTCGCCACCTTGCCGCCCAGCTTGCCGCCGGTGATGCGCTGCAGCTCGCCGCGGTCGAACCAGGTGACGCCGCACGACTCGCAGAGGTCGAGCTCCACGCCCTTCCACGTCAGCGGCTGGAGGTTCGCCTTGCCGCACGAGGTGCACGCCAGCGGCTCGCCCTTGCGCGGCCGCGCCGACGCCTGCTGCACCAGCGTGTGGAGCTCGTTGAGCGACAACCCGATGGAGGTGAAGAAGTCCTTCGCGGTGTCCCAGCTCACCAGCACGCCGCTGCACTTGCTGCACACGTGCGCGGCTTTTCCCGGGCCGAAGACGTCGGGCGTCGAGGTCAACGGCGTCGCGTCGCGCGGGCAGACAGGGGTGGCCATAGGCGGCGGAACTTACGTCACTCGTGCAACAGCACGGGCGTGAAGTTCGCCGCGTCACACGAGGCCAGCACGTACTGCACGCCGTTGTGCGGCCCGGTGAAGCCCGCGGCGATGCCCGGCCCGTGGAGGTGCCCGTACACGCACGTCTTCGGCTGCCACGCCTCCAGCGCGCGCGAGAACGAGGTCTCGAGGCCGTTGCTGTACAGCGGCGGGAAGTGCACCGCGCACACCTTCACGCGCGGGCCCGAGGCCTTCTTCAGCTTCTCGTCGGCGTCCTTGATGGAGAGTTGCAGGCGGTTCGTCTCGCGCTCGATGTAGTCGGGCTTCTGCTCTTCATCGCCCATCTCTCCGCCGGGCATGGGCGGCGCCTCGGGTGCGGTCCACAACCGCGAGCCGGCGATGACGTACGGGCCGATTTCCACCGCGGAGTTCTGGATGAAGCCGTGGAACGACGCGAAGGGCTCGAAGAGCTTGCGCAGCTTGGTGCTGGAGTCTCCCCACCAGTAGTCGTGGTTGCCGCGCAGCAGCACCTTCTTGCCGGGGCGCGCGTCGAGCCACTTCAGGTCTTCCTGCACCTCGTTGGGGCGCGTGCCCCACGAGATGTCGCCGGCGACGATGACGGCGTCGTCGGGCGTCACCAGCGCGTCCCAGTTGCGCTGGAGCGGCAGCGGGTGCTCGTGCCAGCCGAACCGGTGCATGTCTTTGTTGCGCAAAGACGGGAGGTGCGTGTCACCGATGGCGAAGAGCCGCATGGCGCGCGCCCTTTCGCTGAAGCGAGCCCGTCAGCGCAAGCAGAAGCGTTACGCGAAGTGGTTCAACGGGCCGATGCCGTGGCCCAAGCCCGGCGCGGTCTTCAGCGCCTCCGTCAGCCAGTGCTTCGCGCGGGAGATGGAGGCGTGCAGTGTCTCGCCGCGCGCGAGGTGCGCGGTGATGGCCGCCGAGTACGTGCAGCCGGTGCCGTGGGTGTGCTTCGTGTCGATGCGCGGCGCGGTGAAGTGCGTGAGATGCCCGTCGTGGAAGAGCACGTCGATGGCCTGCGCGCCGTTCAGGTGCCCGCCCTTCACCAGCACCGCCTTGGGGCCCATCGCCGCGATGGCGCGCGCGGCGGCCTCGGCCTGCGCCACGGTCTGCACCGGAGCCCCGAGCAGCGCCGCGGCCTCCTGCGTGTTGGGCGTGAGTAGCGTCGTCACCGGGAGCAGCTTCTTCACCAGCGCGTCGCGCGCGTCGGCGGTGAGCAGCGCGTGACCGTGCTTGCTGATCATCACCGGGTCGACCACCAGCGGCACGGAGAGCCCCAGCGTCGCCACCGCCTCGATGATCGCCGCGTTGCCCAGCGCGCCGGTCTTCACCGCGCGCGGGGGGATGTCGCGCAGCACCGCGTCGACCTGCGCGCGCACCAGCGCCGCGGGGAGCACCTCGACCTGCGAGACCTCCTGCGTGTTCTGCACGGTGAGGAGCGTCACCGCCGCCATGCCGTACACGCCGTGCTGGTGGAACGTCTTCAGGTCGGCCTGCAGCCCCGCGCCGCCGGAGGGGTCACTGCCCGCGATGGTGAGCGCCGTGGTCATGGCGGCCTCGTACCATTTCCACCGTTAGGATTTTTGTCTGCTAGCGGAGGCGGCATGGCTTCCGACGGTGTGGTGCTGACGCAAGATGAGAGCGGCGCGAAGTTCTTCCAGCGCGTGTTGCGCGAGGCGGTCTCGGCGTTCCCGCGGTCGCTGGGCGACGCGCCGATTTCGCAGAGCGGCAAGGCCTTCAAGAAGGGCTACGGAGACCTGCTGACGCGCTTCGAAGCGGCGCGCGTCAACAGCCCGCAGCGGTTGGAGATTGCGCGGTACCTGCGCGGCGCGACCGCTTCGGCGCTCGGCTTCTCGCGCGGCGGCGCCACGAAGTCGCTGACCGATTCGCTCAAGGAGCCGGCGTCGGCTCCGGCCACCGAGACGCGCGCCGCGTCGGGCCAGGCCGGGCACACGCTCGAGGTGCCGCTCGATGGGCGGGTGTACCGCGGCCGCGACGTGCTGCAGGCCATCGACACGCTCTTCAACGCCCACCACCTCACGCAGCGCGCGGCCGATGGGCTGCGGTGGCTGGTGAACTCCACCAACGGCACGTTGGACCTCACCGGCCAGCGCTTCGCGTTGCTGGGCGCGAGCGCGGAACTCTCTCCGGTGCAGACGCTGCTCGACGCGGGCGCCACCGTGCGGTGGATCGACGTGAAGCCCGCGCCGTCGATCGCCACGCCGGGGCCGCTCATCGCCACGCGCGGCGGAGATGACCTCCTCGCCAACCCGCACGCGGTCCTCGCGGCGCTGCGTGACTTCGCGAAGGACGGGCCGGTGCACGTGTGCCTCTTCGCGTACGCGCCGGGCCGCAGCCGTGAATTGCTGCTGGCCGGCGTGATGGAGGCGATGGTGCGCGAGCTCGGGCCCGCGGTGGTGAAGTCGGTGTCGACGTTCATCTCGCCGACGTCTCCGCGCGAGGTGCAGCCCGAAGACCTCGCCGCGGCGGGCGCGCTCAAGGCGAACCCGAAGTGGTGGCAGCGCGCGGCGGCGCTGGCGGGTGGGCTCAAGCCCGGCGGCGACTTCGGCGGCGTGGCTCGCTCGGTCATCTCGCTGCAGGGCGCCGCGTACCAGGCGGCGCAGTACCTCACGAAGACCATCGCCATGGAGGTGCTCGCCGCCGACGGCCTCGACGGCGCGCCGGTGACGCTGTCGGCGAACGTGGCGGGCATCACCAACACGAAGTCGCTCTCGCACCCGCTGTTCCAGGTCGCGTTCCAGGGGGCGCCGTCGTTCGGCGTGCGCATCTTCGACCCGGCGCTGACGCGCGCGGTGAGCGGCTACCTGATGGTGCACGACCTGCTGAACCCGACGGCACCGGTGGAGCCCCTGGAGCGCGCGAAGGCGGTGCACCAGCGGCAGATCCACGGCGCGGTCTATGACCTCCCGTGGCAGTTCGAGTCGTGCGTGCAGACCGCGGCGGTGGTCGGAATGACCAGGAAGCCGGGCATCCTCTTCAAGCGCTGAAATCGTCAACCCATCGTCAACGCGTTGACGATTCTCCGCCCGGAAACTGGCGAGGTCGCTGCAGGCCGGTAGCGTTTGCGCGAAATGAGCGCCGCGCGGAGCCTGAGCGAAATCGTCAACCACTTCATCGAGCGCGGCACGGCGTTCAGCAGCCGCGACATCGCGCACGAGGCGCGCGTCTCACGGCAGGCGGTGCACAAGCACCTCTCGGTGCAGGTCGACGCCGGGCGGCTGGTGGTGACGGGCAAGGCGCGCGCGGTGCGCTACGCGAAGGTGGTGCCGCTGCGGCAGCGCGTGGAGGTCGCCAGCGCAGGCTCGCTCTTCCGGTTGTCGGCGCGGCTGTTGCTGCTCGAGGTGAAGGCCGGCGAGGTGACGCTCGACTTCACCGGCGTCGCGGAGCTGGGTGACGAGTTCCTCGACGAGGTGTTCCTGCAGTGGGCGCCGAAGCACCCGTGGGTGCAGCTGAAGGTGGCGCACCTGCCCGCGAAGCTCGCGCCCGGGTTCTTCGCGTTCGCGAAGCGGGCCGCGCAACAGCCTTGAGTGGGCGCGGCGTGCAGGGGGGCGGTGTGCTCGACCCATGCAGGCCCGTTGCTCCAGCGAACTCCATCAAGCGTGGTGCGAATGAGTCCTCGATTTCCCGCGTTTTCCGCGGATTTTCGAGGACTCAAGCTGCACCGGCTTGATGAAGCGTGTCCGAAGTCGAGAGGCGCCTCCGTGACGACTCCGGCCGCGAACTTCGCGCCCGTGTCGCCCGAGGGAAGCCGTGTCGTCGCGCGAAGCTGGCGCCCGCGTACCGGTGACTCAGTCTCGCCAGGTGATGCGGTACCGCGTCTCGAAGTTCGCGTCGTCGCGCGAGAGCACCTCCGCCGTCGGCGTCTTCGCACGCAGCTGCGTGAGGAACGCGTCGATGACGCCGAGCCGGTAGTGCTCCATCAACCGCCACTCCGGCGTCACGAAGCGCTGGAACTCGGGCAGCACGCGGGTGACGAGGTGCACCTCGGTGTCATCGACGACGAGCCCTTCGGCGTCGAGGTAGTTCCCCGTATTGCGGATATTGCGCCCCGCGCGCTGCAGCGAGCGCCGCACGCCGATGACGCGCGCCATGGTGAACGTCGCCGCGCCGATGGTGGTGTGCGCGTACGCGAGCGTGACCTGCTGCCCGAAGGCGCGCAGCCGCTCCGGGCGCGTCGCCGCGTCACCCGGCACCAGCGCGTCGGCGAGCAGCAGGAACACGCGCAAGAACGTGTCGACCGGGTACGCCACCATCGTCTCGTCGAGGTCGATGCCCAGCGCCTTCGACTGCGCGCGGAGCTCCGGGGTGATGCGCGGCCCGCACGCGCGCACGGCGCCTTCGATGGCGGGCGAGAACACCACCGGCTCTCCGCGCGTCATCAGTTCGCGCCGAGGGCCAGCCGCAGCACGAAGCGCTCGTTGTCACGCAGCTCCTGCGGGTCGGTAGACGGGTCGTCTTTGCCCTTGTCGCCCACCACCTGCGCCTGCAGGCCGATGGTCGCCCAGAAGTGGTCGAAGCGCAGCGTCAGCGCCGGGCCGACGTAGAGCGCGGTGCCGACGTACGCCGCCTTCTGCCAGCTGGTCTTGCTGCGCGCCTCGAGGCCGAGGCTGGCGAACGGCGCGAACTGGAAGCGGGCGCCGAAGTTGCCTTCGAGCCGCGTGTCAGCGCCCGTCAGGCCGTCCCACAGCACGGCGCGCGCACCGGAGACGTTGAACGAGAAGAGCAGCCGGCCCGCTTCGACGTCGGCCACCAGGCGCGCCTCGGCCTCGAACATGCGCGTGCCCAGCGAGACGCGGCCGTTGCCCGCGAACGAGAAGTGCTCACTGCGGAAGGCGGCCCACCGCCACAGCGAGGAGAGGCGCGGGTTGATGTTCTGGTCGGTGTTGGTGTGCGTGAGGTCGACGTCGAGCGAGAGCTGCGACTCGACGCTGTCGGTCACGCCGTGCACCCACGCCGCGCGGAGGTCGAGCTGCGCGAAGTCGACGGTGCGCTCCAGGCGGGGCGTGAGCCACGACTCCATGCCGTCGGTGTGCGCGCCGAGGGTCTTCGTGTTCCACGTGAAGGGGAAGTCGCGGGGCGCGGCGACCGCGGGCGGCGCGACGAGGGTGACGAGGAGCAGACGAAGCACGCGGTGTGAATGCATACCGCCGCTCCGTCCGCTCCGCAGAAGGAAATCAGCGCTGCTTGCTCATCAGGTCGACGTAGTCGCGCTGGTAGATGGAGTTGTTGAACTTGCCCGACAGCCCCAGGGCGTGCATCGGGTTCACCACGCGCGGCGCGCAGAACTTGGCGACGTCGAAGCGGTAGATCTCGTTCGCGAAGAGGTCGAGCAGCAGCCCGAGCTGCGCGGCGGTGAGGCCCTGCGCGTCGAGCATCGACTTGAGCATGTCGAAGCGCACGATCTCGTTCACCTGGTTGCGCAGCGAGCTGTACACGCCGCTCCAGGCGCCGGCGTCCATCGCCCAGCGGCCGTTGCGCTGCATCGCACAGCCGGGGTCCTGCGGGCCGGTGCCACAGTCACGCACCGCGACGGGCATGGGCGGCGCGGGCACGAGGCCGGGCTGACGCGGAGGCGGCGGCGGCGGGAGCAGCTGCCGCGACTGCACCACGAAGGGCACGTCGCGCGAGGTGATTTCACGGCCGCGGGCGTCGAAGACCGAGACCTCGACCACGAAGCGGCCCTGCGCGAAGTCCTCCTCGGCGAGCGCGGAGTAGTGCACGAAGTGGGTGAAGGCGTTGGGCCAGACGAAGGGGTCTGACGGCACGGTCCACTGCTCGGTGGTGACCCACTCGCTCCAGTTGCCGCCGAGGCTGCGCCAGCGCGCGCCGAGGTAGAAGCGCTGGCCGCGCATGTTGTTGAGCGTCAGGCGCGGCACGGTGACGCGGGCCGCGAGCTCGCCCTCGAAGGGCACCGCGGTCTGCACCCGCGGGGTGTCGATGAAGCCGAAGCGGTTGCGGAAGTCGTAGTCGTCATCGTCGTCGCGCGGCGGGCCGGGCGGGCGGCGGTTGTTCCACGCGGCGGCGCGCGCGGTCTCGAGGGCGTCGCTGGCGCGCGAGAGCTGCTGCAGCACGTCGTCACCACAGCGCGAGAACGCCGCGCTGGAGCTGAGCTGCGAGAGCTGCTGCTGGAGGCGCTGCGCGGTCCACGCGTCGAAGTCGTCGTCATCGCGCGCGTCGTTCACCGCATCGGCGAGCTGGTCGAAGCGCGACTCGAGGCCGGAGCAGGGCGGCGGCGAGCGGCGGGCCGAGCGCTCGGCGGCCTCGATGGCCTTCGCCGCGTTCTTGAGCGGCTTGTTGGGGCCAGCGGCGAAGGCGGTGAGCGACAAGACGACGAGCGGGAGAAACAAGCGGCGCATGGGGTCTTTCGGAAAGAGTGGTATTCCGCTCAACGGGGCGGGGTTCGTCTCCATTCACATCACACAAGGAAAGCTGCCCCGTGTCCTGGCCGATTTTCTTCACCGTCGTCGAGGTCTTGTGGATCGCGGTGCTGGTGCCGTGGATCGTGCTCGAGAAGCGCAGCCCGACCGCGACGCTGGCGTGGATCTTCGGGTTGATGTCGCTCCCGGTGGTCGGCGCGCTGGTCTACCTGTTGATCGGCCCGCGCCGGCTGGAGCGCAAGAAGAGCCGCCTGCTGGCCGCGCGCTCGTCGGTCACCGCGCGCGACGCCGGCCGCACCATCGAAGACTGCGCGTGGCTGCAGGGCATCGACCCCGGCGCGGTGGCGCTGATGAAGGTGGCGGCGAAGCTCGACGGGCTGCTGCCGATGCGCGCCGAGCACGCGCGGGTGTTGGAGGGCGGCGACGCGACGTACGACGCCATCCTCTCGGCCATCGCGGCGGCCACGCACCACGTGCACTGCGAGTACTACATCTTCCGCGACGACGAGTCGGGGCGGCGCTTCATCGAGGCGCTCAAGGCGAAGGCGAAGGCCGGCGTCGAGGTGCGGCTGCTGGTCGACGCGGTGGGCGCCTCGTTCTCCGAAGACACCGAGGCGGAGCTCGAAGACGCGCGGGTGCAGCTCGTCTATTTCAACCCGGCGTTCTCCGGCCGCATCGGCCAGCGGCTGTTCAACTTCCGCACGCACCGCAAGCTGGTCATCGTCGATGGCGTGGTGGGCTTCACCGGCGGCATCAACGTCACCGATGATCATTCGGAGCGCGTCCGCGGCAAGGCGGCGTGGCGCGACACGCACGTGGAGCTGCGCGGCGAGGTGGTGCACGGGCTGCAGCGCACCTTCTTCGAGAACTGGGTCTTCGCCTCGGGCGAGGAGCGCTCGGGCAAGCAGCTCGACGCGTACTTCCCGGTGCCCACGGCGGAGGGGAAGCACATCGTGCAGGTGGTGGCCTCCGGGCCCGACGACGCGAGCCGCGCCATCGAGGCGTTCTACGTGGCGGCCATCTCCACCGCGCAGAAGCGGGTGTGGCTGACGACGCCGTACTTCGTGCCCAACGAGCCGCTGCACCGGGCCATCTACCTCGCGGCGCTGCGCGGGGTCGACGTGCGGCTGCTGCTGCCCAACCGCACCGACTCGAAGATGGTCGACCTCGCGGGCGCGTCGTTCCACGACCAGCTGCTGCACGCGGGCGTGCGCATCTACATCTACCAACCGTCGATGCTGCACGCGAAGACGGCGGTCATCGACGACGTGGGCGTCATCGGGAGCGCCAACCTCGACGACCGCAGCCTCCGCCTCAATTTCGAGACCATCGTCGCGTGTTACGGCGGGCCGGTGGTGGCGTCGCTGGTGCAGCTCTTCGAGAGGGACCACGAGGTTTCGAAGCTGAAGATGCGCCTCGAGGAGAAGAAGCCGTTCTCGCACCGGTTGATGTCGGCGCTGGCGCGGCTGCTGGCGCCGCAGCTGTGAGTGAGAAGCGCGACTACTTCGAAGGCTCGATGATCCGTGTTGCAGGCATAAAGTCCCGATGGTACGCGCCGCGCCCGCCATGAGCGCTTCTGTCCTGAACACCGGTCGCATCACGCAGATCCTCGGTCCCGTCGTTGACGTGGAGTTCCCGCCCGGAGGCCTCCCGGAGGTCTACACGGCGCTGAAGCTCACCAACCCGGCCATCTCGAACGAGGCCGACAACCTCACGGTCGAAGTGGCCGCGCACCTCGGTGAGAACACCGTGCGCTGCATCGCGATGGACACCACCGACGGCCTCGCGCGCGGCGCGGCGGCGAAGAACACCGGCGCGCCCATCTCGGTGCCCGTGGGCCCCGGCACGCTCGGCCGAATCTTGAACGTCACCGGTCAGCCGGTCGACGAGCTCGGCCCCGTCGCCGCACAGAAGACGTACCCCATCCACCGCCCGGTGCCGTCGTTCACCGAGCAGTCGAAGAAGATTGAAGCCTTCGAGACGGGCATCAAGGTCATCGACCTCCTCTGCCCCTTCACCCGCGGCGGTAAGATCGGCCTGTTCGGCGGCGCCGGCGTCGGCAAGACGGTTCTGCTGCAGGAGCTCATCCGCAACGCGGCCATCGAGAAGGGCGGCTTCTCGGTGTTCGCTGGCGTCGGCGAGCGCACCCGCGAAGGCAACGACCTCTGGAACGAGTTCCAGGAAGCCGACGTGATTGCCTGCGAGAAGGAAGCCGACGGCAAGCACATCAAGAAGGACGAGCAGGGCCGCATCAAGCTGGTGCCCGGCAAGTCGCAGTGCGTGCTGGTGTTCGGCCAGATGAACGAGCCGCCTGGCGCCCGCGCCCGCGTCGCGCTCTCCGGCCTCTCCATCGCCGAGTACTTCCGCGATGAAGAGAACCGCGACGTGCTCCTCTTCGTCGACAACGTGTTCCGCTTCACGCAGGCGGGTTCCGAAGTGTCGGCGCTCCTCGGCCGCATCCCCTCGGCCGTCGGTTACCAGCCCACGCTGTCGACCGAGATGGGCGCGCTCCAGGAGCGCATCACCTCGACCGTGAAGGGCTCGATTACGTCGGTGCAGGCCGTGTACGTGCCCGCCGACGACTTGACCGACCCGGCGCCCGCCACCACGTTCGCCCACCTCGACGGCACCATCGTGCTCTCGCGTGCGCTGACCGAAATCGGCATCTACCCGGCCGTCGACCCGCTCGACTCGACCTCGCGCATTCTCGACCCGTTGGTGGTCGGCGAGGAGCACTACGCGGTCGCCCGCAAGGTGCAGTCGACGCTGCAGCGGTACAAGGAGCTGCAGGACATCATCGCGATTCTCGGCATGGACGAGCTCTCGGAAGACGACAAGCTGGTCGTCGCCCGCGCGCGCAAGATCCAGCGCTTCCTCTCGCAGCCGTTCAACGTCGCGAAGATCTTCACCGGCGCCGACGGCAAGGTCGTCTCGATCCCCGACACGGTGCGCGGCTTCAAGGAGATCGCCGAGGGCAAGCACGACGACCTCCCGGAGCAGGCTTTCTACATGGTCGGCAACATCGACGAGGCCATCGAGAAGGCGAAGAAGCTGGCGCAGGGGTAAGCGATGGCGAAGCTCAACGTCGAGATCGTCACTCCGGAGCGCCGCCTCGCGTCGCTCCAGGCCGACGAGGTGATTGCGCCGGGCGCCGAAGGCCTGTTCGGCGTGCGCCCGGGCCACACGCCGTACCTCTCGGTGCTGCAGCCGGGCCCGCTCGCGGTGCGCGACGGCAGCACCACCACCACCTACTTCGTGGGCGGCGGCTTCGTGGAGGCCGGCCCGCAGGCGGTGCGCGTGCTGGCTGACCTCGCGGAGCTCGCGAGCGCGGTGAACGTCGACGCGGCGAAGAAGCGCATCGCTGACGCCGAGGTCGCGCTCAAGGGCTTCGAGGCCACCGACGCGCGCGCCGACGAACAGCGCCGCATCATCAAGCGCGAGCAGAAGCGCATCGAAGTCGCGGCCGCGAAGTAGGGCTCGAGACTCGTGCAGCAGAGAAAGGCGCTCCAGAGATGGAGCGCCTTTTTCGTTGGTGGCCCGAAGCCGTTGGTGGCCCGAAGCCGAGCGCGCCGCTGGCGTCTCGCGGACCGCGAGGCCGCACGGGGTGAGACCTCCGTGTGCTGCCGCGAGCAGCCGATGACGGCGGATGACGAGTGCGCCGCTGGTGTCTCGCGGCTGTCGGGCGCTCCGTGGAAGTGACTGGCGACGCGAGGCCACCCGGGCGATGCGCGGATGACGAGTGCGTCGCGCGCGCCTCGCGATTGTCGATGGCGTCGCGAAGTGAGTGGCAACGCAGAGGCGGCGCGTGCAGTCGACGGCGAGGCCGCACCGTGTGAGACATCGCTTTGCTGCGTCGCGCTGCCTGGTGCAGACGATGACGGCGGGCTGACGAGCGCGTCGCTGGTGTCTCGCGGCTGTCGATCGCTCCGTGAAAGTGACTGGCGACTGCGCGTCATCGCCCGGGTGGCCTCGGATGACGAGTGCGTCGCGCGCGCCTCGCGATTGTCGATGGCGTCGCGAAGTGAGTGGCGACGCAGAGGCGGCGCGCGCAGTCGACGGCGAGGCCGCACCGTGTGAGACCTCGCTTTGCTGCATCGCGCTGCCTGGTGCAGACGAGGACGGCAGGTGACGCGCGCACCACTGGTGTCTCGCGGCCGTTGATGGCGCCGCGAAAGTGATCGCGACTGCGAGGCGGCCGCTCCGAGGAGCGCCGCCCGGCGTTCGTCGACGTCAGCGCCGTGAGCGCCGGAACAGCAGCAGGAACGCCACCGGGAGCAACTCAAAGCCGCTGGTGCAGCCGCAGCCCTTCGGCGTGTCGGTGTGACCGGTGCCTGCGTCGGGGTTCTGCGTGCCTCCGTTGAACGTCTGCGTGCCCGCGTCGGTGGGATGCGTGCCGCCATCGGTCGTCGGCGTGCCCGCGTCGTTGCGCATCGTCCCAGCGTCTTCGAGGCCCGCGTCGAGCGTCGCCATGCCGATGACGGTGACGGCAATGGTCGCGGCGGTCGACGTCGCGGTGCCGTCAGACGCCGTGAAGGTGAACGCGTCGGCGCCCGAGAAGCCCGGCTCCGGCGTGTACGTCACGTCAGGGGGCGTGCCGGTCACCACACCGTGCGCGGGCTGCGTCACCGTGAAGGTCAGCGCGTCACCGTCGACGTCGGTGCCCTGCAGCGTCACCGTCACCGGTGTATTCGCGCTCGTCGAGGTGGTGCCATCGAGCGCGACCGGCGCGTCGTCCACCGGCGTCACCGTGATGTTCACCGTCGCGGTGCTCGAGCCACCGAAGCCGTCGCTCGCGGAGAACGTGAAGCTGTCGGCGCCGTGGAAGTCGGCGTCGGGGGTGTACGTCAGCGTGGGGGCCGCACCCGTGAGCGCGCCGTGCGCCGGCGCCGTCACCACCGCGTAGGTGAGCGCGCCCATCCCCGTCGCGGTGAGCGTGATGTTGAGCGCGGTGTCTTCGGCCGTCGACACCGTCTGCGCATCGGCCACCGGCGCGGCCGGAGCGCACGCCATCGCCTGGGCCTGCAGCGCCGCGAAGGGGAGGTTGGTGGCGCCCGCGAAGGAGAGCTCGTCGAGGTCCCACCCGTACTCGCCCTGGGCCGCGTCGGAGCCGAGGACGAAGCGCACCCGCACGCCGCGCCCCGCGTATTGCGCTCCGAGGGTGATGGTCTCGGTGGTGAAGGCCGGCCAGCCGGGGCTGACGCCGACGAGCGCGGTGCGCCCGCCCAACGGGTTGTTGGCCTGGGTGTCGATGGTGCCGCCGTACGAGGGGAGCGTGACGGTCTGCCAGCTGCCGCCATCGGCCTGCAGCTCGAGGAGCGCGCCGTCCCAGTTGCTGCCCTGCGATTGCTCGAAGCGGTACCGATGCCGGAAGGAAATCACCAGCCCCGCGTCGCCAGCCTGCAGCTCCGGCGACACGAGCGCGGTGGCGGAGGGCGCGGCGTAGTCGTCGCCGTGCCACACGGTCTCGCCGGCGTCGACGCTCGCCCGGCGCCACACCGCGAGCGCGTCTCCGCCGCCGTCGGCCAGGGTCGCCAGCGTCCAACTGGTGGTCGCCGCCTCCACGGTGTCGGTGGTCGTCGCCGCGGCGAGCTCGTCGACGTTGCCGTGCCACCAGCGCGTCGCGGGCGCGGGCTGCGCACAGGCCCCGGCGCTGTTCAGCGTCGCCGTCACGCCCAGCAGCAACGCGCCGGTGGCGCCCATCGCCAACCGCACCGGCACCTGCAGCTCGACGAACGAGAAGGGCGCCACCGTGGGCACCGTCACCGTCGCGCCGCCGGGGAAGTCGAGCGACGCGAGCGAAGAGCTCATCGTCAGCGTCGCGCCGGTCAGCGCCACCACGCTCGCGTTCTCCACGCGCACCGTGACGTGCCCGGTCTCACCGGAGTCGAGGTAGCCGTCGAGGTCGCACGAGTGCCCGTCGTCGACCAGCCCCAGCAGCCGCACCGAGGGGTTGGCCTTCACGTCGAAGCTCTCCGTCACGCCCGTGAAGTCGACCGAGTCGCGCGGCGGCGAGATGGCGCACGAGCCGAAGCCGCGCACCGCGAAGGCCTGCGCCATCGCCAGCGCGTCGGCTGCATCGTTCGCGACGGCGGCCATCACCAGCGCGTCGCGCATCTCGGTGAAGGTGGCGTCGGCCACCGACAGCTTCATGCCCGCCACCACGTAGTCGCTCATGCGCCGGCGCGCCTCGGCGAAGGTGTACGCGGGCGCGGCGCCCTGCGTGCGCGTCAGCAGCGCGACGTACGCCTGGAAGGCCGCGGTGGCCCACACCTCACCGGCGTTGTGCACCTCGGAGTTGGGGCCGCCGTTGTCCAGCGTGGGCACCGCGGGCAGCGCGACGCCGTCGGTCACGTGCTTGAAGGTGAGCGCGTTCTTCGTGAAGTCGGTCGAGTACGGCTCCCGGCGGATGCCGAAGTAGCTGTCGCCCATCGCGTACTGCGCGCACGTGTAGACGCCGTTCAGGTCGTCGCCTTCGCGCACCATCATGTGCAGCGCGCTGAAGTCGCCCCAGCCCTCGCTCTGCGCGCCGGTCATCGCGGAGGCGCTGTCGGTGAGGCGGTGGTGCAGGTAGTGGCCCCACTCGTGCGAGACGATGGTGTTGTCGAGCGCCGAGTCGCGCAGCGGGCTCGCGGCGCGCACCATGGTGGCCGACACCGCGCCCGACTCCAGCCCCGTCTTCAGGGCCGCGCCGTCTTCGTACGAGAGGCCCATCACGGGAGTGGTGATGGTGCCGGTGCCCGTCATCGCGAACGCGCCGCCGCCGGGGACATTGTTGATGATGATGACGCCGATGGCGCCGGCCGCCTGCGCGCGCTGCGCCTTGGTGGCGAAGGTACAGGTGCCGCGGTCGACGAGCGCAATCTTCCCGGTGAGGTTGCCCACCAGCGCGTTGCACCCCAGCGTCGGCGCCGCGGAGCCGTCGCTCACCAGCGCCACGTTGCCGGTGACGTTGAAGCTCTGCGGGCCGAAGTCGGCGGGCGCCCAGGCCTTGCTCTGGCCTCCGATGGTGAGGCTGCCCTGGGGCGGCCCGTCGAAGAGGTAGAAGCGCAGCATCGGCGACTCGCCGTCGGCGGGCGTGCTGGCGTTGGCGTTGTTGCGCTGGGTGGCGGGCGCGTACTGCACCGCCACCTTCAGCACGTCACCCTCGGCGCCGCCGCGGCCGAAGTTGCTGGCCTGCGCGTTGCCCGCGGCCTCGTCGAAGCCGGAGTCGTACCAGTCATCGTGCAGCCAGTTGGTGACGTAGAAGGCGCTGGTGGCCACCGCGCGCCGCTGCGTGAGGGTGGCCGTCGGGTCGCCCGCGGTGTCGTAGGTGAAGTCGAACGTGGAGGCCGCGGTGGTGATGCCGCGCACGTCGCCGCTCGAGAAGCCCTCGGGGTTGCCGTCGTCGGTGTACGCGTCGACGTTGTTGCCCTGCGTCTGGGTGTCGGTCGCCGCGAGCCACGCGTCGAGCGGCCCGTTGAAGCCATCGAGGGTGATGAGCACCGGCGCCGCGAAGGCCGGCTGCGAGCCGTCGGGCAGACCGGTGGGGTGCGGCGTGAAGTCGGCGATGGGGCCATCCCACGGGGTCTTGCGGCCGGTGGCGTCGGCGAAGACGCGGTAGGTGAACGCGGCGTCGCTGGTGAGGCTGGTGGCGCGCAGCACGCGCGCGGCGAAGGCGTCGACGATGAAGCTGAAGGCGTCGTCGTCGCGCAGCAGCTCCACCTTGAAGGCGGGCACGAGGCGCTCGGCGGTGGGGAAGTAGACGCGCCAGACGCGCGCGGGGCGACGCAGCGGCGCGGCGCCGGGGAGCTGCTTCATCGCCACCGCGATGGCGTCGTCTGCACTCAACGTGAAGGGCAGGTGCGTGCCCGGCGGCGTGGGCCGCGTCATCACCGTCACCGGCGTCAGGTCGCGCTTGAGCAACACCTTCACGTCGCGCTCGATGACGTCCACGCCCTGCTGCTGCGCGCGGAAGACGACGACGAGCCCGCCGCGCCCGGTGTCGTGCACGTGCACCAGCCGCAGCGTCTCCGGCGTCAGGCCGTATTCGAGGGCTTTGGTCTGCAGGTACGCGCGCGCCGCGCTCTCGGGCGTCGCCTTGAGCGCCTGGGTGTCAGCGGCGGGCGGCGTGGAGCGCGGAGGTGAAGAACACGCGATGAGAATCGCAGCGAGGCCCGGGAGGGAGCGGTTCATGGGCGCGCCTTACTCTCGGCGCCCTCCGCGGGGAAACCCGGCTCAGCGGGGGAGCGCCGTCACCAGAGGACCGACTGGTCTTCAGCGACGCCCGGTGCGTTCTTGAAGGTGTACGTGCGCCCGTCGAGCTTCACTTCGCCTTCCCACTGGCCGACCGGCTGCTTGAACGCGCTCTTCACCAGCTTGAGGTCGCGCAGCTCCTGGTGCGCCGCCCACGGCTTGAACTTGAGGTCCAACACGCCGTCGGTGGTGCGCACCGCCCACCCGTCGAGGATGGCGCGGGGGTTCCACGTGAAGCGCGCGCGGGAGACGGGGATGAGGCGGTCGCCCAACCACACCGCGTTCTCGTTCACGTCGTCGCGCGACTCGTTGAAGCCCTCGACGAGGTTGATGGCCAGCGGCGTGCCGTCGTCGAGGCGGCCGCACACGAAGGCCCACCGCCACGACGTCTCGCGCGCCAGGTAGCCGTGCGTGTAGTCGAAGCCGCCGACGCCGCCGTCGAGCGAGAAGGTGCGCCCCTCCGCCTGCAACGTGCCGCGCGTCAGCAGGCCCGCTGCCTTCTGCGTGACGTTGACGATGCCGCCGTCGACCGGCGCGATGACGGTGAGGGCCGGCGCCGCGTTGGCCGCCACCAGCTCGACCTTCAGCTTCAACTTCGGCGCGGTGAGGAGGCTCGGCAGGCCCAGCGTGACCTCCGCGCCGTAGTGGTCTTCACCGAAGCCGCGCCACGCGTGCCAGCGGCCGGTGGGGTGCACGAAGCGCGCGTCGAGCCCCGGGCCCGGGTGGCCGTTCACCGTCGCCATGCCGCGCAGCCCGAGCGCGGTGCCGTCGGCCAGCACACGGCCCGTCGTGTAGTCGACCGCCATCGCGAACGCGTTCGACGAGTAGCCGAGGTCGACCATCGCGAAGAGGGCGGCGACCTCCTGCGTCGCGCAGAAGCCGTAGACCCAGCGCTTGCGCGTCGCGAGCCGGCCCAGCGGGCCCAGCGCGTAGCTGCCGCGCAGGCGCTTGAGGTCCACCACCTCGAGCGAGCCCTGGTAGGTGCCGAAGCGCGGCGCGCCTCCGGGGTCTTCCACGGACGACGGCGCGGGCGGCAGCTTCTGTGCAGTGACCATGCGGCCACCTAACGCTTTTTTCGGGGCGCGACGAGGCGGTTGATCAGCGCGCGAGGAGCGGCCGGGGCTCGCCTTCGAGCTCCGCGACGCCCGTCGCACCGGGCGTGAGCGCGCCGTCGCGGTTGTCGAGTTCGACCATGGCGACGCCGTTCACGCTGTCGGCGTCGAGCGCCCACGTCTTGCGCGCGAGGGGGAGCACCAGCGTCATCAACCGGCCGCGCTTCGCGACCTCGCCGCCGGGCAGCGTCACGCGGGCCACCAGCGTCGAAGCGTCGACGACGACGCCGAGGTCTTGCTTCGCGCGCACGCTGTCACCGGCCTTCACCGCCGGTCGGAACTCGCCGGCCACCGGCGCGGAGACGACGCTCGCGGCCTGTTGTTCGTCGAGCGCCGCGAGCTCGGCGTTCAGCTTCGCGAGGGGCTCCTCGAGCTGCGCGCTGGGCACCGGCTTCGCGGCCTCCTTCGCCTCGGCGAGCTGTCGCTCCGCCTGGTTCAGCACGGCCGCCATGGAGGGTTTGAACTGCTTCTTCGCGGCCTTCCAGTCGCTGCGGGCCTGCTGCGCGCGGCGCTCGGCGGTGCGCACCGCCTCAAGCAACGCGGGGTCCATCGGCGCCTCGAGCTTCTTCATCAACAGGTCGCGTTGGGCGGTGACGGCCGCGCGGCGCAGCTCCAGCGCGGAGACGTCGTAGCGTGCGAGCGTCGCACCGGCCTCCACGGTGCCCGCGTCGGCGACCTCCAGCAGCACGCCGTCGAGGGGCGCGGCCACCGGCGTCTTCCCAGCGGCGAGCAGCTCGTATTCACAGCGCACGGTGCGAGGAAGCGGGACGAGGAGCGCTCCCGCGCCTCCCGCGAGGGCGAGCAACAGCACGAAGGTGAGCACGAACCGGCCGGGCGACATGCGCGGCAGCATGTACGCGACGCCCCGCGCAGCTCAAGACAACCACGCGGGGAGGCGAGGGGACGTCGGGCGCTGCGTCGCGCACTCGCGACGCAACTCGCGGTGGGGCAGCGAACCGGGCGGTCGGCGCGCGCCGTGTCGCGCGTGCGAGCTGTCGGTGTGTCCGGCCCTGCGGCGCGCTGCTGCCAGGCACGCACGTCGCGTCCGGCGGTGCGCCGACGGTCAGCTCAAGAACCGCACGCCGGTCAGTTGCTCGGAGCGCGCCCAGAGCGCCGCCGCACCTTCGAGGTCGCGCATCGACGGCCAGGGGGCCTCGCGCCGCGCGGGGCCTTCGCCGCTCCCCGGGCCGTAGACCTCACCGCTCTCGATGGAGTCGAGCGTCGCTGCGTCGACGGTGGGGCGAGCGCCGCGCGTCGGCGACGAGGCGAACGCGTGCACCAGCCGCCCGATGACGCCCATCATCCCGCGCGGCTTCTTCTGCATCTCGGTGGCGGCGACGCCGGGGTGCACCAGCACGCTCTTCACCGCCGCGCCGCGCGCGCGCAGGCGCCGGTCGAGCTCCGCGCCGAAAAGCGCGTTCGCCAGCTTGCTCTGCATGTACGCGCGGCCCTGGCCGTAGCCGCGGCTCCCGTCGAGGTTGGCGAGGTCGAGCACGCCCTTCTTCCCGAAGCCGGAGGTCACGGTGACCACGCGCGCGTCGCGGCCCGCCTCCAGCTTCGGCCACAGCAGCGCCGTCAGCAGGAAGTGACCGAGGTGGTTGGCGCCGAACTGCGAGTACACGCGCTCCTTCGTCAGCACGAGCGGCATGGTGCCCAGCCCCGCGTTGTTGATCAGCACGTCGACGCTCACGAGGCGCGCCGCGAGCGCCCGCACGGAGTCGAGGTCGAGAAGGTCGACGTGTTCGAGCTCTAGCGCCGCCCCGGGGACCTCGGCGAGCACCTTCGCGCGCGCCGCCTCCCCGCGCGACAGGTCTCGCACCGCCATGATGACGCGCTCACCCTGCCGGGCCAGCGCGCGCACCGCTTCGAAGCCGATGCCGCTGTTGGCGCCGGTGATGACGTGGGTTCTCATAAGTGGATAGATATTCCGCTTGTTGTTTGTCGCAATCAAAACGGAATTTCGCTCCGTTTGTTGGTAGAGCGCAGCACATGGCCACCCGGCGCTCCGATGCGAAGCACAACCGCGAACACCTGGTGAAGGTGGCGAAGACGCTCACGCGAAAGGGGGAGCTGCCGACGTTCAACGAGCTCGCGAAGGCGGCGGAGGTCGGCGTGGGCACCGTCTACCGTCACTTCCCCGACGCGCGGGCGCTGCTCACCGCCATCGCCGAAGAAGACCTCGCGGCCTTCCGTGCCGAGCTCACCGCCGCGGCCGCGCTCCCAGACCCCGCGGAGGCCCTCGAGGCGTCGCTGCGGGGCGCAGTGCACATGGTCCTGGCGCGGCCCCACGTCGCGACGCTGCTCGCGACCTCTCCGCGCGAGTTCAAGGGGCTGGAGCGCGTGGCGGCGCAGGTGGTGGCGCGTGCGCGGAAGGCCCGCGTGCTCCGCGTCGACCTCGACGGCAACGACTTCCGCCGGTTGGTGTGCGGCCTCGAGTACGCCGCGCGTGCTGGCGAGAAACCGGTCGAGGCCGGAGAGCGATACCTCTCGTTGTTGCTCGCGGGGCTCCTCTCGCGCAGGGAGCCTCGATGAGCGCGTTTCGCGTGGTGATGGCGGGCGGCACGGGGCAGGTCGGCGCCGCGGTGGTGCGCGCGTTGGTCGACGCGCCGGCGTGCCTCGAGGTGGTGATGGTGAACCGCAAGCCGCTCGCGGAGCTGCCCGGCGCGAAGGTGCGACAGGTGACGCTCGACACGGGCGCCGCCGGCTTCGAGGCCGAGGTGGCGAAGCTCGTGCGGGCGCTCGTCGCGCAGGGCGAGCGCGTGTGCGGCGCGTCGTGCATCGGCGTCGGCGCGGGCAGCAACGCCTGGAGCGAAGAAGCGCTCAAGGCCCTGGAGGTCGGCGTGGTGGGCGCGTTCGCGCGCGGCTGTCACGCGGGTGGCGTCTCGCAGTTCGCGTTGCTCTCCGCGGTGGGCAGCACGTCGAAGAGCCGGTTCCGCTACATCCGCGTGATGGGGCTCAAGGAGGAGGTGGTGCAGGCCATCGGCTTCCAACGGCTCGCGTTGTTTCGCCCGGGCATCATCGGCGGCAACGTGCACACGCCGCGCGTCGCCGACTGGCTGGGCCGCCTCATTCCCGGGAAGTTCGGCACGATTGATCAGACCGACATGGGTCGCGCGTTCGTCGCAGAGCTCACGGACAACGCGCAGAAGACCGGCGTCGAACACTTTGAGAACGACGCGATGCGCGCGCTGTCGCGCGGCGGGTGAACGCGCCCCTCACCCCGGCCCTCTCCCCAGGGAGAGGGAGCTGCGGTGGAGCGCGTGGTAGCGCTGGTGCGTGCTCTCGTAGAGCGTGAGCCCGGTGACGCGCCACGGCCCCGCGGTGAATGACGCCAGCGCCTCGCGCGCCGGCTCGAGGAACCCGGGCAGCTTGGCGCGCGCCAGCGTGAGGTGCGGCACGTAGTCCTTCGCGTCGTGCGGCCGCAGGTGCTCCACCGCGCGCAGGTGGAGCGCGCGCAGCGCCGCGAGGTCTCCCGCCACGCCCAGCCACAGCACCGACGGCGCGCGCGCGGTGACGAAGGTGCCGGCGCCCGAGAGCTCCAGGTCGAAGGGCGCGTGCGCCGCGGCGAGCGCGTCGACGACTTCTGGCGCGGGCCGCAGCTCGCCGAGGAAGAGCACCGTGACGTGCAGTTTTTCGGGCGGCAGCCACTTCGCGGTGAAGCGGGGCGAAATGGCGGCGATGGTGTCCGCCACGCGCGCGCGCACTGCATCATCGACATCGACGGCGAGGAAGACGCTCATGGCTGCATCAGTTACGCTCGCGCGACGATGCCCGCCGACGAAGAGGACTTCGAGGAATTCCGTACGGCAGTCGCGGTGAGGGTGAAGGGCTTCCGCCCGGTGACGTACCGGCCGCACGTGCTGGTGTCGAAGCGTCGCGGCGAGAAGTTCGTGCTCGACGGCAACGAGTACGTGCTGGGCCGCGGAGAGCAGGCCACGCTGCTGCTCGAGAGCGAAGAGGTCAGCCGCGCGCACGCGAAGCTGACGCGCACCGACGGCGAGTACACCGTCGAAGACCTCGGGAGCCGCAACGGCATCATGCTCAACGGCCTCAAGGTGCACGCGGCGGTGCTGCGCGACGGCGATGAAATCCAGCTCGGCGACGTGACGCTCACCTACCGGGAGGGCACGTGAGCGACATCTTCGTGCGCTTCTGGGGCGTGCGCGGTTCGATTCCCACCCCCGGGCCGAGAACGCGGCGCTACGGCGGCAACACCTCGTGCGTCGAGGTGCGCGTCGACGACACCATCCTCATCTTCGATGCGGGCACCGGCCTGCGTGAATTCGGAGTGCAGCTCTCGCGCGTCGCCCGGCCGCTCACGCTGCATCTGTTCCTCTCGCACCCGCACTGGGACCACATCCAGGGCTTCCCGTTCTTCGGGCCGGTGTATTCGAAGACCACCACGCTCTCGGTGTACGGCCCGCACGGCGACGACAAGAACTACCAGTTGCTCTCGGGGCAGATGTCGAACGCGTACTTCCCGGTGCGCTTCTCAGACCTCGGCGCGAAGATCGTCTCGCGCAGCTTCTCCGGGGAGTCGGTGCGCATCGACGACGTCACGGTGACCGCCTTCGGCCAGAAGCACCCCGGCGGTTCGGTGGGCTTCCGCGTCGAACATCAGGGCCGCAGCGTGGTGTTCGCCACCGACTCGGAGCTTGATCAACTGCTCCTCGACCCGGAGCAACCGGCCCGCGAGCCGAACGCGCTGCGCAAGCTGCCCGCGGAGCTGATCACCGCGGTGAAGGGCGCTGATCTGCTCATCGCCGACGCGCAGTACACCGACCAGGAGTACGCGCAGAAGGTGGGCTGGGGCCACCCGCGCGCCACCACCGTCGTCGACTTCGCCGCGCAGGCCCGCGTGCGCCGCCTGGCGTTGACCCACCACGACCCGATGCACAGCGACCGCGAGGTCGAGCTGATGGTCATGGAGTGTCAGGAACGGGCCGAACAGCGGGGGGCCGAGCTCGAGGTCTTCGCCGCGCGCGAAGGCGTGACGCTGAAGGTCTGAAATAACGCCGCTTTCATTCCGTACGAAGGCAGCTATAGGAGCCGCCACTTTCAGAGCGGTTCCCTTTTCGGAGGCTTCACATGTCTTTCAAGTCTGTCATCAGCGCGGCGCTCCTCTTCGCGAGCGCGGCCCACGCCAACGACTTCAAGGCGGCGTACGTCGACATCCAGCGGGCGGTCACCGAGGTCGAAGAGGGCAAGGCCGCCAAGCTCCGGCTCCAGTCGCAGGCCGACGCCAAGCAGAAGGCCTTCGAGAAGGAGAAGGCGGCGCTGCAGGCCGAGGTCGACGCGTACACCAAGCAGAAGCCGACGATGGACGACAAGGTCGCGGCGCAGAAGGAGATGGACCTCCAGAAGAAGACCTACGAGTTCGCGCAGAAGGCCGAGAAGCTGCGCGGCGAGCTCGGTGAGATGGAGCGCAAGGAGCTGGGCGCCATCTTCCCCAAGCTGGAGCAGCTCCTCGGGCAGATCGCCCAGCGTGAGGGCCTCACCATGGTGTTCGACAAGAGCAGCTCCGGCCTCGCCTGGGCGCCCGCGTCGCTCGACCTCACCAACGAGCTGATCCGCATGTACAACTCGCAGTTCAAGGCGGCCGGTGGCGGCGCCGCGAAGAAGGAAGCGCCCGCGCCCAAGCCGTAAGACGGCCGCGCTTCGCTGCACCCGACCGGTGACGCCCACGTGGTGTCGCCGGTCTTGTTTGTCAGCGCTCGAGCTGCGCGAGGTAGCGGCGCACCGCCGGCTCCGAGGCGTCACCCTGCGCCAGCAGCTCCGCGAGCGCCGCGCGGGTGGCGTTCATCGCGGCGTCCTCGTCTCCCAGGCGCTGCAGGAAGTGCGAGAAGAAGACCGCGCCGAAGCGCTTGTAGAGCAACACGGGAGCCATGATGGGAGTTGTCGCCCGCCCGGCGGATCAATCGCGCCAGCCGGGAGGACACATCGCGCCACTCCGCCAGACGGGGTAAAGAGGGGGCATGCGTTTCCCGTGGTTGTTGGCAGCGTTGACGCTCCTGGGTTGTGACGTCGTTGGGCACCCCGCGCGTGGTCGAACCGAGGTCACCTTCCAGAGTGGCGCGGCGATCGCCGACAACACCCCGGTGAACTTCACCGTCACCGTGCGCGACGCCGAAGGCCACGTGGTGCCGTCGGCGCTGGTCACCTACGAGGTGGTGGGCGAGGGCGTCACCATCGGCGGCAACGGCGACCGCACCGGGAAAGACGGCGTGGTGCACGGCTCGCTGGCGTCGACCAGGACGGGCGAGAAGACGCTCAAGGTCACGGTGGGCGAGGGCGACGTGATGATTCACCTCGCGCCGGAGACCGTCACCTTCGCGCCCGGCCCGCCGGAGGGCATCCACTTCTTCGCGCAGCCCAGCCTGACCAAGGCCGGCATCCCCATGTCCCCGGCGGTGGTGCTGGAGGTGCTCGACGCCAACGGCAACCGCGCCACCGGCGCGTACGCGGCGTACCTCAAGCTGGTGCGCTCCTCGGGCGGCGTGGTGCAGAACGCGGGCAGCGCGACGAACATGATCTCCGCCGTCGACGGCCTCATCACCTTCGACAACCTCATCATCAACAAGCCGCAGACGGGCTACGCGCTGCGCGCGCAGACCACGCCCGACGGCAGCGGCGCGGCTGACGAGAGCGTGCAGTTCGACGTGCTGCGCGGCGACTTCTCGGCGGCCACCAGCACCATCACCAGCGACCCGACGGTGAGCCTCCCGGCCGACGGCAACAGCTCGTTCACGCTGACCCTCACCGCGCGCGACGCCGGCGGCAACCTGTTGGACGGCGAGCAGGCGACGTTCTCGGTGACCCCGGCGCAGGGCTGCGCGATGGGCCCGACCGTCGGCGGAGGCGGCAACGTCACCACCACCGGCGCCGACGGCGTCAGCGCGCCGCCCATCTTCCTCAAGTGCACGGCGTCGGGGGCGAAGACGGTCACTGCCACGGTGGGCAGCGAGTCGGTGTCGATCGTCGTTTCTTTCTACTGAAGAGGAGTTCTCCATGCGGTTCGCATCCCTGATGGCGCTGGCCTCGACGGTCGCGCTGGCCGGCACCGTCACCGGCCGCGTGCAGGACCCCGGCGGCAACGGCTTGTCGGGCATGGAGGCGCGGCTGTGGAGCCCGACGTCGAAGGGCTACGTCATCGCGACGACCACGCTGACCGACGGCAACGGCGACTTCAGCTTCACGGTGGCCGACGGCACCTACAAGCTCGACACGCGCATGCCGACCGGCATCAGCGGCAACTGGGGCGACCGCTGGTACGACGCCGATGGCGATGGCTACACGCCCGGGGGCGCCGACGTGCTGACCGTCACCAGCGCGGGCCTCTCGGGGCTGGTCATCACCGTCGAGCAACTCGGAGGGATGGACGGCATCGCGGTCAACACCTCCAACGCGCCGCAGGGCGGGCTCAGCGCGCGCGCGGAGTTGATGAGCAACCGCGCGGTGCACCACAACGACACCACCAAGAGCATCGCGGAGCGCCCCGGGGAGTTCTCGTTCCGCGGGCTGCGCGCGGGCGCGACGCGGCTGGTGCTGCACGACCCGAACTACACGCTGGCCGACACCGTGATGCCCAACTTCAACGTCACCGCGGGAGGCGTGCTGACCGCGGGCACCGTCACGCTGCCCGGCGCCGACAACAGCGCGCACGAACCCGACAACAGCGACTCCGACGCGGTGGCGGCCATCGACAGCAGCCTCTTCCGCGCGGCGCCGCCGCAGCCGTACGACAGCGCGGCCTCCATCGGCCCGCGCAGCGCGCAAGACACCGACTGGTACTGCTTCGACGCCCTCGCGCCCGACCGCTTCGTGGTGACGGTGCGCGGCACGCTGACCCTCGAAGACAACACCGTCGTCGACAGCCCGTGGCTCGACCCGATGGTGTCGTTCTGGCGCGTGTCGTCGTCGAGCGGCCAGCCCACCGGTCGCCTCGCCGAGAATGACGACGCGCCGGGGCTCGGCCTCAACAGCAGCCTCGACACCGGCGAGGTGGGCGGTGACGGCCGCTACTGCGTGGTGGTCTCGACCTACGGTGACTCGTCGTGGACCGGCGCGGGCCAGACCACCGCGGGCACCTACGCGCTGCACCTGGCGATGGGCAACCGCCGCCCGCTGCTGACGGTGACGCTGCCCAACGGCACGCCGATTACCGGGCCCATCACCATCGACGAGACCGACAGCATCGGCCTGAGCTTCAACTTCCTCGACCCCGACGGCAACCTGACCGGCGGCACGGTGGAGATCCGCGACGCGATGGGCGTGGTGGTAGGCGGCGCCACGATGGACGTGTCGACCGGCAGCTACGTCATCACGTGGACGGCGTCACAGACCTCCGCGCGCAACGGGCCGTACGAGTTCGTCGGCACCGTGTCTGACGGCGAGTTCACCGCGACCGCCACGGCCACCGTCATCGTCAACGGCGTGAACCTGCCGCCCACCGTGCCGCAGCTGCAGTCGCCCGACGCCGGCGCGACCGTCGCCACCCACACGCCCGACCTGGTGTGCCTCGAGAGCACCGACCCCGACGAGGAGACGCTCAGCTACGAGTTCGAGCTCACGCTGCTGGCCGACGGTGGCGTGCAGAGCGGCACGGTGGTGGGCCTCACCGGCGGCTGGCTCGCCGACGCCGGCACGCCGCGCCCGGAGGTCACGTACACCGCCGCCTCGCTGCCCGAGAACGCGTGGGTGCGGTGGCGCGCGCGCGCGTACGACGGCACCGCGAGCAACGGCCACAGCCCGTGGACCAACGCGTGGACCTTCTTCGTCGACGCGCTCAACGACCCGCCCGGCACGCCCAGCCTCACCAAGCCGCTCGACGGCGAAGAGGTGGTCGTGCGCCGCGCCACGCTGCAGTCGACCAACCCCGTCGACCCCGAGGGCGACGCGGTGACGCTGCAGTTCGAGGTGGCCACCGACCTCACCTTCAACACCCTCGTCGAGACCAGCGCGCCCATCGCGACGGCGCAGGGCTCCACCACCACGCAGTACACGCTGGCGCAAGACCTCGAGTGGGGCGGGGTGTACTTCGCGCGCGTGAAGGCGATGGATTCGCGCGGCGCCTCCACGCCGTACAGCAACGTGAACCAGTTCCGCGTGCGCGACAACACCAGCCCCACCGCGCCGACGCTGGGCGCGCCGTTCGCCAGCTGCGCCACCGGCTTCACGCTGACGCAGCCGCCGGGCGAGCTCACGGTGCCCAACGTCAACGACGTGGAGATGGACCCCATCACCGTCGAGGTGCAGCTCTTCCGCGCCGCCGACGACCCGGCGACGGCCACGCCGCTCTTCGCCACCACCGCCGCGCAACAGGGCGTGCTCGACACCACGGTGCTCCTCACCGGCGTCACCTGGAGCGACGGTGACTACCGGCTCCGCGTGCGGTTCAGCGACCCGTACAACACCACCGGGTGGACCGAGTGCGTCTTCACGCTGGCGACGCCGGTGGTGACCGACGCGGGCATGGGCGGTGGCGCGGGCGGAGGCTCCGGCAGCGACGCGGGCGTGCCCGACGCAGGCACCGGCGGGAGCGGCGGCGGAGGCGGCACCGTCAACGCGAAGCCGGGCTGCGGGTGCTCCACGGCAGATCCACTGGCGTTGGTGGGCGTGTGGCTGGCGTTGGGGCATCTCTGGCTCAACAGGAAGCGCCACTGAAGGCATCAGCGGCACTTTTCGCACCCCAGCAATTCCCTTGGAGACAGCGGGGGGCTGTGACAAACGGCCCGTCGCAATGCACGGAAAGCTGAAGTCGTTGTCTGCGCTGGCGCTGACGTGCGCGTTGAGCGCGTGTCACCCCGGTGGTGCCCGAGAGCCGCTGTCGGGGAAAGAGCTGTTTGCCTCCTGTACGAGCTGCCACGGGCCTGACGGCCAGGGCAACGAGACGGTCGCGGCGCCTGCCATCGCCGGCATGCCCGCGTGGTACCTCGAGGCGCAGTTCTACAAGTTCCGCACCGGCGTTCGCGGCGCGCACCCTGACGACATCGAGGGCCTCCGCATGCGCCCGATGACCCGCCAGATGCTCGACGACGGGGAGATCAAGGCCGTCATCGGCTACGTCGCGTCGCTCCCGTCGCGCGCGCAGCCGAAGACCCTCGAGGCCGACGCGGCCGCGGGCAAGGCGTCGTACGGCACCTGCCTCGCGTGCCACGGCCCCGACGGCAAGGGCAACGAGGCGCTCAAGGCGCCGCCCATCGCCGGCCAGCACGACTGGTACCTGGTCAGCCAGCTCAAGAAGTTCCGCGCCGGCATCCGCGGGACGAACCCGAAGGACGTGACCGGCGCGCAGATGCGGCCGATGTCGCTGACCCTCGCCGACGAGCAGGCGGTGAAGAACGTCGTGGCCCACATCGGCACGCTGGCGAATTCGAAGTGAGAGAGTGACATGAGCGACACCCCCACCAACCCTGATCAACTGTCGAAGACGGTCTTCTTGCTGACCGCGGGCGGCGCGCTGGCGTTCTTCGCGCTGGTCGCCATCTTCGTGCTCCGGAGCTGAACCATGATCAGCAAGTACGTCGAGAGCGCTTCATCGTTCGCCGGGCAGATCGACTTCCTGATTCTGCTGATCACCGCCATCGTCGGCTTCTGGTGGTTCCTCGCCGAGGCGGTGTTCTTCTATTTCATCGTCAAGTTCAACGCGAAGGAGGGCGTGAAGGCCCAGTACATCGCGGGCGAGGACCCGAAGGAGAAGAAGTGGGTCTCCATCCCGCACTACGCGACGTTGATCTTCGACATCACCATCATGTTCTTCGCGGTGCAGGCCTGGCAGGAAGTGAAGCAGACCATGCCGCAGTCTGACGCCACGGTGCGCGTCATCGCGCAGCAGTGGGCGTGGACCTTCGTGCACCCCGGCCCCGACGGGAAGCTCGACACGGCCGACGACATCCGCATGGTCGACGAGCTCCACGTGGAGAAGGACAAGACGTACCAGTTCGAGCTCCAGAGCCGCGACGTGCTGCACAGCTTCTCGGTGCCCGTCTTCCGCCTGAAGCAGGACATCATCCCCGGGCGCACCATCCGCGGCTGGTTCAAGCCGACGATGACCGGCGGCTTCGACATCCAGTGCACTGAGATCTGTGGCATCGGCCACGGCCTGATGCCCGCGCGCGTCATCGTCCACACCCCTGAAGACTTTGCGGCCTGGCAGCTGACGCAGACCCCTGCGACCGCGGCCTTGACCACTCCGACGGAGCAGACCGGAGGCATGAAATGAGCAGCGCAACCGCCGAACACGGGCATGAAGGCCACGGGCACGACGCCCACGGGCACGGCCACCACGCCGAGCCGAACTTCTTCCACAAGTACCTCTGGTCGACCGACCACAAGATGATCGGCATGCAGTACATGTTCACCGGCCTGCTGATGGCGATCGTCGGCGGCTTCGCGGTGTACGTGTTCCGCATGCAGCTCGCCTTCCCGGGCATGTCGGTGCCGGGCTGGGGCCGCGTGACCGCGACCGACTACAACGCGCTCGTCACCACGCACGGCTCGGTGATGATCTTCTGGGTGGCGATGCCGGTGTTGATCGCCGCGCTGGGGAACTACCTCATCCCCCTGATGATCGGCTGCGACGACATGGTGTTCCCGCGGTTGAACCGCCTGAGCTACCAGATCTTCCTCGTCTCCATCATCGTGCTGTTCATCTCGTTCTTCGCGCAGGGCGGTGGCTTCGGCGGCGCGTGGACGGCGTACCCCCCCCTCTCGGCGAAGGCCGAATACAACCTCACGCCGCACGGCGCGACGCTGTGGCTGCTGGCGGTGGCGCTGGAGTTCGCCGCGTTCCTCCTCGGCGGCATCAACTTCGTCACCACGGTGATGAACAGCCGCGCCCCGGGCATGAAGATGTTCGACGTGCCCATCGTGGTGTGGATGATCATCATCGCGTCCATCCTCTTCATGGCGTCGGTCGGCCCGCTCATCGCCGGCGCGGTGATGCTGATGTTCGACCAGACCCTGCACACCGGCTTCTTCGACCCCAACAAGGGCGGTGACCCGGTGCTGTGGCAGCACCTGTTCTGGTTCTTCGGTCACCCCGAGGTGTACGTGGTGCTGCTGCCCGCGATGGGCATCGTCGCGGAGGTCATCACCACCTTCTCGCGCAAGAAGCTCTTCGCGTACAAGACGGTGCTCTACACGGCGGTCGGCACGGGCGCGCTCTCGTTCTTCGTGTGGGCCCACCACCAGTTCGTCGCCGGCATCGACCCGCGCATGGCGAACATCTTCTCGGTGACCACGCTGCTGATCTCCATCCCCGTGGCGGAGATGGTGTTCGTGTACATCGCGACGCTGTTCGGCGGGTCCATCCGCCTCCAGACGCCGATGCTGTGGGCGCTGGCGTTCATCGCCGAGTTCCTGGTCGGCGGCGTGACGGGCATCTTCCTCGGCGCGTCGGGCGCAGACATCTACTTCCACGACACGTACTTCGTGCTCGCGCACTTCCACTACACGTTCTTCCCCATCGCGTTCATCGCCACCTTCTCGGCGCTGACCTACTGGTTCCCGAAGATGTTCGGCCGGTACATGAACGAGACCTGGGGCAAGGTGCACTTCTGGGGCACCATCATCCCCTTCAACTTCATCTTCATTCCGCTCTTCCTGCTGGGCGCGCGCGGCGACCACCGCCGCATCTACGACTACACGCACTTCCCCGACCTGATGAAGCCGGGCATGCAGGACATGCGCGTGCTGGCCACGTTGTCGCTGGTGGTGCTGCTCGCCTTCCAGGTGGTCTTCGTCGTGAACTTCTTCTACTCGATGGTCAAGGGCGCGAAGGCCGAGGCCAACCCGTGGAAGGCGAACACGCTGGAGTGGCAGGCGCCGTCGCCTCCGCCGCACGGCAACTTCCCCGAAGGGCTGCCGAACGTGTACCGCGGGCCGTATGAGTTCAGTCACCCCGATCGCCAGGAAGACTACTGGCCTCAGAATGCAGCGAGCTGAATCATGAGCATGACGAGACCTATTGCGACGACCCGCAGCGCGACGGGCATCTCCACCGGCAAGCTGGCCGTGTGGTGGCTCATCGCCTCTGAAATCGTCATCTTCGGCGGCGTGCTGGGCAGCTACATCATGCACCGCATCGGCCACCCGGAATGGGCGAGCCACGCGGAGCACACCAACACCTGGCTGGGCGCGCTCAACACCATCGTGCTGCTGACCTCCTCGCTGTTCGCGGTGCTGGCGCACAACGCCGCGGAGCTGGGCGACGGCAAGAAGGCCGCGAAGTTCCTCTGGTACACGGTGGGCGGCGCCCTGATGTTCCTGGTCGTGAAGTCCTTCGAGTGGACGCACGAGATCCAGGCGGGCCTCACCATCTCCAGCCACACGTTCTGGAGCTTCTATTACGTGGCGGCCGGCATCCACGGGCTGCACGTCATCGTGGGCGCCATCATCATGGCGGTCATCGCGATGGACGCCGCGAAGATGAAGGACCTCCAGCGGGTCGAAGCGGTCGGCCTCTACTGGCACTTCGTCGACATCGTGTGGATCTTCCTGTTCCCCCTCCTCTACATCGGCAAGTGAATCATGTCTGACACGCACGCCCCCGCTCCTGCAGGTTCGACCGACGCCGGGCACGGTCATCACGAAGACCACAGCGCCCACTACAAGAAGATCTGGGTCATCTTGCTGGTGCTCCTGCTCGTCTCGCTGGTGCCCGCGCTCGCGGCGCAGCAGATGGGCTGGCACATCACCGGCATCGTGGTGACGGTGGCCTTCGCGGTCGCGCTGGTGAAGGCGTACCTGGTCATCAAGCACTTCATGCACCTCACCGTCGAGAAGCGGTACATCGGCTTCCTGATGCTGACGATGCTGGCGTTCATGCTCGTCTTCATCGGCGGCGTGGCGCCCGACGTGATGAAGCACGAAGGCCAGCGGTGGTCGAACGACGCCGCGAAGAAGGTGGTCGACGAAGGCCTGAAGGCCGACGCGGCCGGTGGCGAAGGTCACCACGCAGAGAAGCACTGAGATGGAGTCGACCGTGCCCGCGCCGCTGTCGAGCCCACCGCGCAACAAGCCGGTGATGCCGAGCGCGGTGCTGGGCACGTTGATCCTGGTGGTCTCGGAGGTGATGTTCTTCTCCGGGCTCATCTCCGCGCACACCATTTCGAAGGCGAGCGCGTTGCCGGGGCTGTGGCCGATGCCCGGGCAGCCGCGGCTCCCGGCGGAGGCGACCGCGCTCAACACCGCGCTGCTCATGCTCTCGGGCGTGGTGCTCTTCATCAGCTACCGGCTGTGGAAGAAGCAGCAGCCGAGCGCGCACTACCTGTTGCTCGGGGCGTGGGGGCTGGGCGCGGCCTTCGTGGCGCTGCAGGGCGTGGAGTGGGCGGCGTTGCTCTCGCAGGGCCTCACGCTTCGCAGCTCGCCGATGGGCAGCTTCTTCTATTTGATCGTCGGCGGGCACGCGGCGCACGCCATCGTCGCGTTGCTGGCGATGCTCTTCGCGTGGGTGCAGATGGCGCGCGGGAAGATGAGCGCCGGGCTGTTCTTCGCGGTGCAGACCTTCTGGTACTTCGTGGTGCTGCTGTGGCCGGTCATCTACGCGCGGGTGTACTTCTGACATGAACGCTCTCCTTTTCGCCTGTGCGGTGTGTGGAGCCGGTGAAGACCGCGCGAGCGGCGCGCTGTTGACGATGACCATCATCATCTCGCTGCTGCCGCTGGGCATGATGGGCGGCGTCATCGGGTACATCGCCTACAAGTCGAAGCGCGCGGCGGCCGAACAGGCGCAGCTCGAGGCGTCGAAGTAGGTCGCTGATCAAGACGCGAGCGCC
>CAMLFP010000012.1 GCA_946479335.1 uncultured Archangium sp.
GAGGTCATCGTCATCACGGCCTACGGCACGCCGGCCTCCGCGGTGGAGGCGATGCGCCAGGGCGCCTACGACTACATCACCAAGCCCTTCGACAACGAGGAGCTGCTGCTGCTGGTCGAGCGCGCCGTCGAGAAGTCGAAGCTGCAGGAGGAGAACCGGCAGCTCAAGCAGGCGGTCATCCCCCGGGCGGGGAACTTCCTCGGCGCCAGCGCGGCGATGAGCCACGTGTGGCAGCTCGTGGAGAAGGTGGCCGCCGCGCGCACCACGGTGCTCATCACCGGCGAGAGCGGCACGGGCAAGGAGGTGGTGGCCCGCGCGATCCACAACCGCGGCCCGCGCGCGGCGTCGCCGTTCGTGCCGGTGAACTGCGGCGCGCTGGCCGAGGGCGTGCTCGAGAGCGAGCTGTTCGGGCACGTAAAGGGCGCGTTCACCGGCGCGCAGGCCGACCGCTCGGGCATCCTGGTCTCCGCGGGTGACGGCACGGTGTTGCTCGACGAGGTGGGCGAGCTGCCGCCCGCGACGCAGGTCAAGCTGCTGCGCGTGTTGCAGGAGCGCCGGGTGAAGCCGGTGGGCAGCTCGCGCGAGATCCCCTTCGAGGCGCGCGTGCTGGCCGCCACCAATCGCCGCCTCGACGAAGAGGTGAAGGCGGGGCGCTTCCGCGAAGACCTGCTCTTCCGCCTCAACGTCATCAACATCGAGCTGCCACCGCTGCGCGCGCGCCGCGAAGACATCCGCCCGCTGACGCAGTTCTTCCTCGGGCGCTTCGCCGAGGCGCTGGGGCGGCCGAGCCTGCGCTTCACGGAGGACGCGCTCAAGAAGCTCGAGGCGTATTCGTTCAGCGGCAACGTGCGGCAGCTCGAGAACCTCATCGAGCGCGCGGCGACGCTGGCTGACGGCGATGAGCTGACGCTCGAGAGCCTGCCTCCGTCGGTCACCGGTGCGCCCGACGCCGCGCCGCCGGCGGAGGTCTCCATCGGTGAGCGCTTCTCGCTCGAGCGCCACCTCGACGAGGTCGAGCGCCGGTTCCTCCAGGAGGCGCTGCGGCAGTCGGGCGGCGTGAAGATGCGCGCGGCGAGCCTGCTGGGCCTCACCTTCCGCTCGTTGCGTTACCGGCTCGCGAAGCAGGGCCTCGGTGAGAAAGACGACGCATGAGGTGGCGGCTCTTCTTCGCCACCCTCGCCATCACGGCGCTCACCGTGGGCCCGACGTGGGTGTCGCTGCAGCCGGTGCTGGCGCGCGCCAGCCGCGGCGCTGAGTGGCAGCGGGCCGACTCGCTGGTGCTGGGGTTGGATCTCGCCGTCAGCGCGCTGCTGGTGTTCTTGATCCTCAACGTGTTCATCGGGCGCGCCGCGGCGCGCACCGAGGCCGCGGTGAAGCGCCGCTGGGGCGCGGAGATCGCGGTGGAGCGCGAGGTGAACGAGCGCCGGCTCGAGGAGCTCACGAGGTCGAACGAGACGTTGGTGCGGTTGCAGGCCGAGCTGGTGGCCGCAGATCGA
Source organism: uncultured Archangium sp. (assembly GCA_946479335.1). Next base: position 1,497 of record CAMLFP010000012.1, read on the forward strand.
CTCGCGACGGTGGGCAAGCTCGCGTCGGGCGTTGCGCACGAGGTGGGCAACCCCCTCTCGGGGATCCTCGGGTACCTCTCGGTGCTGCGCATGCGCGCGAAGGACAACGCCGAGGTGCAGGATCTGCTGACCCGCGTGGAGTCGGAGGTGCAGCGCATCGACTCCATCGTGCGCAGCCTGCTGGAGCTCGGGCGGCCCTCGCGCGGCAAGGCGCAGCCCGTCGACGTGCGGCCGGTGATCGACTCGTGCGTGCGGCTGCTCGGCGCGGGGCGCGAATTCCAGAACGTGCGCGTGAAGGTCGAGGGCCCGGGGGCGCTGTGGCTGCGCGCGGAGCCGGGCCCGCTCTCGCAGGTGCTCGTGAACCTCCTCATCAACGGCGCGCAGGCGATGAGCGGCCAGGGCGAGCTCACCATCGCGCTCGAAGAAGGCGGTCGCATCGTGGTCGATGACTCGGGCCCCGGCATCCCCGCTGAGGTGCGGGCGCGGCTGTTCGCGCCGTTCTTCACGACGAAGCCCGCGGGGCAGGGCACCGGGCTGGGGCTCGCCGTCTCGCGGCACCTCCTCGCGCAGTTCGAGGGCACGCTGGAGCTGGCCGACAAGCCGACGCCGGGCGCGCGCTTCGTCATCACGCTCCCGGTGCCGTGATAGACCCGCCGCGATGCCTGCGCTGCGCCATGTGTTGATCGCCGACGACGAGGTCGCGATTCGTCACGTGCTGACGCTGGTGCTCGCCGAGCACGGCTACGAGGTGCGCGCGGTCTCCGACGGCGAAGAGGCGCTCAAGGAACTGAGCGCGCGCGACTACGACGTGGTGCTCTCCGACGTGCGCATGCCGAAGCTCGACGGGCTGCAGCTGCTCGAGAAGGCGAAGGCGCAGCACCCGGGGCTCACCTTCCTGGTGATGAGCGCGTACGGCAGCAAGGACCTCGCGCTCGAGGCGGTGGCGAAGGGCGCGTACGACTTCATCGAGAAGCCCTTCAAGCCCGAAGAGGTCGTCTTCCTGCTCAAGAAGGTCGAGGAGCGTGGGCGCCTGCTGCGAGAGAACCAGCGGCTGCGCGGCGAGTTCGCACCCTCGGGCCCGCTGCAGCGCCTCCTCGGGGAGAGCGCACCGATGCAGGCGCTCAAGAAGCAGATCGCCCGCCTCGCGCCCGTCACCAGCACCGTGCTCATCACCGGCGAGAGCGGCACCGGCAAGGAGCTGGTCGCGCGCGCGCTGCACGAGCTCTCGCCGCGCGCGGCGATGCCCTTCGTGGCCATCAACTGCGGCGCCATCGCGCCGACGCTCATCGAGTCGGAGCTCTTCGGGCACGCGCGCGGCGCCTTCACCGACGCGAAGACCGCGCGGCGCGGCGTGTTCTCCGAGGCCGACGGCGGCACCATCTTCCTCGACGAGGTGGGCGAGCTCCCGATGGCCGCGCAGGTGAAGCTGCTGCGCGTGCTGCAGGAGAGCGAAGTGCGCCCGGTGGGCGAGAGCCGCTCCGAGAAGATCGACGTGCGCGTGGTGGCCGCGTCGCTGCGAGATCTCCAGGCGCTCGTGAACAAGGGGCAGTTCCGCGAAGATCTCTTCTTCCGCCTCAACGTGGTGCCGCTGCAGGTGCCCGCCCTGCGCCAGCGCGGCGACGACATCCTCAAGCTGGCGCGGCATTTCCTCGAGCGCTTCAACCGCGAGTTCAACCGCGAGGTGCCGCTCGCCGGCTTCACCGACGACGCCGAAGAGCTGCTGCGGCGCTACGCGTGGCCCGGCAACGTGCGCGAACTCGAGAACGCGCTCGAGCGCGCGGCGCTGCTCTCCGACGGCGCGCTGGTGACGCCCGCGGTGCTGCCCGAGAAGCTGTGGAGCCAGCCGGCCGCGCCCAGCGCGCTCACGCTCCCCAGCCCGCAAGAGGCGAACTACTCGCTCAAGCGCGCCATCGAGCAGGTCGAGGCGTCGTTCATCCGCGCCGCGCTCCAGAAGACGAAGGGCAACCGCACGCGCGCCGCCGAGCTGCTGGAGATCAGCCACCGCGCGCTGCTCTACAAGCTGAAGGACTACGGCATCGACGCCGACGCCGAAGGCGAAAAAGGCGGCGCCTGATCCACACCACGGCTGGTAGGCGCACCGTGCCCCACATCAACTGAGGGTATGCTTACATATAATTGACGTATAATTATGGGGTCAAAGAGTGATCAGAAACGTTGACTCCCCTCGCCGAAAGGGGAGACGATGGTGATCCACACCATGAGCGCGGACGACGAGAAGAAGAACAACCGGGTGCAAGTGCTCCGTGAGGAGCGGCTGTTGTCGAAGGCGGAGTTGGCGAGGCGAGCCGGCGTCTCGGTGCTGACCATCGATCGCGTCGAGCGGGGCGAGCAGTGCCGCGTCGACACCAAGCGGAAAATCATCCTCGCGCTCGGGCTGAAGGTCACCGATCGCGACCAGGTGTTCGAAGAGTGACGGCCATTTTCTTTGAAGTCCGTGAAACGACCGTAGGCTTGCAGTCACACGCGAAGGAGTAGTCGCTATGGCGAAGGGCAAACTGGCGCTGGGCTTGGACATCGGGAGCTCCGGTGTGAAGCTCATTCAGCTCAAGGAGCAGCGGCGCCGCGGGGAGCTCAGCTATGCGCTGCAGAGCTTCGGCATGAAGCCGCTCCCTCCGGAGGCGATCGTCGACGGCGCGCTGATGAACAGCACCGCGATCGTGCAGGCGATTCAGGAGCTGCTGGGTGAGCTGAAGGTCAAGCAGAAGGAGGTCGCCATCGGCGTCTCCGGTCACTCGGTGATCATCAAGAAGATCTCGATGCCCCGCATGTCGCAGGAGGAGCTCGAGGAGGCAATCCAGTGGGAGGCGGAGCAGCACATCCCCTTCGACATCAAGGACGTGAACCTCGACACGCAGATCCTCCGCCCTGACGCGAACGACGCCACCGGCCAGATGGACGTGCTGCTCGTCGCCGCCAAGAAGGACATGATCAACGACTACTCGTCGGTCGTGTCTGAAGCGGGCCTGACGCCGGTGGTGGTCGACGTCGACGCCTTCGCGGTGCAGAACTGCTTCTCGGCGAACTACGACGCGCCGGCCAACGAGACCATCGTGCTCATCAACGCGGGCGCGGCGGTGGTGAACATCAACATCCTCGCGCAGGGGGTCACGACCTTCACCCGCGACGTCACCATCGGTGGCAACCAGTTCACCGAAGAGATCCAGAAGCAGCTCTCGGTGTCGTACGAAGAGGCCGAAGCGCTGAAGGTCGGCGGTGGCCGTTCAGACGCCGACGCCGTCGTGCCGCAAGAGGTCGAGAAGGTGATGAGCCAGGTCGCCGAGCAGGTGGCCGGTGAAATCCAGCGGTCGCTCGACTTCTACGCGGGCACCGCGGCCGACGCGAACTTCACCAAGGTCTACCTGTCGGGCGGCACGGCGAAGGTGCCGGCGCTCTTCAAGACCATCGAGTCGCGCGTGGGCGTGCCGGTGGAGATCTTGAACCCCTTCAAGAAGATCGAAATCGACAACCGCAAGTTCGACCCCGCGTTCATCATGGACGTGGCGCCTCAGGCCGCCGTGGCCGTGGGGCTCGCACTGCGCAAACCCGGCGACAAGCTCGACTAACCAAGGACCGCTCGAGATGATGATCCGCATCAACCTCCTGCCGGTACGGCAGGTTCAAAAGCGCGAGCAGGGCCGCCAGTTCATCGTACTGATGGTGGGCGCCTTGATCCTCGCGCTCATCGGCAACGGCTTCTGGTGGTACTCGCTCGACGAGAAGCGCGCGAAGGCGCAGCGCAACCTCGATGACACCAACGCGCGCATCGCGCAGCTGGAGAAGGTCATCGGCGAGGTGAACAACCTCGCGAAGCGCAAGAAGGAGGTCGAGGAGAAGCTCGCGGTGCTCGACAAGCTGCGCAAGCAGCGCGGCGGCCCGGTGAAGGTGCTCGACGCGCTGGCGACGGCGATCCCCAAGAAGGTGTGGATCAACAACTTCGTCGAGAACGGCGGGGCGGGGGCCATCACCGGCAGCGCCGAGAGCTACGACGACGTGTCCGAGTTCATGCGCTCGCTCAACTCGGTGGTGTGGACCCCGAAGGGCATGGGCCGCATCATCGACCGCACCAAGTCGGGCGGCATCAAGGTCGAGATGCTCGGCGGTGACGCGGCGATCGAGGAGTTCAGCGCGCCGTTGGTCGGCCAGTTCTTCTCCGACATCGAGTTGCGAGGCACCAGCGCGGCGACGGGCGCGAAGGGCAACAAGATCGTCAACTTCGACATGACGCTGTCGGTGAACTTCGCGATCTAAGGAACTGACACGTGGAACAACTCATTGAACGCGTCAACAAGCTCGCGACACCGGCCAAGGCAGGCATCATCGCGGCCATCGCGCTGCTGCTCACCGGCGGCAACTACTTCTTCTTCATTCAAGACCTCGAGACCGCCATCGAGGGCATCAAGGCCGATCAGCAGAACAAGGACCGCACCCTCGCCGAGAAGCAGGCCATCGCCGACAACCTGAGCGAGCGCCGCAAGGAGATGGACATGCTCGAGCAGCGCTTCCAGGAGGCGCTGACCCAGCTGCCCGAGAAGAAGGACATCGAGGAGCTGCTCTCGCAGCTCAACGACGTGGGCAAGAAGTCGGGCCTCGACATCGGCCGCGTGACGCCCGGCGGCGAGACCCCGCAGGGCTTCTACTCGGCGATCCCCATCTCCATGGCGGTCACCGGGAACTACCACGAGATCGCGACCTTCTTTCAGGAGATCGCCGGGCTGCGCCGCATCGTGAACGTGTCGGGCCTGCACCTCGGCAACCCGACGATGCGCGGCGAAAAGGTGATGCTGAACTCCGAGTTCACCGCCACCACGTTCCGCTTCAATGACGCCAAAGGAGCCGGCAAGTGAGAACCCTCCTGTTCGCCAGCGTGCTCGCGCTCGCCGCGTGCGGTGATGAGCCGGAGGCGCCGCCTCCTGCCTCCGCCACGCCCAAGAAGAAGGTCGAGGAGGCCGCGCCCGTCGAGGCGGTCGCGCAGGTCGACTACGGCTACAACCCGGTCGGCAAGCGCGACCCGTTCCGCGGGTTGTTCATCGAGACGGCGGGCGAGCAGCGCGCTCCGCAGCAGGGCGGGGTCGACTCGGTGTGCAGCGAGCCGCTGTGCCAGGTCGACCTCGACGAGCTGCGGGTGGTCGCGGTGGTCAGCGGTGACGCCAACCCGCTGGCGATGGTCGAAGACCGCAGCGGCGTGGGCCACATCGTTCGCCGCAACACCAAGATGGGCAAGGGCGGCGGCAAGGTCACGCAGGTGCTCCGCGAGTGCATCGTGGTCACCTCGTTCGTGAGCGGCGGCGCCGACGGCAGACCGATTGCGAAGAAAGACGAGCTCTGCGTCGCGGCCGATGCCGCGAGCCAGCCGGCGCTCGATCTCCTCAAGAACAAAGAATTCATTCCCTGAACGAACGCGTGAGAGCCATGAGCATGGAGAAGACGATGATCAAAAGTGCCCTGTTGTTTGCCGGGCTCCTCGCGGGCAGCGCGTCTGCCGCGGGGAACACCCTGCAAGATGTCTCGGTGGCTCCGACGCCGGCGGGCGTGGAAGTGACGGTGAAGTGCAGCGAGCCGCCGGTGTTCAACGTGTTCCGCCTCAAGGAGCCCGATCGCCTGGTGGTCGACGTCTCCAACGCGAGCGTGGAAGCCATCAAGGGCCACCACGACGGCAATGGCCCGGTCGCGGGCATCATGGCCTCGCAGTTCTCCGACGCGAAGGCCGAGGTCGGCCGGCTGCTGCTGGGGCTCAACAACGCGAAGGGCTACGACGTGAAGGCGTCGGGCAACGCGCTGATCATCTCCATCGACGGCGGCGGGGCGGCGAAGCCCGAGGCCGTGTCGGCGGCGCCGCGCCAGAACGTGGCCGGTGAGACCATCATCGCCTCGCGCGTCGACGAGAAGCCGGTGAAGTCGCCGGCGACGCGCCTCAAGAGCATCGTGGCCGAGGGCCGCGGCCTGAAGCTGGTGACCGACGGCGAGGTCGCGAAGTTCGAGGTCATCGAGCTCGCCGACCCCTCGCGCGTGGCCATCGACCTCTACGGCCTCAAGGGCTCGCCCCGCGCGCCGAAGCAGGCGCTGGCCAACGTGCGCGACGTGCGCGTCGGCGCCCATGAAGACAAGGTGCGCGTGGTGGTGGAGTTCGCCCAGCGCCCCAACTTCGACGTGCGCCGCCGGGCTGACGGCGTCTCGCTGATGCTCAAGGGCGTGGTGCGTGACGAGGTCGCGGCGAACGACGACGCCGCGGCCGAGGTGGAAATCGACGGCCAGAAGGTGGCGCTCGAGGGGGCCACCGCGGCCGCCTCGCAGAGCGCGGAGATCACCGACGTGTCGTTCAAGGAGTCGGCCTCGGGTGGCGTGGTGCAGCTGACGGTGAAGGGCGGCGCGGCGAAGTGGGCCGTGGAGCGCCCCGACGGCAAGAGCGCGGTGCTGAACCTCGACGGCGCGCGCATCGCCCGCCGCCTGGAGCGCAGCCTCGACACCAGCGCGCTCAGCACCCCGGTGAAGATGGTCAGCGTGTTCGCCGTGCCCGGCGCGACCGACAAGGTGCGCGTGGTGGTGGCCGGTGAGCAGGCGCTGGAGCAGGTCGTCACCGAGCGCCCGGGCGTCATGCAGTGGCGCTTCAGCGTGAAGGGCGGCAGCGAGCAGCTCGTCGCGGAGAACCGCTCGGCGGGCTTCTCGACCGAGGCCGAAGAGGTGGCTGAAGAGGGCGCGCCGCAGCAGCGCCGCTACGTCGGCAAGCGCGTGTCCTTCGAGTTCAAGGACATCGACATCCACAACCTGCTGCGCATCATCGCGGAGATCTCCAAGAAGAACATCGTGGTGGCCGACGACGTCGGTGGCCGCGTGACGGTGCGCCTGCGCAACGTCCCGTGGGACCAGGCGCTCGACCTCGTGCTGCGCAGCAAGAGCCTCGGCAAGGAGGAGTTCGGCAACATCGTGCGCGTGGCGCCCCTCGCCACGCTCGAGGCCGAGGCGAAGTCGCGCCAGGCGCGCCGTGACGCGGCCATCAACTCCGCGCCCCTGTCGGTGACGCTGGTGCCGGTGAACTACGCCCGCGCCGACGAGATGTCGGCCCGCGTGAAAGAGGTGCTCTCGGCCCGCGGCAACGTGACGGTCGACACGCGCACCAACACCCTGATCGTGCGCGACCTCCCGGAGAACATCGGCAAGGTGCGCTCGCTGGTGACCAGCCTCGACCTGCAAACTCCGCAGGTGCTCATCGAGAGCCGCATCGTCGAAGCCAGCACCCAGTTCAGCCGTGAAGTCGGTATCCAGTGGGGTGGCAACGCGGTGATGTCGCCTGGCACCGGCAACCCGACGGGCCTCGTGTTCCCAAGCTCGGTCGGCGTGTTCGGCGGCCTGGCGGGGCAGGGCGGCGCGGGCAACCCGGCGCAGTCGAACTACGCGGTCAGCCTGCCCTCCGGCGCGAACGGCGCGGTCGGCCTCACGTTCGGCTCGGCGGGTGGCGCGGTGGCGTTGAACCTCCGCCTCACGGCGCTGGAGAACCAGGGTGCGCTCAAGACCATCTCGGCGCCCCGCGTGACGACGTTGGACAACTCGACCGCGACCATCAGCCAGGGCGTGCAGATCCCCTTCAGCCAGGTGTCGGCGGCCGGCGCGAACACCCAGTTCGTGACCGCGAGCTTGTCGCTGACGGTGACGCCGCACATCACGCAAGACGGCAGCGTGTTGATGCAGATCAACGCCACCAACAACCAGCCTGACCCGTCGACGACGGGCGCGAACGGCCAGCCGGGTATCTCCACCAAGCAGGCCAACACCAACGTGCTGGTGAAAGACGGCGAGACCACGGTCATCGGCGGCATCTACGTGCGCGCTGGCTCGTTCAGCGAGCAGGGCTTGCCGATCCTCAGCAAGATCCCCGTGCTGGGCTTCTTCTTCCGCAACCACCGCGAGCTCGAGAACAAGAACGAGCTGCTGATCTTCATCACGCCGCGCATCTTGAACCGCGCGGCCGTCGCGCAGAACCCGTGAGGAACCGAACCATGAAACAACTCCCTCTGAAGAGCCTCGCGGTACTGCTGATCGCCGGGTGCGCGATGCAGCCGGGGCCGTACGCCATCGAGAAGTTCTGGCCGGTGAGCACCTGCACGGGCACCATCTCCGCTCCTGCCGACAACGTGTACACGCCCGCCGGCGACCTCGACGTCGGCCCCGGCGCGCCGGTGTCGTACGTCGTGGGCACGACCCTCACCGGCACGGCGACCCAGACCGACATCACGGTCAACGGCACGAACATGGAGTCGGCCAACCGCAACCATGGCGTCGTGAAGCAGGTGCTCATCACGTACAAGCTGAGCCGGTCGCTGGGCACCGCGCCCAAGCAGTACGTCACGAACCAGACCATTCCCCTGACGGGGGCGACGGTCGCCGTCGTCGATCTGATCTCTCCGGAGCTGGGCCAGATTCTGATCGACGGGCTCTCGGCGACGCCCGATCTGTCTGACACGGTCGACGTCACCGCGACGGTGGAGTTCCGCGGTGAGTACAGCGGCGATGGCCACGCGTTCACCACCGGCTCGCAGGACTTCCCGATTCACGTCTACAAGACGGGCGACAACTGCAGCCCGTCCGTCGCGAACATCGTCGATGCGCCGGTGCTTGGCGACGGTGGTGTCCCTGAGCAGGGCTGCTTCTACGCTGGTCAGCGGTTCGTCCCGGCGTGCCCCTGAACGACCATGGGTTTCCGCGAGACATTGGAAGAGGTGGTGGGTTCGGTGCCGGGCTCCGTCGCGTGCAGCGTGATGGGCTTCGACGGCATCGCGGTCGACACGCACCAGCCTGACGCGCGCGCGGAGGTGGCGGCGGAGCTCGACCTCCCCACGGCGCTCGTCGAGTACGGCAACCTGCTGGGGCAGCTCAAGAACGCGGCGCAGACCCTGAAGGCCGGCGCGGTGTCGGAGATCTCGGTCAACACCGAGAAGGTGATGACCATCATGCGCATGGTGAACGCCGACTACTACGTGGTGTTGGCGCTCACGCCCGACGGCAACTACGGCAAGGGCCGCTACGCGCTGCGCATCGCCGCGCCGAAGCTCGCCAAGGAGCTGTAACCGGGCTTACGCAGTGCGAATCACGGGCCGCACTTCCAGCAAGGAGGTGCGGCTTTGTTGTTCTTGCGAGCCCCGCTGACCCGGGGGTATGGGAGCCGCCTCTCAACGCATCATTTTTGAAAGAGGACACACTCCCATGGCTGGCGTCATCGACACCTCCGAGTTCCGCAAGGGCATGAAGATTGAGATCGACGGTGAGCCGTTCGAGATCATCGAGTTTCAGCACGTGAAGCCCGGCAAGGGCTCGGCCTTCACGCGCACCACGATCCGCTCGCTGATCTCCGGCCGCAACCTGGAGCCCACGTTCAAGTCGGGTGACAAGGTCGACCGCCCCGACATCGAGGAGCGCGAGATGCAGTACCTCTACCGTGAAGGCGACGACTACCACTTCATGGACCAGAAGAACTTCGAGCAGACCTACCTGCAGGAGAAGGCGCTCGGCGACGCGAAGAACTACCTGAAGGAGAACATCAACGCGTCGATCCTCTTCTTCAACGGCAAGGCCATCGGCGTGACGTTGCCGAACTCGGTCGAGCTCAAGGTCGTCAAGTGCGACCCCGGCGTGCGCGGCGACACCGTGTCGGGCGCCAGCAAGCCCGCGGTGCTCGAGAGCGGCTACACCATCAACGTGCCGCTCTTCATCAACGAGGGCGACGTGCTGAAGATCGACACCCGCTCTGGCGAGTACCTCACCCGCACCGCCGTCGCCTGAGGAGCCCGCACTCCATGGCCACCAAGAAGACGACTTCAACGCAGGTCAGCGGCGTCACCTCGCTCGACGTGGAGGCGCTGCGGCAGATCGTGCAGATCCTCGAGACCAGCGAGATCTCGCAGCTCGAGTGGAAGAACGGCGACGAGCAGCTGTCGATCACGCGCGGCCCTCCGGCGGCGCAGGTGGTGCAGCACGTCGGCGCGCCGATGTCGGCGGGCCCCGCGGTGACGGTGATGCCGGCGGCTCCCGTGGCGGCGAGCGCCTCGGCCGTCGAGGTGAAGCCCCGCGCGACCGCGCCCTCGGCGCCGGCCCCGAGCGAGAAGAAGGGCCACGTCATCACCTCGCCCTTCGTCGGCACGTTCTACCGGTCGCCCGCGCCTGATCAGCCGTCGTTCGCGGAGGTGGGCGCGACGGTGAAGAAGGGCCAGACGCTGTGCATCGTCGAGGCGATGAAGCTGATGAACGAGATCGAGAGCGAGGTCGCCGGGAAGGTGGCCGAGGTGCTGGCGCAGAACGGTCAGCCGGTCGAGTTCGGGCAGCCGCTGTTCCGCATCGAGCCCGCGTAATCGAAAAGGGCCTCTTCGCTGCGAAGCGGAGAGGCCTTCTCGTCTGACGGAGAACGACCCATGTTCAAGAAGGTCCTCATCGCCAACCGAGGCGAAATTGCGCTTCGGGTCATCCGCGCGTGCCGTGAATTGGGCATCGCCACCGTGGCGGTGCACTCCACGGCCGACGCCAACGCGCTGCACGTGCGCTTCGCCGACGAGTCGGTGTGCATCGGCCCGCCGCCGAGCAAGGAGAGCTACCTCAACGTGCCGGCGCTGCTGTCGGCCGCGGAGATCACCCGGGCTGACGCCATCCACCCCGGCTACGGCTTCTTGTCGGAGAACGCCGAGTTCGCCGAGGTCTGCCAGAAGTGCCAGATCACCTTCATCGGCCCGAAGCCGGAGCACATCCGCCTGATGGGCAACAAGGTGCGCGCGCGCGACGCGGCGAAGGCGGCGGGGCTGCCGCTGCTGCCGGGTTCGCCGGGCGTCTTGAAGAGCGCCGAAGAGGCGGAGGAGCTCGCGAAGCAGATCGGCTTCCCCGTGATCCTCAAGGCGGCGGCCGGCGGCGGTGGCCGCGGCATGAAGATCGTGCGCGAGCCGCGCGCGCTGGCGCAGGCCTTCGCGACGGCGTCGGCCGAAGCGGTGAACGCGTTCTCCAACGGCGACATGTACCTCGAGCGCTACGTGGAGAAGCCGCGCCACATCGAGATCCAGATCGTGGGTGACGTGCACGGCAACGTGGTGCACCTCTTCGAGCGCGAGTGCAGCGTGCAGCGCCGGCACCAGAAGCTCATCGAAGAAGCGCCGTCGATGGCGGTGAGCCCGGCGCTCCGCGAGGAGATGGGCCGGGTCTCGGTCGAGGCGATGAAGCAGATCGGCTACTCGAACCTCGGCACCATCGAGTACCTGCTCGACGAGCACGGCCGCTTCTACTTCATGGAGATGAACACCCGCGTGCAGGTGGAGCACCCGGTGACGGAGCAGATCACCGGCGTCGATCTCCTGCGCACGCAGCTGCTGCTGGCGGGGGGCGAGAAGCTGCCGTTCACGCAGGAGCAGCTCTCCATCAAGGCGGCGGCCATCGAGTGCCGCGTCAACGCCGAAGACCCGGTGACGTTCGCGCCCTGGCCGGGGAAGATCACGGCCTACAACCCGCCCGGCGGGTTGGGCGTGCGCGTCGACTCGGCGGCGTACGAGAACTACACCATCCCCGCGCATTACGACTCGCTGGTGGCCAAGCTGATCGTCACCGCCGACGACCGCGATCTCGCCATCAAGCGCATGCAGCGGGCGCTCTCGGAGTACGTGATCCAGGGCATCCGCACCAACATCCCCTTCCATCGCGCTGCGTTACAGGAGGAGAGCTTCATCCGCGGGGAGTACGACACGCGCTTCGTGGAGCGCATGCACGCCTCGGAGATGGGCACACAACGGCTCAAAAAGGCAGTGGAAGAGACGCCGTAGTGCTTTCCGCCAGTTGTTGGACCACGGGTGGGCGTCTGCTAGTTTCCACGCGCTCCCGCGGGCTTTTCTTCGGGGAAATTACAAGTCGTTCCTGACCCTTGGACAAGAACAAGATCATCGAGGCTGCCGCCAAGCTCGTCGCCAAGGGCGCCTACGACAAGGCGATCAAGGAGTACCAGAAGGTCCTCGACGCGGACCCGAAGGATGTCCGGACCCTGCAGAAGATGGGGGAGCTGTACCAGAAGAAGAACGAGAACTCGCAGGCCGCGGTCTATTTCACGCGCGTCGCCGAGAGCTACACGTCAGACGGGTTCTTCCTCAAGGCGGTCGCGCTCTACAAGCAGGTCCTCAAGCTCGACCCCACGCTCGTCGACATCAACGTCAAGCTCGCCGAGCTGCACCAGCAGCTGCAGCTCATCGGCGAGGCGATGGCGTACTACCAGCTCGTCTACAACCACTGGGACAAGCAGGGCGACACGCGCCGTGCGCTCGACGTGCTGCGCAAGATGGTAGGCCTCGACCCCGACAACACCTCGTCGCGCGAGAAGCTCGCGAACCTCTACGTGCGGGAGGGGATGAACGACGAGGCGGCGCAGGAGTTCACCAAGGTCGCCGAGCACCTCAAGCGCAACAACCGCACCGACGATTACCTCCGCGTCGCGGAGCGGCTCTCGGCGCTGCAGCCCGACAACCTGGTGTTGGCGCGCGAGCTGGCCGAGGCGTACCTCGCGAAGAACGACCAGAAGCACGCGCTGGCGAAGCTGCAGATCTGCTTCAAGGCCGACAACCGCGACATCGACACGCTCCGCCTGCTGGCCGTGGCCTTCCAGGGCATGGGGCAGATGTCGAAGACCATCTCCGTCTACAAGGAGCTGGCGCACGCCTACGCCGACAAGAACTTCCACGACGACGCGGAGAAGACGTGGCGGCAGGTCGAGCAGCTCGACCCGAATGACGCCGACGTCATCGCGCGCCGTGGGGCCGCTGCACCTGCCCCCGCGCCCGTCGCCGCGCCGCGGCCTCCGCCGTACGCGGGCGTCACCGCTGCCGCGCCGGCGTACACCGCGCCACAGCCCGTCGCCGCGCCGGCGCCGGTGGCCGCTCCGAAGCCGAAGCCCGCCGCGCCCTCCGCGGGTGGCGAGTTGGCGAAGCTGCTGACGGAGACCGACGTCTACGTGAAGTACGGGCTCCACGACAAAGCGCTGGAGCACCTGCGCAAGGTCTTCGCGCTCGACCCCGAGAACATCGACGCGCACGAGAAGGCGTACGCCATCTACGTCGCGTCGAACAACCAGCAGCAGGCCTTCGAGCAGCTGCTCAACGTGCTGCGGCTCCACACGCGCAGCGGTGACGCGCAGCGCGCGCAGCCGTACCTCGCGGCGATCCTGCAGACCGACCCGGGGCACGCGGAGGTGCCGGTGTTCCTCTCGGCGCTGCGCATCGCGGGCGCCGGGCCGATGGTGCAGGAGAGCGCCAGCCTCGAGAGCAGCGACGACGCGATCCTCGTCGACGCGAGCGAAGACGAGGTCATCGTCGCCGACGACGCCGACGAAGAGGTGCTGTCGGCAGAGGTCGACGTCGGAGAAGACGTCATCGCCGACGAGCCGCTGGTCGATGAGCCCCTCGATGACGTGGTGCTCTCGCCCGACGACGCGCAGGCCGCGGGCGAGTTCGAGGTCGAGCCGCCGCCGGTGCCCGACGAAGACTACGGCTCGCAAGACTCCGAGGTCGTCTCCGACGAGTTCGAGCCGTCGACCGGCGAGTTCGCCACCGCCGACGAGCAAGACGTCGACACCGGCGCGCTGCCCATCGACGTGAAGGGTGCGCCGGGGCTCGGTGACGACGAGTACGACGCGCCGACCCGCGCGGTGCCCGCCTACCAGCCGCCCATGGGCCTCGAGGAGGAGGAGCCCGCCACCGCGGCGCACGCCATCCCCGACGAGGTGATGGAGGAGGCGCCGGTGGAGGAGGCCGTCGAGGCGCCGCCGGAAGAGGAGCCCGCCGGCGAGGAGTGCGACGAGGCCACCTTCTTCATCGAGCAGGGGCTGTACGACGAGGCGCGCGAGATTCTCGAGACGGTGCTCATCGCCTACCCGGAGCATCGCCGCGCCGCGGAGCTGATGGCGCAGGTCGAGGCGGGCGCGTCGGGTTCAGTCACCCCTCCTCCCGAGGAGACGCCGGACGTCACCGCGGGTGGCGAAGAAGGGCGCGACGCGTTCGACCTCGCGCAGGAGCTCGCGAACGAGCTGGGCGACTTCGGCGGCGAAGAAGAGAGCGCCGAGCCGTCGGGTGGTGACAGCGGCGGCGACGAGTACCAGGTGTCGGTCGACGAGGTCTTCGCGGAGTTCAAGAAGGGGCTCGAGAAGGTCGTCAAACCCGAAGACGTCGACACGCACTACGACCTGGGCGTCGCCTACAAGGAGATGGGCCTCATCGACGACGCGGTGGGCGAGTTCGGCATCGCGCGCAAGGGCTGCCTCGGCAAGCGCAAGGAGGTCGACTGTCTCTCGATGATCGGCCTCCTGCAGGTGCAGCGCGCCGACTTCCCCGCGGCGATCGAGGCCTTCCAGCAGGCGCTGGTGACGGAGTTCGCGAAGGGCGACGTCGAGAAGTCGCTCCGGTACGACCTGGGGGCCGCGTACGACGCCGCCGGCGAGCAGGGCAAGGCGCTGGCGCAGTACCTCAAGGTGCAGGCCATCGACGCCAGGTTCCGCGACGTGGCGGCGCACGTGGAGCGGCTGGAGGCGGTCGCCTCACCAGAAGAAGACGAAGCGCCGGCGCCGCCGAAGCGGGGCTCGGGCGGCTCGCGGAAGAACGTCGGGTACGTCTAGAGATCTCCCATGAGCTACCTCGAGCACTTCGGCCTCAGTAGCGAGCCCTTCAGCAACGCGCCGGTCAGCCGCTTCTATTACGACGCGCCCCAGCACCAGCAGGCGCTCAAGCGGCTGCTGTACTCGGTGAGCTCGATGAAGGGCCTCTCGGTGCTGGTGGGAGAGATCGGCGCGGGCAAGACCACGCTGGCGCGCCGGCTGCTCGATTCGCTCCCGGAGGAGGAATACGAGGCCGCGCTGCTGGTCATCATCCACTCCGGCATCACCGCGAGCTGGTTGCTGCGGCGCATCGCGCTGCAGATCGGCGTCGAGAACCCGGCGCAGGAGAAGCTGGCGCTGTTGAGCCAGCTCTACCAGCGGCTGCTGCAGATCTACGAGCAGGGGCGCAAGGCGGTGGTGCTCATCGACGAAGCGCAGATGCTCGAGACCCGGGAGCTGATGGAGGAGTTCCGCGGCCTGCTGAACCTCGAGGTGCCGGAGCGCAAGCTGATCAGCTTCGTGTTCTTCGGCCTGCCGGAGATCGAGAAGAACCTGAAGCTGGACCCGCCGCTCGCGCAGCGGGTGGCGATGCGCTACCGCCTCGAGCCCTTCACCAGCGAGTCGACGGCGGCGTACATCAAGCACCGCATGCGGCTGGCCGGCGCGTCGCGGAACCCGTTCACCGAGGGCGCGATGGAGGCGGTGCACCGGCGCTCCGGGGGCACGCCGCGCGTCATCAACACGCTGTGCGACAACGCGCTCTTCGAGACCTTCCTCGACCACGGGGCGGAGATCTCCGAGGCGTTGATCGAGACCATCGCCACCAACCTCGGCCTCGAGTACGGCGCGGTGCAGCCGCTGGCGGAGCGGCCCACGGCGCCGGCGCCTCCGCCCGTGGCGCCGGTGAGCGCGCCGCCCGAAGACGAGGGCATGAAGATCACCACGCCACAGGCGCCGCCGGTGGTGGTGGCCGCGCCGCTGGTGAAGCCGCAGCCGCCGCCGCCGCCTGCCGTGGCGAAGCCCGCGCCGCCGCGCCCGCCCGCGCCCGCGTTGACGAAGCCCGTCGCGCCGGCCGTGAAGCCGCCGCCGCGCCCGCCGATGCCGCCGCAGGTGAAGCCGAGGGAGGAGGCCGCGCAGGCCCGCCCGTCGGCCTCCCCGCTGTCGTCGGCGATGGCCTCGCTGACTGGCGAGGTGATCGAGGGTGAAGCGTTGCCCGAGCCGGGCGTTGAATCGCCGGAGAGCGCGCCGCCGCCTGCTCCGCCGGCCACATCGAAGGCCGGGGTCGATCTCGCGGAGATCGATCGCTACCTCGAAGGGCTCGGGAAGCTGTAACCCGGGGCCGTAGAAGACGACTGGAAGGAGCGTCAAAGTGGGGCTCTCGCGCCGCCGCTGGCGACAGCTACTCGGGGCGCTCGCGATCCTGTTGATCGCGCTGGGCATTGCCCTGCGCAGCGATCGCGCTGGCGAGGCGGTGTGCCAGCAGCTCCGCGAGCGGTTGCCGGGCCTGTTGAACGCGAAGGTGGAGCTCGGGCGCTGCGCGATCGACCCGCTCACCGGCAGCGTCCGCATCTCCGGGGTGAGCGTGTGGCCCGAGGGTGCGGCGGCGCCGCTGGCGACGGCCGACGAGGCGAGCGTCGCGCTGCGCGGGCTGTTCCTCGGCGGCGTGGCGCTGCAGCAGGTCTCGTTGGTGCGGCCGCAGATCACCGTGACGGTGCCCGCCACCAGCGCGCCCAGGCCGAAGAGCACCACCTGTGTGCTGGAGCCGCTCTCGCGGCTGCGCGTCGGCCAACTGGAGGTGCAGAACGGCGCGGTGACGGTGAACCTCCCGGAGGGCCGCGTGGTGAAGCTCGACGGGCTGTCGATCGACGCGTCGCTGGGCCGGAGGGAGGCCACGCTGCAGGTCGACGCGCGCGGCGGCGCGGTGGCGCTCGGGGGGGAACGGCCGACCCTGCGCATCGGGAGGCTGTCCCTCGAGGGCTCGATCGACCTGCTGGCGGAGCGCGCGGAGGTGCAGCGCGCGGACCTCAACGTGGAGGGCGTACGCGTCACCGCGAGCGGGCTGGTCGACGCGCTGTGCGACGCCGAGGCGCCCACGCTCGATCTCGCGGTGCAGACCTGGGTGCCCCTGGCGACCCTGCCGCGGTTGGGCGTCTCTCTCCCGGAGCCCTCGGGACAGCTGCTGGCGCACGTGCAGGTGACGGGGCGCGCGACGCAGCCCCGCGCGCAGGGCGAGGTGCAGGGCTCGCAGCTGGTCATCGGCGCCTTCACGCCGGGCGACTTCTCGGCGCGCGCGACGTTCGCGGGGCGCACCCTCACCATCGACGAGTTCTTCACGCGCGTGGGCGACAGCGGCGAGGTGCGCGTCTCGGGCGCGCTGGAGCTCACCGGGAGCCTCCCGCTCACCGCGCGCGTGGAGACGAAGGACGCGTCGCTCGCGCGGGCCCTGGCGCGCGCCGGCATCAGGGGCGCGTGGGTCGACTTCCCCGCGAGCGTGAAGGGCGTGGTGACGGGCACGCTCAAGCCGCTCGACCTCGGCGGTGACATCGACTTCCGCACCGGGCCCTTCGTGCTGGCCAACCGCGCGTACGACGCGCCGGCGACGCAGGGCATCGACATCTTGCGCTTCAAGCAGGCGGGCGGGCGCTTCCACCTCGGCGTCAACCGCGAGGGCGTCAGCTTCGGGAACGCGGACGTGCGCGTGGGGGTGAACGAGGCCACCCGGCTGACGGCCGACGTGAAGCTGTGGTTCGACCCGGCGCGCGGCGTGGTCGACGTCACCGCGGTGGCCAACGCCCTCGACCTCTCCGACTTCGGCGCCATCGCGGGCCTGCCCTTCTCGGGCGTGGGCACCGCGCCGCGCGTGCAGGTGGCGGTGAAGGGCAAGCAGGTCGAGGTGGAGGCGGCGCTCTCGATGCGCGACATGAAGTTCGCGCACTACTCGCTGGGCGTGGTGCAGACGCCGGTGCGGTACAGCGGGCAGACCCTCTCGTTCCCCGCGCTGGCCGCGCAGAAGGGCCAGACGCAGTACTTCGGCGACGTGGCGCTGACCTTCGGTGAGGAGCTGCACGTCACCGGCGGCGCGCAGCTGCCCGACGGCCGCGTGGAGGACGTGGTCGATCTCCTCGCCGACCTGAGCTCCACCATGGAGAACCTGCAGGACGGCGTGTTGACGGGCCGCCTGGGCGCGGTGCTCACCGTCGACTGCCCGGTGTCGCGGCTGGAGGGCACCATCGCCGCCAACCTGCGCGACGTGCGGTACCTCGAGCGGCACCTCGGCGGCGGCGGCGTCATCGCGCGCTTCGAGAACGGCGAGGGCATCCGGGTCGAACCGACGCAGCTCACCGGCGCGCTCGGGCAGACCTCCGTCGACGGCATGTGGAAGTTCGCGGGGCCGCTCGACTTCAGGGCGCGCATCGACGACGGCTCCATGGCGGAGCTGTTCGACCCGGGCGGCGTGAGCAAGACGCCGGTGGGCGGCACCTTCACCGCGAACGCCATCATCGGCGGCACCACCGACCTGATGCTCGTCGATGCGTTGATGCACTCGAGCGGCGTGGAGTGGAAGGCGCACGACCTCGGCGAGCTGCAGCTCACGGCGCGCGTCGAGGGCCGCGCGCTCGAAGCGAGCGGTCAGCTCTTCAACGGCCTCACCGGCGCCATCACCATGACCATGCGCGACCAGTGGCCCTTCGAGGCCTCGCTCGACGCGGAGCTGAACGACCTCTCGCCGTTCCTCCCGGCGTCGGCGTCGATGGTGGCGGGGCGCCTGCGCGGCACGGCGACGCTGCGGGGGCCGATGCGCGCGTACGAGCGCTCGAAGGGCGAGGCGGTGCTGACCGAGGTGGCGCTCTCTCGCGGCGAGGTGGCGCTGGCCAACGTGGGCGCGGTGGAGCTCGGGTACGACGACGGCGCGGTGCTGGTGAAGGCGCTCAAGCTGCGCGGCGCCACCTCCGAGCTCGAGGCGCAGGGCTCGTGGGGCCCGACGCGCGTCGACCTCAAGTCGCGCGGCAGCATCGACCTCCGCCTTGCCTCGTCGTTCATCTCGCAGCTGGAGCGCGCGCAGGGGCTCATCGACTTCACCGCGGCCTTCTCCGGCCCGGTGGAGCGCCCGTCGCTGGCCGGCTCGGCGACCATGAACGACGCGCGCTTCTCGTGGGCCGGGTACGACGTGAACTTCCGCGCGCTGTCGGGGCGCGCCGACTTCTCGGAGTCGCGGGTGCTGGTGCAGGACCTCCACGGTTTCCTGAACGAGGGGCGGGTGCGCGCGCGCGGCGACCTCCGCCTCGACGGCCTGCACATCAAGAGCGCGGAGGTGCAGACCGACATCGAGGACGCGACGATTCAGGTGCAGCCCGACGTGCCCGCCACCTTCACCGGCTCGCTGCTGCTCACCACGAAAGACGCGGAGAAGTACCAGCTGCAGGGCGGGCTCGACGTCGTGAAGTTCCGCTACACGCAGCCGATGTCGCTGGAGACGCTGGTGGCGAACGCGGCGCAGAGCAGCTCGGTGCCCGACGACACGCAGCCCAACGAGTGGCTCAAGCTCGACGTCGACCTCCGCACCGCGGGCGACGTGCGCATCGAGAACGACCTCGCGCGCGCGAAGCTGACCGGCAAGCTGCGCCTCACCGGCACCAACGTGAAGCCGGTGCTGATCGGCACGGTGGAGACGCTCGACGGCGCGCAGGCCGTCTTCCGCGGCCACAACTTCAGCATCCAGCGCGGGTTGCTGCAGTTCAACGGCCTGTGGCCCACCTTCGAGTTGGACGCGCGCAGCCAGGTGCGCGACTACCTCATCGGCGTGAAGGCGTTCGGCCGCATTCAAGACCCCAAGGTCTCGTTCTCGTCTGACCCGGCGCTGCCCGACGCCGACATCCTCGCGTTGTTGACGCTGGGCGTGACCTCGCGCGAGCGCCTCGACGCGTCGGCGGGCGCGGGGCTCGCGGCGGAGGCGCTGATGACGGCCTCGGGGCTCGACCAGCAGGTGCAGCGCTTCCTCCAGGAGAACGTGGGCCTCAAGGATCAGCAGGTGAAGCTGACCACCAGCTTCAACGAGTCGACCGGCTCCGCGGAGCCCGCCGTCACCTGGGAGACCAAGGTCATCAACGACAACCTCAAGGTGGGCGTGGTGCAGCCCGTCACCGGCAAGGGCACCAAGGCGCAGATCGAGTACCGCATCGACAAGAACGTCTCCGCGCGCGCGCAGTGGGACAACCAGAACCAGAACACCACCGTCGGCAACCCCGGCGTCGAGCTCCGCTTCAGGTTCGAATGGGAATGACGTGGCTCGCGCTGGCGCTGCTGACGCAGGCGCCGGTGATGACAAGCGAAGCGCCGCTCATCTCCAGCGTGGAGGTGCGGCTGCCCGTCGGCGCCGACCCGCGCTTGATGGACCGCGTGCCCCAGCTGGTGACGCTGCGAAAGGGCCAGCCGCTCTCGCGCCGCGCGGTGGAGCGCACCATCGAGTCGCTCTTCGCCACCCTGCGCTTCGCCGACATCGAGGTGCGCGAGAAGGACGCCGAGGGCGGCGTCACCGTCATCATCGTGCTCACGCCCCGCCAGAACGTCGGCAGCGTGTTCCTCGAGGGCAACCGCGCGCTGTCGAAGAGCGACGTGCTGGCGGTGACCAAGCTCGAGGCGGGCTCGGAGTACTGGCCCGAGCGGCTGGAGCGCGCCGCCGAAGACGTGCGCACGCTGTACCGGCGCCGCGGCTACGCCGACGTCTCGGGGCGCACCGAGGCCACGGTGGTCGACGGCGTGCTGGTGGTGGGCTTCGTGGTCGACGAGGGCGAGCCGACGCGGCTGCGCACCGTGGGGTTCGAGGGCGAGCCGGGCATCTCGCCGCGGCGGCTGGAGGAGACGCTGGGGTTGTCGGCGGTGGATGTCGCCGACCTGACCTTCGCGGAGGAGGGCGTGGAGCGCATTCGCGCGGTGCTGCGCCAGGAGCGCTTCTACCGGGCGCGCGTGGAGGCGCCGCGGCTGAGCGACGACGGCGACCTGGTGGTGCCCCTCGTGTCGGGCCCGAAGTACGACGTGGTCTTCAGCGGCAACCGCGCGTTGAGCGACGCGGCGCTGCTGGCGTTGCTGGCCTACGACGGAGAGGAGACGCTCGACAGCGTGCTCGCGGCGCGGCTCGCGCAGCGCATCGAGCGCTTCTACCTGTACCGCGGGTTCCACGACGTGAAGGTGACCGCCTCGGAGGTGCACAAGCCGGGCACGCGCGACGCGGCGCTGGGCTTCGTCATCGAAGAAGGCAGCCCGCTGCGCGTCACCGACGTGCGCTTCGAGGGCGCGAAGCGGCTGTCTCCCGAAGAGCTGCGGTCGGTGTTGGCGACGGTGGTGGAGAAGGCGACGCCGACCGCCGCCTTCCGCGTGCATGGCACCGGTGACCCGACCGAGACCGCGGGCCGCGTGGCGCCGGAGTTCGCGCAGTCACTGCCCGCGCCGCCGGGTGACACGGTACTGGTGGAGGACGCGTGGCGCGACGCGACCCGCGCGATGGCCGCGCTCTACCGCGAGCACGGCTACATGCGCGCGAAGGTGGTGTTCGAGGGCGCCGAGACGAGCCACGGGCGCGGCGCCGCGCGCTTCGTCATCGAGGAGGGCCCGCGCGCGCGGTACCGCGAGGTCACGCTGGAGGGCGCGCCGCGGGGCTTCAGCTCCGGCGCGGCGAAGACGCTGGTGCGCGGCAACGTGTTGAGCACGGCGGCGATCTCCAACGTGGAGCGCGAGGTGCTGCGCGAGCTGGGACGCGTCGGCTACCTGTTCGCGACGCTGAAGTCGTCGTTCACGCTCGACGAGAGCGGCACCCAGGCCGACGTGAAGTTCGAGGTCGAGCCGGGGCCCCAGGCGCGCGTGCGCGCGGTCATCACCGTCGGGCAGGTGCGCACGGTGGAGCAGGTCATCCTCGCGCAGGCCACCATGAAGGAGGGCGAGCCGCTCGACGCGGAGTCGCTGTACTCGACGCAGGCCAACCTGCAGGCGCTCAACATCTTCCGCACGGTGCAGGTGGAGATGCTGGCGCCCGACCGCCCCGAGGAGCTCAAGACGGTCATCATCCGCGTGAAGGAGAAGCCGCGCGCCACGCTCGACCCGTCGTTCGGCTACTTCTTCGCCGACGGCGCGCGCGTGGCGGTCGAGGGCAGCGTGCCCAACATCGGCGGCCGCGCCATCACGCTGACCGGGCGCGGGCAGTTGAACCTCTTCTTCTTCTCGTACCCCGCGCTGAGCCGGCAGATCGACCTCTCGGGGCTCGAGCTGTGGCAGCAGCTCGGCGGGCGCCTCAACGTCTCGCTCGACGCGCCGAGCCTCTTGCCCGGGCAGATCGGCCTGCGCTTCGACGCGGTGCTGGAGCGCGTGTTCCGCCCGCAGTTCCGCTTCACGCGCGTGGCCGGCGGCCCGACGGCGAACTGGAGCCACAGCTTCGACGTGCCGCTGGTCGACTGGCTCAAGCCCAAGCTCTCGCTGGCGCTGCAGTACGAGGTGGAGTGGACGTCGGTCGAGCGCGTGGGCAACGCGCTGACGGCGGTGCCGCCCACCAGCCTCGCCGACCAGGAGCGCCTCCGCTTTCTCTTCGGGCAGTACGCGCTGCACAGCGTGCGCTTCTCGCCGGCGCTCGATCTGCGTGACAGCGCGCTGGTGCCGCACAAAGGCCTACTGCTGCAGGGGAGCTCCGAGCTGACCGGCGCGCTCTCGGCCATCGACGAGTCGGGCAACCCGGTGCGCGTGAACTTCTTCAAGCTGGCGGGGCAGGTGACTGGCTACATCCCCTTCGGGAAGCGCGTGGTGCTGGCGCTCTCGGCGCGCGGGGGGAAGATCTTCCCGCTCCAGTCGGGCTCGGTGACGCCGCCGGTGCGCCGCTTCTTCCTCGGGGGCGCGACCAGCGTGCGCGGCTTCAACGAAGATCAGCTCATCGCCGAAGACGTGCGCGCGCGGTACCGCGAGGAGGTGCGCGACTGCCAGGTGGTGGCCACCAAGGACGGCTGCTCCTCGGCGGCGAAGACCATCATCGCGGGGCGGCAGGTGCCGTCGCAGGGCGGCGAGCTCTTCGCGGTCTTCAAGTCGGAGCTGCGCGTGCCGGCCTTCAGCGTCTTCGACCTCGGGCTGTTCTTCGAGGCGGGCAACCTGTGGCTCGCCGCGCCGCAGGCCTTCACCTTGCGGCCGGTGGTGGGCGCGGGCGTGCGCTACGTGACGCCCATCGGGCCGCTGGCGCTCGACGTGGGCTTCAACCTCACGCCCGACGTGGCTATCAACGAGCCGCGCGCGGTGGTGCACTTCAACATCGGCGGCTTCTGAGCTTCAGGCCCGCGTAGGCGCGACGTCGAGCGCGCGCCGGCCCCACAGTGCGCCGACGGCGATCAACACCGCCAGCGGTAGCGCGTGACCCACCAGCGCGTGCGGGAGGTTCACCAGCGGGCACCACAGCTCCACCAGCACGCCGCTCCACGCGCCGATGACCGCGCCGACCGCCGCGCCGAGCTGCCCCGGGCCACGCGGCTCCAGCCCGCGCCGCAGCACCATGAACGCGCTCAGGGGCAGCGCCGCCATCGCGAGGGTGTACGTGAGGCAGCGCCACCCGACGCGCGAGAAGGGCTCCACGTAGCGGCCATCGAAGAGGTGCATCCACCCCAGCAGCACGAACGGCGCCGCGAGCGCGAGCGCTGCCAGCCACCGCGGCGGGCGCCCCAACGTCGAGGGGCGTCGCAGCACCAGCACCGTCAGCGCGATGGCGAAGAGCGTCCACCCGCCGCTCAACAGCACCGTGTATTCGAGCGGCCGGCCCGCGGAGTGCTGGACGCCCCCGGCGAGCACGAAGATGGCGAGCGCGACGGCCACCGAGAGCGCCACGGCCCGGCGGCCGCGCGTCGAGACCTCGGCGCGGGTGGGCGCAGGCTGCCGCGCGACTGCGGCGAGGAGTTGCTGGCGTGGTGTGCTCATCGCGACCTGCTCCGTTTCGTCTCGGCCCCTGGCTCGCCCAACACGGTGCGCAGCGCCTCGTAGGCGCGGTGGGCGCGCAGCTTCACGGCGCCGATGCTGGTGCCCAACACCTCCGCGGCCTGCGCCATCGAGAGCCCCTCGTCGCGCACCAGCACCCACGCCGTGCGCTGCGGCTCCGAGAGGCGCGCGAGCTCCTGCGCCAGGCGTTGGGCGAGCTGCTGTGTCGCCACCACGTCGTCGGGCGCCGCCGCGCCGATCTCCGCGCGCGCCTCGAGGGCCGACACCTCGGGCTCGGCCAGCTCGAAGCGGTGCTGGTGGCGGGCCCGCCGCTGGTCGTCGATCAGCAATCGCCGGCCGATGGCGAACGCCCAGGGCAGCACGTCGGCGCCGCGGGTGAAGTGGGCACGGGCGCGGTGCATGTTCAGCAGGGTCTGTTGCACGAGGTCCTCCGCGCGCGCGCGATCGCGGAGGTGCCGCGTGAAGTACGCCAGCAGCCGCGGAGACAGCAGGTCATACACCTCGCCAAAGGCCGCGGCGTCACCGTCGGCGTGGCGGTCCATCGCGGCGCTGAGCGCACGGCGGCGTGCCGCGTCGTCGTCGGGAAACTCCGCGCCTGCGTATGCCACCGGCTCACCCCCAGCGCCGAATACGGGGCAGTGTAGCGCCGGTTACGGTGGGCTCGTGGGTGGGGTGATTTGCCCATATTCAGAGACCTGCGGAGGCTCGGCCTCGAGGGCCACCAGCGGGTCGTGCGCGAGGGTGCGGGCGTCGAAGGCGCCGCGCCACTGGCGGCCACCCTGGGCGAACTGCACGGCGCAGCGACCGCGGTCGCAGGCCACGTGCAGCGCGTCGACGCGGCCGGAGCAGGGGACGCGCCACAGGCGATGCGGTTCGGTCGCGGAGTTGGTGGCGGCCCACACCACGCCGCCGCTGACGCGCAGGTGCGCGCGCGTGCAGGTCGACGCGCAGCCGGCGCTCCAACTGCACACCCCGATGAGGACGAACGCGCGGACCATGACGCTGGCGAGTACGCGGCGCCCGGCGGTTGGTTACGCACGAAAAAATTGCGCGTCACTTGAACGCGCGCGGCCCGCGAGAAAGTGCGTGCGTCTGTCGCGTGAGTGGCCGATTTTTCGCCCCGCAGTTCACCCAACAACCAAGGAGCAACACTTGAAGAAGTCACATCTGTATCTGGGGGCGGTGCTTGCGCTCGGCGTTCTCTCGGGCTGCGGCCCGTCGTGGAAGGTGATCAAGGCGTCTGACCCGACGGCCATCGGCGGCGCCAACAACGTGGCGGTCGCCTTCGACTACAGCCAGATGATCGTCGAGAAGATGCCGGTCGAGGAGTGGAAGGCACAGCAGACCGCGAAGGACCCGAACTACGGCACCACGTGGATGGAGCTGACCAAGAAGTTCGAAGACTTCACCATGCAGCAGATCAAGGCGCAGTTCCCCTCCGCGCACCCCGCGGCTGAGGGCGCGGGCGACGTGACCCTCACCGTGCGCCCCACGATGCTGGGCATGGGCAAGTACATCGTCGTCTCGTCGTGGCCCTCCACGATGACGGCGCGGGTCGCGGCGCACGCGGGTGAAGGCGCCGACACCGATGAGATCGAGGTGCGCGCGAGCTACCCCGCGTCGGTGACGCAGCCGTCGATCTTCCAGCACATCGGCCACCTCGGCCAGACCGTCGGCTCGCAGGCCGGCAAGTTCCTGCAGAGCAAGAAGGCGAAGTGACGTACCCGGTGCGCGCCGGTGCCTCCGCGGCATCGGCGTGCGCCGTTCGCGCTTGATGGTCGCGTTCGCGATCTCGCGCGTCTCTCCCCGCGAAACTGCTGTCGTCGAGCTTCGTCTCCGACGTGACTCAGGCTTCGCGCTTCTGAAATGACTTCGCGCCGAGCAGCAGCACCACGCCGCCCAGCAGCACCGGCAGCGCGTTCAGCTGGATCGCAGTGGCCAGGCCAGGGCCGCCGTGCGCCTTCGAGGTGTCGGAGATCCACCCGATGATGGTGGGCGAGGCCGCGTCACCCAGCAGGTGCAGCGTCATCGTGGAGACGCTGAAGGCGAAGGCACGGAAGCCGGGCGACACCACGTTGACGATGGCGGCGTTGAGCGGGCCCTGATTGAGGAAGATGAAGAACTGCGCGGCGAGCAGCACCAGGAGCAGCGTCGCCTTCGACTCCGAGTGCACCGCGACGATCATCATCGGCGCCGCGAGCGAGAGGCCGACGCCCGACATCCAGATGCTGCCGCCCTGCTTGCGCTTCTCGAGTTTGTCTCCCAGCACGCCGCCGGCGATGGTGCCCAGCAGGCCGCCGATGACGGTGGTCGCGCCCAGCATCAACCCTGCCTCGCCGTCTTCGAAGCCGCGCTCGGTGGAGAGGAACTTCGGCATCCAGTTCGACAAACCGCCGATGGAGAAGGTCATCAGCGTGAGGCCCGAGGTGACCACCCAGAAGCGCGCGTTGGTCAGCAGCACCTTGAGGCCGTCGAGGAAGGGCACCTTCTCGATCGGCTTCTCCTCCATGCCGCCGCGCGGAGGTTCGGCCATCACCAGGCACATCACGCCCAGCAGCAGGCCCGGCGCGCCGCCGATGAAGAACGCGGTGGGGAAGCCGAACTTGCCGCCGATGATGAAGCCCGCCGCCGCGCCCAGCGGCATCGCCGTGTAGAAGACCGCCAGCATGCGGCTGCGGCGCTCGGGCTTGAAGAGGTCGGAGATGAACGACGGCGCGATGGTGCCGTAGCCCGCTTCACCGACGCCGGTGGCGGCGCGCGCGATGACCAGCAGGAGGAACGAGGTCGCGAGGCCCGAGGCGATGGTGGCGAGGCTCCAGATGAGCACCGCGGCGCCGATGAGGAGTCTCCGCGGCAGGCGATCTCCGAGGAAGCCGCCCAGCGGAGAGGCGAGCAGGTAGACGACCATGAAGGTCGTCGCCAGCAGCCCGCCCGAGGTGTCATCGAGCGAGAACTTCGACTGCATCTCCTTCATCGCGCCGGCCACGATGTAGCGGTCGGTGTAGTTGAGGAGGTTCACCAGCGTCAGCACGCCGAGCGCGAACGCACTCCCTCTCCCCTGGGGAGAGGGGCTCACGCGACACCTCCAAAACGATCCGCCAACAGCCCCCAGCGCAACCCGCGGTCGCTCACGGTGAGCTCCTTCGCGCCGAGCGTCTTCATCGCCGCCAGCAGCACGCGCCCGCCGGCGACGATGACGTCCGCGCGCTTCTCCTGAATGCCCGGCACGGTCTTGCGCAGGTGCACCGGCAGCGCCTGCAGCCGCTTCACGGTGTGCTCCAGCGTGTCGAACGACAGCACCGCGCCGTGGATGCGCGCGGGGTCGTAGGTGGCCAACTCCAGCACCACTGCTGCGAGCGTGGTGACGGTGCCGGCGACGCCCACCATGCGGAAGTTCTCGGGCGGCTTCGGCACCGCGGCGAACTTGTCGGCGAGCGCTGCGTCGAGCTCCTCCAGCTCATACGCGCTGGGCGGGTCACTCTGGATGTGCCGCTCCGTCATGCGCACCGCGCCGACGTCGAAGGAGTGCCGGTACGAGATGGCCTTCCCGTCACCGAAGATGAACTCCGTGGAGCCGCCGCCGATGTCCAGCACCACCAGCGGCTGCGCGCCGCCGAAGTCGCTCCACGCGGAGGCGAACGAGAGCCGCGCCTCTTCGTCACCGGAGATGATCTCAATCTCCACGCCCGCGCGTGCCTTCGCGCCGTCGAGGAACACGCGGCCGTTGCTGGCGTCACGCGCCGCCGAGGTCGCGCTCACCACCAGTTGCTGCGCGCCCAGCTCGCGCGCCTCGCGGGCGTAGCGCTCGATGACGGTCAGCGTGGCCTCGATGGCGTCGGGCGCGAGCTGCTTGCGCTGGTCGACGCCCTTGCCGAGGCGGGTGATCTCCGAGCGCTCGGCGACGGCCACGAACTTCCCCTGCTGCTTCTCTGCGACCAGCAACAACACGGAGTTGGTGCCCACATCGATGGCTGCGTAACGGCTCATGGGCCGCGCACAATCGCACGGAGCGCGCCCAGCAGCGCGTCAATGTCGCCCGGGCGCACGTGGCGCTGCATCGACACCCGCAGCAGCGCCCGCCCGCCGAACGAGAACACGGGGATCTCGAGGTTGAACTCCGAGACCAGCCGCTCCCCGAGCGCCAACGGCTCGCCGGGCACCACGATGCTCGCCATCGCGCCCAGCAGCTCCGGCGGCGGTACCGGCTGCGGGAGGATTTCGAGCATTCGCGCGCGCACCTGCAGCACCTCGTCGTGGTTGCGCTGCATCAGCGCCTCCATCGAGCCAAGGAGCGAACGCAGGAACTCCAGCGCCGTGGGGATGGCGAGGATCGCCGTCGGGTCAAACGTGCCGCACCAGTCGAACTCCTGCTGAAAGCGAGAGCGGTCGGTGCGCTTGCTGTTGAGGCCGTGGCTGATGACGGTGGGGTGGACGCGCGCGCGCCAGTCTTCACGCACGTGGAGGAACGCGGCGCCCTTCGGCGCACACAGCCACTTGTGGAGGTTGCCGGTGGTGAAGCTCGCGCCCACTGCGTCGAGCTGCATCGGCACCTGCCCCGGTGCGTGCGCGGCGTCGACCAACACGGGGATGCCGCGGCCCTCGAGCGCCTTCACCAGCGTCGCGACGGGAAAGATGAGCGCCGTGGGGCTGGTGATGTGGTCGAGCAACACCAGCTTCGTGCGCGGCGTGACGCGCGCGAGCACCGCGTCGTGGATCTCCTGCGCGCTCGAGACGGGAAATGGAATCGCTGCGACGACGACGTTGGCGCCGGTGCGCGCAGCGACGTAGCGCAGCACGTTGGCGCAGGCGTTGTACGCGTGGTTGGTGGTGAGCAGCTCGTCGCCGGGCGCGAAGTCGAGCGAGCGCACCACCGCGTTTACGCCGCTGGTCGCGTTGGTGACGAAGACGAGTCCGTCCGGCTTCGCGCCGACGAACGCGCCGAGCGTCGCGCGCGTGTCATCGAGCAGCGGCTCCAGCTCACGGTCGAGGAAGCGCAGCGGGTTGCGCTCCATGCGCGTCTGCAGTTCGCGCTGTTTCTCCAACACGACCCGCGGGGTCGCGCCGAAGCTGCCGTGGTTGAGGAAGTGAATCGAGTCGTCGAGCAGCCAGTGTTCACGCACGGCGCGCGAGTTTACCCAACGCCAACTCGCGCGCTTTGTCCGCGCGCTTCGGTGGGCGCTTCACGCCGCAGAACGGGTCGACCACCACGCCCGTCTTCGTGAACTCACCGGGAACTCAGAGAGCGCGACGCGCGGAAGTCTGTAGCTTCGCTCAGCTCCTCGGCGCGCGGCGGCGACTGGCGCGGCCGAGCAGCACCAACGCCATCGCGAACAGCGACGAGTCGAGCGAAGTGCAGCCACACCCCGCTCCACCGGAGCCGTTCGTGCCGCCGCCTGTGGAGCCGGAGCCGCCGCCGCTTGCCCCGTCGCCGCCGCCCGTCGCCGAACCACCACCGCCACCGGTGCCCGACTGCGTGATGGTGACCGACGCATAGCCCGTGATTCCCGAGGTCGTCGCGCTGACGCCGTTGGGGAAGCTGCCGGGCTCCGGCGCTGCGGTGAAGAAACCGCCCTGCGTGATGGTGCCCGCTGCGGCCGTCGCGCTCCACGTCATGTCGGCGACGACGGTGTTGTTGAATGCGTCTTTCGCCTGCGCGGTGAACTGCAGACCGCCGTTGGTGCGCACCGTGCCCGACGCCGGGCTCACGCTCACCGACAACACCGGGCCCGGAGTCACCGTCACCGACGCGAACGCGGTCAGCCCCTGCGCTTCAGCCTTCACCGTGTTCGCGAACGTGCCCGCCGTGGTGCCAGCCGTGAAGAGGCCCGCGCTCGAAATCGTTCCGCCGCCGTTCACCACGCTCCACGTCGGCGAGACCGGCACCATGTTCGACGCCGCATCACGACCAATGACCGTAAAAGACACCTGCTCGCCCACAGGCGCCGACCCGGTGCTCGGCGTTACCGAGAGCTGCGCGAGTGCTCCGAGCGCCACAGTCACGTCCGCGGTCGCGGAGACACTGCCCACCGTCGCTGTCACGCTCGCCGGGTAAGCGCCCGTAGAATTCGTGACGGTCAACACACCGGCCTGCGTGATGGTGCCGACGGCAGGTGTCGCGCTCCAGACGGTGCCCGCATCGTTGATGGTGTTCGCGTACGCGTCTTTTGCGACCGCCGTGAAGCTCGCTTCGCCGCCGGGAGACACCGTCACCATCGAAGGCGACACCGCGACGGTGCTGGCCGGGCCCGGGTTGACGCGCACGTGCGCAAAGCCGGTGATGCCCTGAATCTGCGCGACCACGGCGCCGTAGAAGAAGCCCGCCTGGTTGCGCGCGGTGAACACGCCGGCCGAGGTGATGGTCCCCGAGGAAGGCGTCGCGGTCCACGTAACGGGTTGACCCGTCACCTGCTGACCATTCGAATCGAACGCTGCGGCGGTGAACGTCTGCTGTCCCTGAGGCATCACGTCTGCCGTGCCGGGCGTCACCGTCACGCTCGCCACCGGCATGGTGCTGCCCGTCACTGTCACCGTCGCCGAGCCGCTCTTCGTGCTCGCCGTGGCAGTGACAGCATTGGTGAACGTGCCGAACGCCCCGCCCGCGGTGAAGAGCCCAGTGCTGTTGATAGTGCCGGCCGTCGTCGACCACGTCACCGGAGCGCCAGTCGGGTTGCCGCAGCCATCGACCGCGAAACCCGTGAACTGCCGCGTGGTGCCCGTCTGAACGCTGACCGACGACGGCGTCACGGTGACTGCGTTGATGTCGCCGGCGACGACGTTCACGTTCACGCTGCTCGTCAGCGAACCCAACGTCGCGGTGACCGCGTTCGCATACGAATTGGGAGCGCACGAAGCGGTGAAGACGCCCGTCGAAGTGATGGTGCCGGCGGTGGCGTTGCGGGTCCACGTGACGGGTGCGCCGATGATCTGGTTGTTGCAGCTGTCGCGCGCCACGGCCGTGTACTGCTGCGTGCTCTGCGACTTCACGTTCGCGTTGTCAGGCGTGACGGCAAGCTGAGTCGCGACGCCAGTGGTGATGACCACGTTCGCCGTCATGGTGACGCCGTTCGCTGACGTCGCGGTAACCGCTGCGGGGTACGAACCGGGCGTGCAGCTCGCGGTCAGCACACCCGACGAGTTGATCGTGCCGGGCGCCGCGCTCATCGACCACGTGATACCCACGCCGTTGACGATGTTGCCGTCGGAGTCGCGCGCAATCGCCGAGAAGTTCGCCATGCCGCCCGCCGTCACCACCGCGGTCGGGGGCCACACCGTCACCGTCGCGACCGTGGCGACCGTGTACGGGAAAGCGCCCTGATCAACTCCGCTCGCGCCGGCGCCGCGCGCTGACGAGTTCGCCTGCAGCGTGAAGTCATTGCCCGTGACGTTCGTGTAGAGCGGGTTCTGTGACTGATTGAAGTACGGGCTCGCAGTGTTCGTGCAGTTGAGCAACTCGTAGCAATTGCTGCTTTCAGTGTTCGCACCTGAGGTGGGCGGCGGACCTGCTGTGCCTCCGTTGCCCCAGATGTCGGAATACGTAGCCGAGAAAGAACCATAGATGCTCGTGAATCTCTTGATTCCGTAGTTGCTCGCGCTCGGGCCATTGTGGCTGATGATCGACGAGGTCAGCGTCGTGAAGTGAGAGCCAGACGCCACGCCGGAGAGCTCTTCGATGCCGTTCGCGGTGTTCCTCGTGATGGTGCAACGGTCGCAGCTGGTCTGACCCGCTCCCGACAAGCTGAGACCGATGACGTTTCCGAAAAACGCGGCCCGCTCGAGCGTGACGTTGGCGTAGTCAGGAAAGGCGGACTGACGCAGGCCATTCTGGGCCCCGGTCACCTGGATCGCATGCCCATTGAGCGTGCCTGTTGGAACTATGATGCCACCGGTCGCGTTGATGACGTCTGCGTTCAGCGTCGTCGTCAGGGTTCCGCCTTGCCCATCAGACGTGTGGTTCACACCGCTCAACGATGTCGTGATGTTGCTGTTCGAGAGCGTCACGTTCGTCGAAGAGCCCGCATCACCTTTGTACGCCACGATGCCGCCCTGCATTTCGTCGAAGGCGGCGTTCACCATGTCGAGGGTGCCGCCCGCTCGCACCACGATTCCGCCCCATGCACTGTCACCCGTGCCCGCGCCGGTGAGCATCACACCGGTCCCTGACATCGAACCTCCCAGGAGTGTCCCGAACACGATGATCTCGCCTTTGTTCGCGACCTCTCCTGCCATGTCATCAGTCGTCGCGAACGTCAGGAGCGTGCCGGGGGACACCGTGAGCGTCACACCCGGCGCGACGATCAAATCGCCCACGACCGTGTTGAAGCCACTCAATGTGAGGTTGTCCCAGATCTCTCCTTCCAGCGCCTGCGTCTGATCAGACACGTACGGCACCGCGCCTTGATCAATGCCGCCGGCTCCAGACTTTCTCGAGGGGCTCCGGTGCGTCAGGCGATAGTTGTCATTCGCCGCGTCCGCAAAGAGCGGGTTGTAGCTCCGATTGTTGTTCGTGTTGCCGAAGCCGTAGGTCGCGGTGTTGGGAGAGAGAGAGCC
Source organism: uncultured Archangium sp. (assembly GCA_946479335.1). Next base: position 33,613 of record CAMLFP010000012.1, read on the forward strand.
CCACACGTTGGAGTTGGTCACCGTGAGCGTGCTGGTGCTGTTGTTCGCGCGATAGATGGCGGTACTTCCAAGCACCGTATTGCTGATGATGGTCGACGACACCGTCGTCGTGTGCGGTGACGAGGTTGAGTCGTAGATGCCGTACGATGTGTTGTTCGCGATGGTGCACTGGTCGAACTTCGTCGGCTGCGTCCCGCTGAGGTACGCGCCGTAGTCATTTCTCACCAACTGTACGCGCGTGAAATTCACCTCGGCTTCGCCGACCTGCTCCAAACCACGCAGCGAGGTCTTCACCACCGAGTCCTGAAGGTTGAGCACGCCCGCCTCGGCCCGCACGGCGACGCTCGTCGTCGAGATATTCATGCCCGTCAGCGTGCTCGTCAGCGAGCCACCTGACGCAAAGTTGAAGTTCCTCACGCCGTAGTTCGAGTTCGAAATGCTGCTGTTCGACATCGTCAGGCTCGTCGCGGTGCCGTTGCCTCCGCGATACGCGGTGACACCGTTCTGCATCTCGTCGAAGGTCGCATTGGTGATGACAGCCGTGCCGCCTGTGCGCACGACGATGCCGCCCCACGCCGTGTTGCCGGTGCCGGCGCCAGTGAAGGTGACACCACCATCGCTCGCGCCTGCGACGTTCAGCGTGCCGAGCACGATGATCTCCACTTTGTTCGAGATGTCTCCGCCGCCGAGCGAATCGGTCGTCGCGGCCGTCACGACGGTGCCGGGTTGAATCGTCAACGTGCCGCCGGCGGGAACGACCACGTCGCCCGTCACGCTGACTGGCCCGAACCACGATGTGTTGCCGGTACCGAGGTTGCCTTCGACCGCGAACGCACTCACAGAAACGACGGCCAACCCCACGCTGAGCAGACGGTGCATGGGACCATTCAAACTCCTAAAAGCGACGAAAGAACCCGCTATTTGCGAAGAATTGCGCCATTAAAAAAACGTCAGCCCTAAAGCGACGCGTGTCGAGGAGCGCAACGCGCCGCAGGTGA
>CAMLFP010000013.1 GCA_946479335.1 uncultured Archangium sp.
GGCGGGAGCGGCTCCGTGACGGGCGGCGGCGCGCAATCGGCCATCGGCACCTTCCTGCGCATCGGTATGCAGGAGCACCTCTATGCCGCGGGCCCCGATGGCTCGATGCACATGCTCTTCAACGAGGGCTACGCGGAGCGCATCATCTACGGGCACTGCAGCGCGCACTGCGCCGACCCCGCGTCGTGGAACCTCGCGCAGCTGCTCGACCACGCGGAGCTGGGCGCGACGACCATCGGCGTGCATGGCCTCGTGGTGGACGCGACGGGGCGGGTGCACGCCCTCGTCGACGGCGTGCCGACCTCGACCAGCGCGACCGACCCGGTGCTGTACGCGACGTGCGCGAGCAACTGCAGCGACGTGGCCAACTGGGCGACGGTCGACCTCGGCGCGCTCCTCGGTGACGGCGCGGTGGGCGTGACGAGCGGCCTCACCGTCAGCGTGACCGGCGCCATCGGCGTCATCGGGCGCGGAGCCTTCGGCAACGAAGACGCGAAGTACGCCGCGTGCACCAGCAACTGCACCGACGCCGCGAACTGGACCGCGGGCGCCGTGGTGAACGGCACGGTGCAGTACCTCGCGCTCGACGGCAGCGGCGTCTCGCACATCCTCTACAGCGCGGGCACCACGGCCGACGGCGACGCGCTCCTCTATTACGGGCGCTGCGCGAGCAACTGCACGCAGACCGCGAGCTGGCAGCTCTCGTCGGTGGGCTTCGTGCATGGCTCCAACACCTGGGAGGCGGGCTTCACCGTCACGCCCAGCGGGCGCGTCTTTCTCTCGTACAACCAGGGCGCGGCGCACCTCGGCACCGACAACAACGACCACGTGCTGCTCGTCAGCTGTCTGGGCGCGGGGTGCACCGACCTCTCGACGTGGTCCTCCGTCACGCTCTCCACCGACCCTGACGAAGACGAGGTGTGGCTCGCGCACGACGGCGAAGCCCTTGGCCTGGTGTCGACCGCCAGCCTCGAGCTGCGCACGCGGACCTGCGACGCGTCGTGCGAGGCGGCGACCAGTTGGAGCGCGCCCTCCGTCATCGACTCGTCGACCGCCATGGCCGCGGCGATTGCGCCCGACACCGACAGCAGCTGCCCGGGCAACTCCAGCTTCGGCGCCTGGTACCCGGCGTACCCGCGCGGCGCCGCGAGCAGCAAGGGCCTCATCATCGCCCACGCGCCGTACGCGCTGGTGACGTGCCCGGGCAACGGCAACCCGACGCGCGAGCCGAACATCGGGCGCGTGTTCTCGACGTTCTGAAGCGCGCGGCGTTATGAGACGCGCATCATGGCGCTCCCTCCCTGTGGGCTGTACCGCACCACCGCCGACGTCGCGGGCATCCCGAAGAACCGCCTCGTCTACTTCCACAACCACGGCGAACCCGGCGCGGGCCTCTACCTCCCGGCGGGCTGGGCGCTGAACCGCGCGCAGTGGAACACCCGCGGGCACACGCTGCCCGACGAGGCCGCCGCGCGACACCTCGCGCCGCTCCCGCCCGAGGGGCTCTACATGGTGAAGGCGCCCTTCCACTGTTGTGAGAAGCGCTGCATGGAGTACCAACCGCGCCAGCTGGTGCAGCTCGGCTACGACGGCGAAGCGACGCCGCTCCTCTTCGTGCCGGAGTTCTCGACGAAGGGCCTCGGCTTCCCCGAGCGCGGGCAGAAGCTCGACGGCGCGCACTTCGCGAAGCTCGAGCTGCTGCGCGTCGCCGCGAGCGCCGAGGTGCCCACCGACCGCTTCGTGCACTGACGCAATTTTGCCGCGTCGCTGACGCTGGCGACTTCCCACGCGGCCAAGCCTAACCTTTGACGCGATGCCCCACATCGCCCTGGTCGCGCCGCACTTCCTGGAGAACACCAACCGGTATGTCGCTGCCTTCGCGCAGCTCGAGGGCGTGAAGCTCTCGCTCATCAGCCAGGACGCGGAGAGCAAGCTGCCCGACGGGCTGCGCCGGGCCATCGCGGGGCACTACCAGATTCGAAACGTGGGCGACGCCGCGCAGCTCGCGGCCGCGGCGAAGATCCTCGCGCGGCACGTGGGCCCCATCGACCGCCTCACCGGCGCGCTGGAGCAGCTCCAGTTGCCGATGGCCGAGGCGCGCGCGCTGGCCAACGTGCCCGGCATGCGCCCGCACATCGCGCGCCGCTTCCGCGACAAAGACGTGATGAAGGAGGTGCTGCGCGCGCACCACGTGCCGGTCGCGGCGAGCGCGCTGGTCACCTCCGAGCGCGAGCTGCGCGCCTTCGTCGACCAGGTGGGGCTGCCCATCATCGTCAAGCCGCAGGCGGGCCTGGGCAGCCGCGACACGCACCGCGTGGAGTCGCTCGACGACTTGAACGCGCTGGCGCGCATCGGCCTCACGCCCACCGAGCGCTCGCCGCTGCAGGCGGAGCAGTTCATCCGCGCGCGCGAGTTCACCTGCGAGACCGTCACCATCCACGGCGCGCCGGTGTGGCGCTCCGGCACGCGCTACTTCCCCACGCCGTTGGAGGTGCTCGAGAACGCGTGGATGCAGTACTGCGTGCTGCTGCCGCGCGAGGTCGAAGCCCCGTGGACCGACTTCGCCCCCGTGAACACCGCCGCGCTGACCACGCTCTTCGGCAGCGACACGCAGGTCGCCGGCACCGCGCTCTCGCACATGGAGTGGTTCCTGCGCGACGACGGGAAGATGTTCGTCAGCGAGGTGGGCGCGCGCCCGCCGGGGGTGCAGATCATGCCGCTCAACTCGCTTGCGTACGGCGCCGACTTCGTCTCGAAGTGGGCCGAGCTCATCTCCTTCGACCGGTGGAGCGACCCCGGCCCGCGCCAGTTCGCCGCGGGCGCCGCGTTCTTGCGCGGGCAGGGCACCGGCGCGCAGGTGTCGTCGGTCACCGGCGTGCGTGAGGCCATCGAGAAGGCCGGCGGCGCGCTGGTGGAGCTCAAGGTGCCGAAGGTTGGCCAGCCCCGCGGCCCCGGCTACGAGGGCGAAGGCCACGCGCTGGTGAAGCACGAGACCACGGAGGGCGTGCGTCAGGCGCTGCTCGCCCTCATCTCCACCATCCAGGTCCGCTACTGAGGCCGCCGGTGAGAGTGTTGGCGACGCCGGTGGGCGCCGGGTAGCGTCGCGCGCCATGCGCTCGCTCCTCGCCGCCGTCTTGATGCTCTCGCTGCCCGTCTTCGCGCAGGGCCCCGCCACCATGGTGGGCGTCGTCGCCTCCACCAGCCCGAAGACCGCGGAGGATCAGGCGCAGGCGCTGGCGGGCTTCATCGGCTCCACACTCAAGGGCACCGCGCGCTTCCGCATCTTCCCCGACCAGGAGGCGCTCTCGGTCGCGCTGGCCAACGGCGACGTCGACGTGGCGCTGATGGGCCCGCTGGCGTGGCTCCGCGTGCCGGCGGGCAAGGGCAAGCTGCTGGTGCGCACCGTGCGCGGCGGCAAGTCGACCTACCGCTCGGTGCTCTTCAGCGGGCCGAAGAGCAAGTTCACCTCGCTGGCGGCGCTCAAGAAGTCGAAGGCCACGCTGAAGGTGGCGTGGGTCGAGACCTCGTCGGCGTCGGGCTACATCGTTCCCAAGGCGATGCTGCTGCTCAACGGCATCAACCCGGTGCAGGCCTTCGACACGCAGGACTTCCTCGGCTCGCACGACGCGGTCTGCAAGGCGGTGATGGAGGGCCAGTACCACGTGGGCGCGACCTTCAGTGACCCCGGCGTCGGCAGCAAGGTGACGGGCTGCGAGAAGGCGCTCGGCCGTGAAGCCGCGAAGCTCAAGGTCATCGCGCTCTCCGAAGAGGTGCCCAACGACGTGCTGGCGGTCAGCGAGAAGTTCGGTGAGGGCCGCGCGCAGGCGCTGGCCGACGCCGCGAAGGCCGCCTCGAAGGAGACGCTCGCGGCCGCCTTCCTCGCCGACGGCGTCGCCGACGTGAAAGACGAAGACTTCACGCCCATCCGCAAGGCGCTCGACGCGTTCGTGCCCTGACGCGCGCTTGATCCCCGCTGCGCATCGATATATCTACATGCATCGATGGAGCAGCTGACTGAAGCCTTCCGAGCCCTCGGCGACCCGACGCGCCTGCGCATCTTGCGCCTCATCGGCGAGGCGCGGCTGAACGTCTCGGAGGTGGTGTCGCTGGTGGGCGTGGCGCAGTCGTCGGTCTCGCATCACCTCATCAAGCTCAAGGCGCTCGACCTCATCCGCGAGGAGCGGCACGGCGGCTTCACCTATTACTCGCTGGCCCTCGACGAGAAGTCGCCGCTGTGGCCGCTGGTGAGCCTCGCGCGCGCGGCCGAAGACACGCACGGCGACAAGGCGCGCCTCGCCGAGCTGCTGCGCCGCCGTGAAGACGTGCAGACGCTCAACGAGAAGCTGCTGGAGCCCGGCCAATCATGGCGGCTGTGGAGCGCGGCGCTGGCCTCGCTGCTGCCGCCGCTGGAGGTGGTCGACTTCGGCTGCGGCACCGGCTCGCTCACCGTGGAGCTCGCGCGCTGGGCGAAGCGCGTCACGGCCATCGACCGCTCCGAGTCTGCGCTGGAGAAGGCGAAGAGCGCCGCGAAGCGCGAGGGCCTCAAGAACATCACCTTCCTCGCGGCCGACCTCGAGAAGCTGCCGCTGCCCACCGCGAGCGTCGACCTGGTCGTCATCTCGCAGAGCCTCCACCACGTGCGCGACATCGCCGCGGTGCTGGCGGAGGGCGCGCGTCTGCTGCGGGCCAACGGGCGCATGGTGGTGCTCGAGCTGCTGCCCCACTCGGAGGAGTGGGTGAAGACGCGCCTCGGGCACCAGCACCTCGGCTTCGACCCGGAGACGCTGCGCGAGGCGATGACCCACGCGGGCCTGGTGACCGAGCTCATCCCCGCGGGGCGCGAGAGCGGCGCGCCCTTCAGGGCCTTCTTGTTGACCGGCACCCGCAGCCGGAAGTCTGCCGCGAAACTGAGGTCTGCATGAGCTTTGAGAAGTTGTTCGACGAGAGAATCGTGGTGCTCGATGGCGCGATGGGGTCGCTGATCCAGACCTACGGGCTGGAGGAGAAGGACTTCCGCGGCGAGCGCTTCAAGGCGCACGGGAAGGACCTGAAGGGCAACAACGACCTCCTGTGCCTCACGCGCCCCGACGTCATCGAAGAAATCCACGCGCGGTACTTCGAGGCCGGCGCCGATGTGGTGGAGACGAACACCTTCTCGTCGACCTCCATCGCGCAGGCCGACTACGAGCTGCCGCCGGAGCTGATGGCCGAGCTGAACATCGCGGCGGTGCAGTGCGCGCGGCGCGCGGCGCAGAAGGCGATGGAGAAGACGCCCGGCCGCGAGTGCTTCGTGGCCGGCGCGATGGGCCCGCTGAACCGCACGCTGTCGATGTCGCCCGACGTGAACCGGCCCGACTACCGCGCGGTGACCTGGGCGCAGGTGGAGGGCGCGTACGAGGCGCAGGCGCGCGCGCTGCTGCAGGGCGGCGTGGACGCGCTGCTGGTGGAGACCATCTTCGACACGCTCAACGCCAAGGCGGCGCTGTTCGCGATTGAGAAGGTGTTTGAAGAGCTGGGCCGCCGGGTGCCGGTGCTGGTGTCGGTGACCATCACCGACGCGTCGGGCCGCACGCTGTCGGGGCAGACCATCACCGCGTTCTACGACTCGATTCGCCACGCGAAGCCGTTTTCCGTGGGCATCAACTGCGCGCTCGGCGGCAAGGAGATGCGCCCGTACATCGCGGAGCTCTCGCGCGTCGCCGAGTGCCGCGTGAGCTGCTACCCGAATGCCGGTTTGCCCAACGCGTTTGGCGGTTACGACGAGACGCCCGACGAGATGGCGGCGACGCTGAGCTCCTTCGCGAAGGAGGGCTGGCTCAACCTGGTCGGCGGGTGCTGCGGTTCGACGCCGGCGCACATCGCGGCCATCGCGAAGGCGGTGAAGTCAGTCGCCCCGCGCGCGCAGGCGCCGGTGAGCCACGCGATGCGCCTCTCCGGCCTCGAATCGCTCACTGTCGGCTAGAAGCCGGCGTCTACACTGAATTGGTCGACGTACAGGCACGAGGCATCAGGGCTTGCGCTCAATCGCAGATCTCTAACTGTAAATTGAGCAACCCCCGGGCTTCCACGCGACACAGCTGCAACATCAACGAACCCATATTCGGCGCGAACATAGGTGTGGCTCTCATAGATGTTGAACCTTGGGTTATCTGCGATCGGCTGGTTGGCGCCCGCGTCGAGCCCGGTTTCCTGGGAATTGATGTCCCAGACGAACCCAAGCCGAATTGCGGTTCCGGCGTCGCTCCTCACCACGATGTATGTCTCTGCGTTGTCGGAGTCAAAATAGTAACCCGCGTAGCTCAGTTCGGGATTCAACTCGACGAGGGTGCATCCATCCGAAGGACTAATCCAACCGCCGCCGGTGACGCCCGTGCCGCCGCCGGTGATACCAGTGCCGCCCCCGACGTTGCTCGTTGTGCAGCGACCTTCGCGCTGGCAGGCCGCCAGGTCATAGTCGAAGTCGAAACAAGCGCTCGTCAGGGCGAGTGCAAAAATAGCCAGTAGATGTCTCACGGGAGATTCCCCTGTACGGCAACGCCGCCGCCGGTCTGAGCTGCAAAGAAGCTGATAACTGGTTGTTTAGCGGCAGCCGGTGGCAGCGCCAGCATGATGATTCCGGCGATGGCCGCAGCCGCTCCGACTCCAGCGAACGTCCAGCCCATTGCCTGCATGAGCTTCCCGTGGGCGGCGACGCTCTCTGGCGCGTAAACCGAGGGGTCGTGAGTCAGGTAGTCGTGATCGCCCGCAGCCACGACGAAGAAGAGAGTTGAAGTCCCGGCGATGGCGACGCCGAGGCCCAGCGGGATGAGGCCCCAGAAGGTGCGCTTCGGCGTTGCGGGAGTGACGCTCGTAGCGACTTCATTCACAGGCGCAGGTGTCTCTGCCGGAGCACTCGTCACCGCAGTCTCCACCGGCGGCGCGGTCAGGGTCGCCTGTGGCTCCGGTGGCGGAGGCGGGGGCGCGGGCAGTGTCATCGTCACCGTCACCTCCGCGCCGTACGCGAGCAACTGCTCCGCCTTCGCCTCACGTGCGTCGGCTGACTTCGCTTCGAACACGTGCGCGCCGACCGGCAGCTTCATCGTCAGCGGCGCCGGGCCAGAGGGCGTGCCGTCAATGCGCACGCTGGCCTCGCCGCCCGTCACCTCAATCTTCACGGTGACCAACAGCTCCGCGCGCGCGTCATCGAAAAGCGACAGCGCCTCCGGTGTGACGCGCGTCTCGTCGAGCTTCGACGCCGCGTCTTTCTTGAGCGCCGCGGTGAACGCCGCCTTCGCCTTGTCGGACTTGCCCAGCGCGAGGAGCGAGAGCCCCCTGGTGAGCTGCAGCTTCGCGACGTCTGCCGCGCTCTTCGACTTCGCGATGGCCGCGTCGGCCTTCTTCACCGCCGTCGCGAACTCACCGTCGGCGTAGAGCGCATCGACCTCTGCCGGGGTCTGCGCGCGCGCCGAGAACGCGAGCAGCACCAGCAGCGCTCCACCGCGCGCGAGTTTCGTCATCTTCATTTCGCCATCTCCACGAGCACCTTCTGGTCTTTCCCTGCCACCACTTCGATTTCGCGCTTCACGCTCGGCGCGCCTTCTCGAAAGAAGACCACCGTGTGTTTCCCCGCCTTGAGCGCCTTCACGAAGGGCGTCTGCTTCTGCCGCTCACCATCGAGGTCGACGAACGCGGGCGCGGGGCCGCCGTTCACCTTCGCGACGAACGTCACCTGCGCCGTCGTCGCCACTGGTTTGCGCGGCGTCACCACCGGCTCCGGCTTCTGCACGGGAGCGGGCTCGACCGCGGCGACAGGCGTTGGAGTCGGGGCTGGTTCAGGCGCGACGCGCTCGACCACCGGCTCCACCTTTGCGACGGGCACCGGCGCTTGCTGCGTGACGACCGTCGGCGACGGCGGCGTCTCGCGATTCATCCACGCGACGCCCAGCCACACCGCGAGGACAACCGCGGTCACGCCCAGGAGCCCGACGATGATGGCTGGCGCGCGGCTGCGGGGCGCGAGCAGCAGCGCGGCGTCGTCCATCGGCGCGGGCGTGGCGCGGCTCGGCACGTGGGCCGGCGGGAGCGTCGAGGGCCCCGACTTCAGCACCGGCGGGCCGCTGTTCCACGCCGTCTCCAGCGCCGCGTAGAACTCGCGCACGCTGCCGAAGCGCTCCTCGGGCCGCTTCGCCAACCCACGCTGGAGCACGTCATTCACCGCGGGAGGCAGCGCCACGATGGTCGCCGCGTCAGGCGCGGGCGTGTCGACGTGCGCGCGCATCAGCTCGTAGTCGGTCTCCGCGTCGAACACGGTGCGCCCGGTCATCAGCTCGAAGGTGAGCGCCGCCAGCGAGTACAGGTCGCTCGCGGCCGACACCGGTTTGCCGAGAATCTGCTCGGGCGCCATGTAGCGCGGCGTGCCCACCAGCATGCCGGTGCGCGTGAGGCGGTTCTCGGTGTCGTGCGCCACGCCGAGGTCGAGCAGCGTCACGTGGCCCGTCGGCGAGACGAAGACGTTGGCGGGCTTCAGGTCGCGGTGCACCACCTTCTGGTCGTGGACGAACTGCAGGCCCTCACACAGCTGCTTCACCACCGAGAGCAGCTCCGCGCCCGAGAGCCGGTGCTTCTCGTCGAGCACCTCGCCCAGCGTGCGGCCCTCGAGGTACTTCATGACGATGAAGGGCGTCTTCTCGCGCCGGCCCACCGCGTAGACGGGCACCAGGTTCGGGTGGTCGAGGCGCGCCATCATCCGCGCTTCGCGCTCGAAGCGATTCACCAGCTCGGCGTTGTCGATGAACGCCGCCGACATCATCTTGATGGCGACGCGCCGGCCGAGCTCCAGGTCACGGCAGAGGAACACGCTGCCCATGCCACCCGCGCCCAGCTTCTTCTCGACGGCCCACTTGCCGTCGATGATCTCCGCCGAGTCGCTCCCGCGCGCCACCGTCTTCTCGGTGCCGGAGGCCTCGCCGCACGCCGGGCACTGCGGCTCCGCGTCGTCGAACTCGAACTCACACGCCCCACATCTCATGGCTCAACCCCCACGAACCCTCTCTACACGATGCACGTCGATGTGCGCCTTCGCTGCCAGGCGACGGCTTGATCTGCCACCGGTATCGATATATCCACATTCATCGATGCCAGCTTCCAACGCCGCCGCCAGCTTCCTGATGATTGGGGAGCGCACCAACATCACCGGTTCCCCGAAGTTCGCGAAGGCGCTCAAGGCCGGCGACTGGAATGAGTGCCTCGCCATCGCGCGCCAGCAGGTCGACGCGGGTGCCAACCTCATCGACATCAACGTCGACGAGGCGCTCATCGACGGCGAAGCGACGATGGTGAAGTTCCTGAACCTCATCGCCGCGGAGCCCGACATCTCCCGCGTGCCGGTGATGCTCGACTCCTCGAAGTGGAGCGTGCTGGAGGCCGGCCTGCAGTGTCTGCAGGGCAAGGGCGTGGTGAATTCCATCTCGCTGAAAGATGGCGAGGCCGAGTTCCTGCGGCGCGCGAAGCTGCTCAAGCGCTACGGCGCGGCCGCGGTGGTGATGGCCTTCGACGAGCAGGGTCAGGCCGCGTCGCGCGACGACAAGGTGCGCATCTGCACCCGCGCGTACCACCTGCTCACCGGCATCGGCTTCCCCCCCGAAGACATCATCTTCGACCCCAACATCCTCACCGTGGCCACCGGCATCGAGGAGCACAACAACTACGCGGTCGACTTCTTCGAGGCGACGCGACTCATCAAGCAGACGCTGCCGTACGCGCGCGTGTCGGGCGGCGTCTCCAACGTGTCTTTCAGCTTCCGCGGCAACAACCCGGTGCGCGAGGCCATCCACACCGCATTCCTCTTCCACGCGGTGCGGGCCGGCCTCGACATGGCCATCGTCAACGCCGGCATGCTGGGCGTGTACGAGGAGATTCCGAAGGAACTCCTGGAGCGCGTCGAAGACGTGCTGCTCAACCGCCGCCCCGACGCCACCGACCGCCTCGTCACCTTCGCGGAGACGCTCAAGGCGCAGGCCACCACCGGGAAGGCCGAGAAGACCGAAGACCTCGCGTGGCGCAACGCGCCGGTGCACGAGCGCCTCTCGCACTCGATGGTGAAGGGCCTCGACGCCTTCATCGAGCAAGACACCGAAGAGGCGCGCGCGCTGCTGGGCCGCCCGCTCGACGTCATCGAGGGCCCGCTGATGGACGGCATGCGCGTGGTCGGCGACCTCTTCGGCGCGGGGAAGATGTTCCTGCCGCAGGTGGTGAAGTCGGCGCGGGTGATGAAGCGCGCGGTCGCCTACCTCACGCCCTTCATGGAGGAGGAGAAGAAGCAGGCCGCCGCCGCCGGTCGCGAGGTGCGCACGCAGGGCAAGGTGCTGCTCGCCACGGTGAAGGGCGACGTGCACGACATCGGCAAGAACATCGTCGGCGTGGTGCTGGCCTGTAACAACTACGAGGTCATCGACCTCGGCGTGATGGTGCCCGCGGAGAAGATCCTCTCCACCGCGAAGGCGGAGAAGGTCGACATCATCGGGCTGTCGGGGCTCATCACGCCGTCGCTCGACGAGATGGTCAGCGTCGCGAAGGAGCTGACGCGCGAGGGCTTCGACGTGCCGCTCCTCATCGGTGGCGCGACCACCTCGCACCCGCACACCTCGGTGAAGGTCGCGCCGCAGTACGCGCCCGGCGTGGTGCACGTGTTGGACGCCAGCCGCGTGGTGAACGTGGTGTCGGCGCTGCTCTCTCCGCAGCAGAAGGCGCCGTTCCTCACCGAGGTGGCGCAGAAGCAGCACGCCGCGCGCGCGGACTTCAACGCCCGGCACCAGGAGCGCAAGCTGCTCACGCTGGAAGCCGCACGCGCCAACCGGCAGCCGTTCGACTGGGCGAAGGTCGACATCGCGAAGCCGGAGTTCCTCGGCACGAAGCAGTTCAAGGACGTGCCGCTCGAGAAGCTGGTGCCCTTCATCGACTGGGGCCCCTTCTTCAACGCGTGGGAGCTGTTCGGCGCGTTCCCGAAAATCCTCGACGACGCGAAGGTGGGCGCCGAGGCGCGCAAGCTGTTCGCCGACGCGCAGGCGTTGCTCGCGCGCGTCATCAAGGAGAAGCGCTTCACCGCGAACGGTGTCATCGGTTTCTGGCCGGCGAACGCCGAGGGTGACGACGTGGTGCTGTACACCGACGAGTCGCGCACCACCGAGCTGCAGCGCTTCCACATGCTGCGCCAGCAGGCCGAGAAGCAGCCGGGCCAGTTCAACCTCTGCCTCGCCGACTACGTGGCGCCGAAGGGCACGCGCGCCGACTACTTCGGGGGCTTCGCCGTCACCGCCGGCCTCGGCGTGGAGGCGCTCGCGCAGGAGTTCCGCGCGAAGCACGACGACTACTCCGCCATCATGACGCAGGCGCTGGGCGACCGGCTCGCGGAGGCCTTCGCGGAGTACGCGCACCTCGAAGCGCGCCGCGCGTCGGGCTTTGGCCGCACCGAAGACCTCACCAACGAGCAGCTGATCCGCGAGGCGTACCGCGGCATCCGCCCCGCGCCCGGCTACCCCGCGTGCCCGGAGCACACCGAGAAGGGCACGTTGTTCGGCGTGCTGAACGCCACCGCCGCGACGGGCATCTCGCTCACCACCAGCTTCGCGATGACGCCGCCCTCCAGCGTGAGCGGCTTCTACGTGAATCACCCCGACGCGAAGTACTTCGGCCTCGGGAAAATCGGTCGCGACCAGGTGGAAGACTACGCGCGCCGCAAGGGGTGGACCTTCGACGAGGCGGCGAAGTGGCTCGCGCCGCAGTTCGACGACGTGCAGGTCAGCGCCGCTGCGTGACGCGCGTTACAGTGCGCGCATGCGACTTCTCGCGCTGACTGCGTTGCTCGCCGGGGTCGCGCACGCGGAGGCGCCGGCGCAGCAGCCGTACCCGCGCCTGCGCACCTTCATCGGCGGCATCTCCGAGGGCGGCGCGCTCACCGACGGGAACTACTACGTCGGCGCCGGTGGCTTCGCGGCTGACGTCGGCGTGCAGCTGCAACCGCAGCTCTCGTTCTCCGGCGTGTTCCGCGCGTCGACCTCGGGGTTGATGTCGCTCTTCCGCCTCGGGCCCTCCGTGGAGTGGGACCACCGGGCCTTCTCCCTCGGCCTCGGGGTGGCCGGCGCGCTGCGCATGGACACCGCGCCCCGCGTTCACGTGAACCCGTACCTGATGGTGCCGCTGACGGTGGGCCTGACGCTCGATGAAGCGCCCGACGGCGTGCGCCTCGGCAGCATGCGGCTCAACCTCGAGGTGGCCTTCGTGTGGAGCCCGCTGACCCGCGGCACGGGCGTCATCGTCGGCTTCTCGCTCGGCCGTCAGTCGCGCTGACGGGCGAAGCGGAGCCCCAGCACCACCAACACCACCAGACACGCGACGCTCAGCGTGAGGTAGCTGTTCACCAACCGCCGCTCGCTCCAATCGTAGACGTCGACCAGCTTCGACGGGTCTGACAGGCCGACGCCCTCGATGCGCCCGAACGCGAGGTTCGCGTTGTCGCGCCAGCTGGTGAACCACTCACTCGCCACGTTGGCGAACGCGCCCGCGCCGATGACGAGGTAGCCCCAGCGCAGGCCGCCGCGGGTGACGCGCAGCCCATCCGGGAGCCACACCGCGGCCATCAATGCCGTGCCGAACACCAGCGCGCCTCCGTCGCCCGCGAAGGTGACGAACGCAAGCCGCGCGGCGCCAGGCAGGAGCAGCCCCACGCCGAGCAGCGACGCGATGGTGATGACGGGCCACCACGGCCGCGCGTTTCGTCGCGTCCACGCGGCCCAGCCGCCGAGCGCCGCGAGCTCCAGCAGCACGAAGAAGGCGCTGCGCGTCTCGCTCATCGGCGTGAACCACAGCAGCGGCACCGCGGGCGCGCCGGTGAACCACGACGCCGTCGCGTGCCCCAGTTCATGCAGCGGCATCGCGAAGCACAGCCGGGTGACGAACGCGCCGAACGAGGTGTGCACCAGCAGCAGCATCACCCCCAACGCGATGGGCACCGCGAGCAGTCGCGCGTTCTCGGGGGGCACCTCTTGAACGGGCGACGGCGTGGGGGCGTTGGTCTCGAGGCGCGCGAAGCGGCTCTCGGGGCAGTCGTAGAAGTGCCCGGTGTCTGCTCCGCACTGCGCGCACGCCATGCAGCGACGCTACCAGCCGGGGTCGAAGAAGGTGTCGCGCCCAAAAAAGAAGGCCCGCCACAGCCGAAGCTGGGCGGGCCTGTTTATGACGCCCCGGTGGTGGGATTACGGAGCGACGTAATTCGTGGTGATGGAGTACGTGCCGGCCTGGTACCCGTTGACGGCGACGTACGCCTTGGTCGCGGTCGCGGGCACGGTGAGGCTGCAGGTCTCCGAGGCGCCGGTGGTGTACGGGCGGCAGTCGAAGGTGGTCAGCGTGGGCGCGTTGTCGAAGCGCACGTAGAGGTCGGGGTCGCCGCTGCCGGTCATCGTGACCTTGAGCGCCGTGCCGCCCAGCACCGTCACCGGCGCGACCTGCACCAGCTGGCCCTTGGCGACGCTGCCCGACGCGGTCGCGGTCTTCGCGGTGCCCGTCGAGGGAGGCGTGGTGCCGCCGCTCTTGGTGTACGTGACAGTCAGCGAGAAGGTGGCCGCCGCGTAGCCGTTGACGAGGATGTACGCCTGCGTCTGGCCCGTGGGCACCGTGAGGTCGCACGACTCATTGGAGCCGTTGAGGTACGGGCGGCAGTTGTACGAGGAGGCCGTCGGCGTCGCGCCGAAGCGCACGTAGAGGTCGGCGTCGCCGGTGCCCGTCATCACCACGCTGAAGTCGGTGCCCGCGGTGACCGCGAACGGGCCGTAGGTCTTGCTGGCGCCCTTCGCGACGCTGGCGGTGAAGGTCTCGGTGGTCTGCGCGCTGCCCGTGCCGCCGCCCGTCGAACCAGAGCCGCCGCCGGTGGAGCCGGAGCCGCCGCCCGTCGAACCCGTGCCGCCGCCGGTGGAGCCGGAGCCGCCACCCGTCGAACCGGAGCCGCCGCCCGCGTTGCCCGCGCCGTACAGCGCCGCCGCGCCCTGCTTGTCGAGCGCCGTCAGCGAGAGGTCATCGAAGCTGCCGGTGCCGTTGCACTGCGGGTAGTGCATCACCGACGCGGAGTCGTACGACGTCAGCGCGCGCCAGTTGTTGTCTTCGTAGCAGCTCGTCGCGCCGGCCTCGGGGCGGGTGTGCTCGTGGCGGAAGCCCAGGGTGTGACCCAGCTCGTGGCGCAGCACGCCGACGAAGTTGAGGCTCGAGTCGGTGAAGGCCGAGTTGTCGATGTTCAGCACGCGGTTGGCGCGCGTGTCAGAGGGGAAGAACGAGGCGGCGATGTACTGGCCGTTCACGTTGATGGGCACCACGTTGAACACCACGTTGTTGTTCGAGTTGGTGCAGTTGCCGTCCTGCGCGGGGACGTAGTCGTAGTTGACGGCCGCGGCGGCCTCCCACGCGGCGGTGGCCTCGGCCATCGCGTTGATGACCTGCGTCTTGCGCGCCGACGGGAAGCTGTTCGACACGCAGTAGGTCAGCGACATCTTCTTGGAGTCGGACCACTTGTCATCGGCGTTGCCGATGCGGTTCACGATGAGCTGCCCCTCCTGCACGTTCATCTCGTAGAACTCGCGGAGCAGCTTCTCGCTGGCGAAGGTGGTGTCACCGTCGGCGATGAAGGCGCCCGTCGTCGGCACCACCTTCACCTGCGCGCGGAACTGCTCCCAGGTCATTCCGGTGCCGGAAACAGGGGTGTCCTGCCCCAGGTCACTCACCGTCGCTTCGCCCATGCCGCAGGCGGCAAGCACCGACAACATCGCTCCCAGAATGACTTTCTTCACGGCATCGACTCCCTGCGCTGTCTTCGGGCCCACCAGCCGTCCAGCGCGGGCGAGGCCTTGAGCAGATCTCGCGCCAACTCTTAAGATTCTGATTTAACTCGGTATTTTGATCGTCACAAAGGCGCTCCAGAATCCATGTGGGTGTCTCTGACTTTTACAGAGCAAAATCAGGCGCTTATGTAGTCTCTGATTGAAATCAAATGGTTATGTGAAGACTGAGTGGTCAATCATCTGGGTGTCTTGAATTCAGACGGTGTTCTTCGCGCTGTCGTCATCTCATGCACGCCGGGCCGAGAGGGGAGTGGTAGGCGCGTGCGCCATGATCAAGCGCACACTGTCTGTCGTGGGGTTGTTGTCGCTGTCAGCCTGCACCAAGAACGTCGAGGCACCCAAAGAGGAGGTCGTCGCAGAGACGCCGCCTCCGGCGCCCGCGCCGAAGACCTACACCGCGTTGAGCCGCGTCGACTTCAACGCCCGCGCCGCGGAGCGCTTCGAGCCGCTCTTCTGGCGCGCCGACACCAACCAGAACCACGCGCTCGACCCTGATGAGCTGGTGACGCTCATCGGGCCGTGGGCCGCGAAGCGCTCCGAATGGGTCGAGAACGGCAAGTTCACCGCGAAGTTCGACGCGCTCTACGACGCGATGGTCAAGCCGCTGGAGCCTGGCGACGCGCGGTTGAAGGCGCTGCAGCTCGAGCTCTCGCAGGGCAAGCCCACGCTGGTGGAGACCGACTTCACCGGCTTCTCCGAGGCCGACAAGAAGGCCTTCCCGCACTTCGTGAAGGCCGCCGCCCTCATCGAGAAGATCTACGGGCGCACCCACGCCACCGACGCCATCGCCGCGAAGATTCCCGCCGGCGACACGCTGTCGGCCGCCGTCTTCAACCGCAACCAGGGCGCCTTCTGCGTCGCGCCGAAGACCGAGAAAGACGAGAACTGCGTGGTGCTGGCCGAGAAGCCGTCGCACGCCGTCGGCCTCTACCCGGCCGCGCTTCAGGCGGACCCCGCGTTCTGCGCGAAGCTGGAGAAGGAGAAGAACAAGGCCGAGCTGATGGGCCACTTCTCCGTGGTGGTGGAAGACGGGAAGGGCTTCAAGGCCGTGCCGTACTCCGTCGCGTACCAGCCCGACATGGAGGCCGTGGCCGTCGAGCTCGAGGCCGCCGCCGCCGAGTTCGGTGACGACGAGGCCGCCTTCAAGAAGTACCTCACCGAGGCCGCGAAGAGCTTCCGCACCAACGACTGGGAGCCCGCCAACGCCGCGTGGGTCGCGATGGGGCCGCTCAACTCGAAGTGGTACCTCCGCGTCGCGCCCGATGAGGTGTACCACGAGCCCTGCGCGTGGAAGGCCGGCTTCGCCCTGCAGCTCGCGCGCATCAACCCCGCGTCGCTCGAGTGGCAGAAGAAGCTGGAGCCCGTGAAGGGCGACATGGAGAAGACGTTGGCCGGCTTCGCGGGCGCTCCGTACAAGGCGCGCGACGTGAAGTTCAAGCTGCCCGACTTCATCGACGTCACGCTGAACGCGGCGGATCAGCGCAACCCGCACGGCGCCACCATCGGCCAGTCGCTCCCCAACTGGGGCAAGGTCGCCGAGAGCGGCGGCCGCACCGTGGTGATGACGAATCTCTATACGGACTTCGACAGCCAGCAGTCGCTCAAGGCCCAGGCCGCGTCGCTGTTCTGCAAGGCGACGTTCGACGGCTTCACCACCGAGCCGAAGGCCGCGCTGCTGTCGGTCGTGCTGCACGAGGCCTCGCACAACCTCGGCCCCGCGCACGACTACGCGGTGAAGGGCAAGAAGGACGACGACGTCTTCGGCGGCCCGCTCGCCTCCACCCTCGAGGAGCTCAAGGCGCAGACCAGCGCGCTCTTCTTCACCTGGTGGCTCGTCGAGAAGGGCCTGCTCACGGAAGAGGAGGCGAAGCACGCCTCGCTGCGCGACGTCGCCTGGGCCTTCGGCCACATCAGCCGCGGCATGTACGACGCGCAGAAGCACGGCCGCCCGTACTCGCAGCTCGCCTCCATTCAGCTCGGCCA
This sequence comes from uncultured Archangium sp., assembly GCA_946479335.1. The sequence continues at coordinate 16,845 of CAMLFP010000013.1, forward strand.
CGCCTTCAAGTCGGGCGTGCTGCACTGGATGGCCGAGGAGAAGGCCGCCAACGGCACCGACGTGGGCTGCTTCGAGGTCGACCTCGCGAAGTGGAAGCCCGCGGTGACGGACCTCGAGAAGCGCGTGCTGCACATCAAGGGCGCCGGCGACAAGAAAGACGCGGAGGCGCTCAAGGCCTCGTTCGTTGACGCCGATGACGAGTGGGCCAAGCTGCGCGGCACCATCACCGAGCGCTGGCTGCGCGCCCCGAAGGCGACGTTCGTCTACGCGGTGAAGGAATAGCTGCACTCCCCCTCTCCCGCGCGCGGGAGAGGGTTGGGGTGAGGGCATGAACCTGAAGCCCGGTGCTCGAGCAGCGCCGGGCTTTTTCTTTGGCGAAGGACGGGCGTTCAACACGCCAACACTTCGCCCCTCACGCGCTGGCCCCGCGACACGCCACCAGTCGCGCACCTGACTCGAACGTCGTGGTGCAGGTGCGCGCAGCCCGCGCCCCCCTCGGCGGCAGTAGCCAATGATGACAACTCGAGCGACCTCGACACTCGTCTGCTGCACCGCACCCCGAAAACGACTCATGGTGCAGCAGACAAACTCAGTTCGCTGCGCAACCGCGAAACTCAACCCCAGCGCTCACCGTGAAGCCCGGCTATGAGCCGTACGCGATGAAACGACTCGCGCTCGTCTCGCTCGCCGTCCTGTCGTGCACGCCCGCGTCGCGCCCGCTGCACACCGCGCCGGCCGGCGTCGAGAAGTGGGCCGACGCCGTCGACTGGGCGAAGGCCGGCGATGAGACCCTCGACGTGCTGCAGCGCTACCTCCGCGTCGACACCATGAACCCGCCGGGCAACGAGACCGCCGGCGCGGAGTTCCTCAAAGCCGAGCTCGCCAACGACGGCATCGAGAGCGTCATCTACGAGTTCGCGCCTGGCCGCGGCTCGCTCGTCGCGCGCCTCAAGGCCACGAAGCCGTCCGGTGAGAAGCCGCTGTGCCTGCTCTCGCACATCGACACCGTGCCCGCGGAAGCCGACAAGTGGCCCGCCGACGCCGCGCCGCTCTCGGGCGTCATCAAGGACGGCGCGCTGTGGGGCCGCGGCGTGTTGGACATGAAGGGCATGGGCGCGGTGGAGAGCGAGGTGTTCCGCCTGCTCGCGCGGCAACACGTGGAGCTCACGCGAGACGTGATTCTGATGGCCGTCGCCGATGAAGAGGTGGGCGAGGGCGGCATGAAGCTCCTCACCGAGCAGCACTGGAGCGAGCTCGACTGCGGTCACATGATCAACGAGGGTGGCCTCGGCATCATCGGGATGCTCGCGCCCAACCAGACGACGTACGCCATCAGCGTCGGCGAGAAGGGCATCCTCTGGTTGCGGGTGAAGGCCGACGGAGAAGCCGGGCACGGCAGCACGCCCACCGACAACCGCGCGCCGCCGCGGCTGGTGCAGGCCCTCGAGAAGCTCGCCACGCGCAGGCCCGCGGTGAACATCCAACCGTCGATGTACGAGCTGCTCCGGCGCGTCGGTGAGAAGAGCGGCGGCGTCAGCGGCTTCGTGATGCAGCGCCCCGCACTGGTGAACGCGCTCGCGGTGAACAAGCTGCTCTCGAAGCCCACCACCAAGGCCGTCATCACGGATACCTGTCAGGTCACCGGCTTCGAGGGCAAAGGCAGCGCGCCCAACGTCATCCCCTCGCAGACCAGCGCCATCATCGACTGCCGCCTGTTGCCCGGCACCACACCGGAGGCGATGCAGAAGCAGCTCGAGGAACTCGTGAAGGGTGTGCCGGGCATCTCCTTCGAGGTCATCACCGCGTTCGAAGCGCAGGTCTCGGAGATGGATGACCCGTTCTTCGACGCGCTCGCGCGCAACGCGGTGCGCGGGCAGGGCAACGCCATCGCAGGGCCGACGATTTCTCCGGGCTACACCGACTCCGTGCTGGCGCGGAAGCTGGGCACGCGCGCGTACGGCTTCGTGCCCTTCGAGGTGACACAGGAGGAGCTCGCCACCTTCCACGGGCGCGACGAGCGCGTGAAGGTCGACACCATCAAGCGCGGCGTCGAGGTGCTCTTCCGCGCCGTCACCGACGTCGCCGCGTCACCGTAAAGAATCCCTCTCCCATGGGGAGAGGGTCTCGCGAAGCGAGGGGTGAGGGGAGTCGCGTGACTCCGCTTTGGAGAGGGCGCGGGTTCGGCTCGGCCTTGCTCGTCGCGTGCAGGCCCTTGGCCCCGGGCACGCTTCAGTAAGCACCATGCAGAATGAGTTCGTAAAAAGCTGCGCAGTCCGCAGGTATTTACGAACTCAACCGCTTGGTGAAGTTCACGCGCCAGCTCGACTTCACCGCGGTGCGCGAGGCCGAACCCCGTGCCTTCCTCCAGGCAGCGCGTTCACAGCACCCGGCGCGCGACGTAGCCGTTCGCTTCCGTGAAGTTGCTCACCGGCGAGATGCGCACGCCGCCGCCTTCGTAGACCGGCACACCGTTGCTGGTGCCGACCTGCACCTTGCTGAACGGCGTGGCCTCCACGACCTGGCCGTTGCCGATGTAGACGACCACGTGCGAGCCGGCCTTGGAGAGGATGTCTCCGGGCTGCAGGTCGTTGAACGACACCGGCTGGCCCGCCTTCGCGAGGTCGCGTGAGTTCGACGGCACGTTGAGGCCCGCCTGCGCGAACATGGTGTGCACGAGGCCGGAGCAGTCGAAGCCCACCACGCCCGCCGTCGAGCGGTAGCGGCTCTGCCCCGACTGTTGCGCGCTGCCGTTGGTGCCTACGCCTCCGAAGCGATACGCGCTCGCGCCGCCCACGTACGTCGTCGCGCCCGGGTTCTGCTTCTCGAGGTTCGCGAAGTAGATGCCGTAGTTGAGCACCGCCTGGAGCTTCTGCTCGCGCGTCGCGTTCGCCGGCACCGGTGAGAGGCCCGGCGGCTGCACCGGCGTCGTGGTGCCATTGGCGGGCAGCGTGGGCGGCGTCACCGGCGCGCCCGGCTGCAGCGTGCCCGTCACCGGTGTGGGCTGCGTGTTGCCCCGCGCCGCGTTCGCCGCACGCAGCGAGTCGAGCGTCGGCTGATCAACCACGCCCGTCTGCGGCAGCCCCTGCTGCGCCTGAAAGGCCTTCACCGCGCGCTCCGTCACCGGGCCAAAGTTGCCGTCGACCGACGATGTGTAGAAGCCCAGCGAGGTGAGGATGAGCTGCACCTCCTTCACGCCGGTGCCCGTCGCGCCGCGACCGATGGAGACCGCTGGCGTCGGCGTCGCGCCGCCACGCAGCTTGTCCAACGTCGGCTGATCAACCACGCCGGTCTGCGGCAGGCCCTTCATCTTCTGGAAGGCCTTCACCGCGGCCTCCGTGCCGGGGCCGAAGTTGCCGCCGATGGCGCCGTTGTAGAGGCCGAGCGCCTTGAGGCGCAGCTGCACCTCCTTCACCGCGTCGCCGCTCGCGCCCAGCTTCAAGCCGCTGCTCACCGGAGCCGGGGCCGCCGCCGCGCGCAGCTTCGCCATCGTCTGCGGGCCCGCCCAGCCATCGGCCGTGAGCCCGTGCGTCCTCTGGAACTGCTTCACCGCAGCTTCAGTCTTCGGGCCGAACTCGCCGTCGCAGGCGTGTGGGTAGAGCCCGAGCGACTTGAGCAGCTGCTGGAGCTCCTTCACCTGCGCGCCCGACGCGCCCACGACCAGCTTCGTTGAAGCAGCCGACGCCACCGAGGAGGTGCTGCGCGCAACGCCTGAGACAGAAGCCATGACTGCCCCCAGTGAGAAACGAGTGGTCACTCATTCTCGCCGCGGGGCGGTGTGGGGATTCAGGGGTGCGTGTAACGACGCTTCACAGCGCGCGTTCGAACATGCGCCACTTCTTGTAGAGCGTCGCGCCCATGCGCTCGATGCCGCGGTTGATGCCGTCGTTGTCTTCGAGCGTCCACGAGAGCTCGCCGGTCTGGTACCCGGCGGCTTTGCCCTTCACCGAGATCTCCTCGTAGAGGCACGCCACGAGCGCGCCGTACTTGCGCGACGCGCGGTACTCGTTCTTCACCCCGAGGAGGATCAGGCGGATGCCCTTGGGCCGGTTGAACTTCAGGCGCCAGAGGAACTTCGCGAGGTTGATGGGGTTGCGCATCAGCTCGCCCTTGAAGTCGCCGATGATCTCATTGAGGTCGGGGATGGCGAAGAGCACCGCCGCGGGCTTGCCGTCGACCTCCGCCACGTACGCGAGCTGCTCGTCGATGAAGATCTTGTAGTCGTTGGCGATGACCGCCAGCTCGCCGTCGGTGAAGGGCGTGAAGTTCCAGTTCTGGCTCCAGGCCTCGTTGTAGATGTCCTGGAGGATCTTCGCGTCGCGCTCGATGTGCTTGAGCGACATGTTGCGGATGACGACGTTCGGCAGCTCGCGCGTGCGCTTGGAAATCTTCGAGGTGAACTCGTCCATCGGCACCGTGGCGTCGTAGCGCCAGCCGAGGAGGTCCTTCACCTTGGCGTAGCCGGCCTTCTCGATGAGCGGCCCGAGGAAGGGGCGGTTCCACACCGTGCCGATCTTCGCCTTGGTGTCGAAGCCGTCGATGAGCACGCCGATGTCGCCCTTGGTGTCGAAGGTCATCGGGCCGCGCAGGCGCGTGCGCTTCTTGTTGCGCGCGTATTCCTCGGCGACGGCGAAGAGCGCCTTCGCCACCTCGACGTCGTCGATGCACTCGAAGAAGCCGAAGAAGGCGGTGGGCGGCTCCTGCGGCCAGGTCTTGTCGTAGTCGAAGTCGACCTGCGCGCTGATGCGGCCGGCGGGCGCGCCGTCCTTGAAGGCGGTCCACAGTTGGAACTCGCCGTGCGGCAGGAAGATGGAGTGCTTCGGGTCGATCAGCTTGCGCAGGTCGTCGAGCATCGGCGGAACCCAGTTGGGCTCCTTGTCGAGACCGACGCTCCACGGCACATGGAGGAAGACCTCGACGTCTTTCTTGTTCGTGACGCTGACAGGGCGAACTTCGATGGCCATGCCGCGGCGCCTACACCAGCCGCCCCGGTGTTGCAGCAATGCTCAGTGGGCCCAGCGGTGCACGCCTCCGCGCATCACGCGCAGTTGGTTGACGCCCCCGAGCGGCCAGATGTACCCCAGCACATACGAGGGCGTGCCGCCGTCTGACGGGCGGTCGAGCGTGAGCACCGGCGCCGCGAACTGCGGCGAGGTGTTGCCGTTGAGACCCAGCAGCGGGTCGCCCGGGAGGCTCTCCAGGCTGCTGCGGTGCCAGTTGGTCGCCGAGGTGCAGTTGAAGGGGCAGTACGACAACTTGAGGTGCCGGTCGCCCGAGGTCGCGTCGTACGACGGGTACGCGAGGTAGAAGCCGTCTTCGCTGGAGATGCCCGTCACCTGCGCGGGGTCTCCGGGCTCGTAGTCGTTCACCACGCGCTGGAAGCCGGTGCCCGTGCCCAGCACCGGCGCGCCCGTCGTCACCGAGAGATGCCCGGCGATGCTCTGGCTGATGAAGGTGTCGCCGTAATACCCCACCACCGTGTTCTGGCTGTTGATGCCACCGGCGATGGTGGCCGTGGCGCCGACCGCGAAGTCGGCGGTGGGGTCGCCCGCGGTGCTGAAGATGCCGCTCGCCAGCACCCGGGCGGGCGAATACGCCCACGTCGCGCCGTTGTAGGTGACGTCGGAGCCGTAGATGCTCTCCGTGCCGGTGCCGCCGTCGAGGAAGGTGTGCTGCCGCCAGGCGATGGTGGCCGTGTTGCCGCCCGTCCGCAGAATCTGGACCGCACCCAGCGTGGTGGCGCCGCCCGCCGAGGGCACAGAGAGGTACGAGGGCGCGACGTCGAGCACCGCGCCGCCGTCGAGCCGCAGCAACCCCACGCGCACGCGGTCGTTGGCGGTGTCACCCCACACCACCGCGTTGTCGCGCGCGGCGACCAGCGTGACGCCCGCGGTGGCGTCCACCACCGACTCCGCGGAGATGGGCGCAGTCAGCGAGGGAAAGGGCCGCATGCGCAGGCCGGTGGAGGCCGACAGCTTGTAGAAGAGCACCGCGCCGCCGTTGGCCTGCGCCAGGGCGCGCGCGCTGCTGGTGACGAGGCCGGTGTCTTGCGGCGCCCAGCTGGTGCCATCGAATTGGTACACGCGCAGCGCCGAGGGGTCGGCGGCCTGCGGCGGCACGAAGAGGATGCGCCCGTCGCGCGCGGCCAGCGCCCCCGAGCCGGAGCCCGACGCGACGCCAGCGTCGTTGAGCGTCAGCGTGAACGCGGGGAACTCGAGGGTCGAGGGCTCCACCTGCCACACCTCGTTGTCGTTGCCGGCGAGGCCCTGGTCGTCGACCGAGCGCACCTGGAAGTAGCGCGGCGCCCACGGCGAGGTGGCGGGCACCTCGTAGGGAGACGTCGGGTCGTACGCCGCGCTCCACGGCCCGCTCCAGTCGCTGGAAGAGGCCAGCTCGTACATGTCGACGCCCGCGAGCGGCGCCCACACCAGCTGTGCGCCGACGTTCTCATCGCGCACGCGCGAGGCGGGCGCCGGGGTCGCCGGGAGAATCAGCGAGATGCCCGAGCCGGTGGCGTCGGTGTACGCGATGGCGAGGTCTTCGGAGTTGTCGCCCGACATCACCACCGCGCGCGCGTCGCTGGAGCTGTCGATGACCACGCGCCGGTTCGCGGGGAAGGTGGCGCCGTCGTCGGTCGACTGCGAGAGCACCAGCGCGTTGCCGAACGTGCGGTACACCACGAAGACGTTGTGCCCGGAGGCCCACATGCGCGGGCGCACGCTGGAGTCGACGTTGGCGGCGAGCAGCACGCCCGGCCCGTTGAAGCTGCTGGCCAGCGAGCTCTTGCGCAGCACGTTGAGCTGCACCGCGGCGGCGACGTTGGTCGTGTAGCCGGCCATCGCGAGGTACACGTTGGTGGCGTCGGGCCGCGCGGCGCACGCGAGGTCGTATGACGAGTAGGCGCCCGCGTCGGTGATGTCTTGTTCGGCGCTCTCGCCGGCCTGCGCCACCTGCGCGGCCGCGAAGTACGAGCTGAGCACCGCGAGGCGCGAGTTGTCGTTGGGCGACCAGGTCAGCACATTGCCGCTGTTGCCCACGCAGCCCGCGAACTGCGTCGAGTCCTGGTTGCCGCCCATGTAGTACGGGGTGTTGGCCGCGCCGCCGACCAGCGTCCACGAGGTGCCCTGCTCGTTGGTGCGCAGCGTGCGGAGGTCGCCGCCCACGCCCTGCATGAAGTACGCGGTGAATTGATCATCGCGCGCGAAGAGCTGCAGGCTGTCGACGATGGCCAGCTGCCCGTCGGCCGCCGGCGACAGGTAGTAGTAGACCCACGACGCGCCGCCGTTGGTGGTCGAGTACATCCGCACCTGCCCGCGGATGATGTTCCCCGAGACGTTGGTGGTGACGCCGGTGACGGTGCCGACGTACGCGCGGGAGTTGCCCAGCGCGATGCGGCCCGAGAGGCGCCCGGTGGTGAAGGTGTCGTCGAGGCTGTTCACCGTCCACGTCTGGCCGAGGTCGTGGGAGACGGCGACCTTCAGGTTGCCCTCGAAGGCCGACCACGTGAAGTCGCGCTCGGAGAAGGTGACGTAGACGTCGTTGCCGCGGATGGCGACGTCGAGCGGCATCACCGGGTACGCGCTGCTGTACGGCAGCGTGACGTTGCGCAGGCCGGTGACGCCGCGGGTGCTGGGGCTGGGCGGCGAGCGGTTGCCGGCGAGGTCTTCGGCGCGCACGCTGACCCACAGCTCGGCGCGGTTCTCGAAGCCCAGCAGCAGCGCGTCGGTGGCGTTGGGGCCGGTGACGCCGCAGGTGCCCGCGTCGGCCGCGAGGTCGCAGTACAGGTCGTAGCCGCCGATGCCGCGGTTGTCGGTCGCCGGAGACCAGAAGGCGCGCGCGCCGCGGTTGACGAACTGCACCGAGTTCATCACCGGCGTGCTGGGCGGCTCGGTGTCGAGCACCACGGTGGCGGTCACCGGCAGCGAGGTGTTGCCCAGGTCGTCGCTGAACACCGCGTACAGCGTCTTGTCGCCGTCACCGGCGCTGAGGGTCACGGCGGTCGACGCCGACGGCGCGGAGGGGAAGGCGAGCGTCGGGGTGACGGTGGGTGACTCGGCGACGCCCCAGGTGGTGGCGTCGAGCGCTCCGCCCTGCACGGTGACCCCGGTGGTGTTCACCTGCCCGCTGCCGTTGTGGGTGGTGACGGTGAGCCACGGCGCCAGCGGCGGCACGGTGTCGAGGGTGATGGTGGCGCCCGGCTGCGAGGTGGTGGCCAGCGCGGTGTTCAACGCGCGGTCGCGCACGCAGACGTTGAGCTGCTGCGGGCCCTCCTGGTTCGTCAGCTGGAACGACACCGGGTCGCTCGCGTAGCGCTGCCACACCAGGCTCGCGGTGGGCGTGCAGGAGACGCCGCCGGTGACGATGGCCATCTCCGCGGGCTCCTCGAGACAGTCGTGCACGCGCACCGAGATGTTGGTGAGCGCGGTGAAGCCGGCGACCGGCGAGGGGGCTCCGTTGCGCGCCTTGCCCTGCGCGTCGAGCGAGCACCCGCCGGGCGCCGTGGCGTCGAAGGTGATGGTGGCCGAGGGGTTCCACGCGCCGTTGACGACGGTGCCCACGGTGTTGCCGTTGGCGTCGCGCAGACACGCACGCACCTCGCGCGGCCCCGCGGCGCCCGGCGTCAGCTGCGTGGTGACGGAGCCCGAGGAGGGCAGTGGCGAGTAGCCGGTCGACGGGCAGGCGGTGAGCGTCTCGTCGCCGAGGAAGTACTCGACGACGTTGGTGGTGGTGAAGGTGACGCGCACCGCGGTCGTCGCGGTCACTTCGCTGGAGCCGGTGACGCCGTCAGCCAGCGTGCCCAGCAGCGCGATGGAGCCGGAGGGCAGCGTCTGCCCGTCGAGCCGGTAGAGCGTCAGCGTGCCCACGTCGACGGTCTGCCCGCTCTTCACGCGCACGTTGGGCACCAGCAGCGGCACGAAGCCCGCGACGCGCACGTCGATGACGTAGAGCCCCGGCTGCACGCTGGGGAAGAGGAAGACGCCGTTGGGCCCGCTGTCGACGGAGATCTTCTGGCCGTTGGCGTCGATGAGCGTCACCGCGCGGCCGACGGGGCTGATGGCGCCCGTGTCCAGCACGCCGGTGACGACGCTGGCCTGCGGCGCCGTGGGGAGGTCGGTATCGAGAGAACACGACGCGAGGCTCAGCAGCGCCGCGCACGTCACACCCCGGAACACTGGATTCATGCCCGGCCAGCCTATGGCAGCCGGGCGACGAAAAAACGAGGCGCGTGGTTACGCCTCACGCGCGCTGCAGCAGGCCGGTGATGACCTGCTGCGCGATGGGGTGGTAGCGGCCGCGGTTGGCCTCGAAGATGCGCCTGGCGTCGGCGCGCGGGAGCGCTCCGTACAGCGGCTTCAGGTACTTCATGCGGCCCACGCGCGAGAGGAACGCTTCGGCGGTCGGCACCATCTCCGTCAGCCCGGCGCGCAGCGCCAGCGTCAGCCAGCCGCACAGAATCTCGGAGTTCTTCGACTGCGACAGCGAGAACTTCGCGTCGAGGGCGCGCAGGTATTCGGGCTTCGCGTCGCGCGGCGTCCAGTCGAGGAAGAGCTGCCACTCGGCCGCGGTCCACGTCGCGGTGCTCGCGGGCACCGTGCCCACCTGCGCCTTGAGCGCGTCGAGGCGCGCCGACTTCGACTCCGGCGCATTCGCGGGCACGCCGGGTTGATCAACCCACTGGCTGGCGTTCACCTTCGCCAGCAGCCCCGGCGCGTGCCGCTCGACGTGCGCGAGGAAGTCGTCGGTGGTGACGCTGCCGAAGCGGTGCGCGGCGAGCCATGACTTGAGCAGCGCGTTGAAGGCCTCGCGGCCCGCGGCTTCTTCCAGCGTGCGCAAGAAGAGGTAGCCCTTCTCGTACGGCACCACGCTGAAGGCCTCGTCGGGGTCGATGCCCTGGAGGTGCGTGCGCAGCTTCGTCAGCTCCGGCGTGCCGGCCGCGGCGAAGCGCGTGATGGCGTCGTTGAGGTCATTGCGGCCCAGCGCGGCGTGCAGCGCGGCGATTTCGGGGCCCTCGAGCGCCTCGAGAATCCGCCGCTCCGCGAACACCGTGAAGCCCTCGTTGAGCCAGAAGTGTTCCGCGTTGGAGTTGGTGACGAGGTTGCCGGTCCACGAATGCGCGAGCTCGTGCGCGACGACGTTGACGAGGCTCTTGTCGCCCGCCAGCAGCGTGGGCGTGAGGAAGGTGAGGCGCGGGTTCTCCATGCCGCCGTAGGGGAACGAGGGCGGCATCACCAGCAGGTCGAAGCGCTCCCAGTCGTAGGGCCCGAAGAGCGCCTCCGCGGCGTGGAGGTGCTTCTCGACGTCGGCGAACTCCCACGCGGCGCGCGCCAGCACCCCGGGCTCGGCCCACACGCGGCTGCGCGGCGACAAGTCAGCGTGCGCGAGGTCGCCCACCGCGAAGGCCAGCAGGTACGGAGGAATCGGCTGCGGCATCTCGAACTCGGAGTCGCCGCGCGGCGCGGCGGCCATCACCGCCACGAGCCCCTCGGGCACGCGCAGCTTCGCGCGGTACGTCACCCGGCGAGCCGGCGTGTCCTGACAGGGGAGCAGCGAGCGCGCGTGGATGGCCTGGCACTGCGAGAAGAGGAACGGCTTCTGGCCGCCGGCCGTCTGCGCGGGCTCGAGCCACTGCAGCGCGGAGGCTTCATTCGAGGTGCGGTACGTCACCATCACGCCCGTCGCGCCCGCTGGAACGTAGATGCGCAGCGGCGTCCCCAGGACGGCGTCGGTGGGCAGCGCTTCGAACTTCAGCGCCGTGTCGTCGAGCGCGGTGACCGACTCGATGTCGAGCCCGCGCGCGTCGAGGTCGAGCGGCGTGGCAGCAGCCGGCGGCGCGTGGAAGTGCAGCGCCACGGTGCAGTGCAGCCGGCGGTCTTCGAAGTCGACGCGCGCGTCCCACTCCAGGTGCTTCGTGGCGGGCTGCGCGTCATCGGTGACGGAGTGCGGATCGACTCTGGCCATGCGCGCTTCTTGGCACAGCGCTCAGCGGTCGGCGCAGCCCAGAAATTTTCCGCCGCCGCAGATGCAATACACGTCCATCCCGCAGGCGTCGGGGCAGAAGCAGCCATCCATCTTCATCACGCACTCGTTGCTGCGCGCGTAGCACCCGCACTCCGACTCGAAGGCGCACGGTGGGGGCCCGCACCCCGCCAGCGCCGCGACCAACCCCAGGAGCAGCATTCTCATGGCGCGATGCTACTTCGTTTCGAACGCCGACTTCGGCGGCGCGTTCGGGTCGCGCAGGTTCACGTGGAGGTTCGTCACCGCCCACAGGTTCGCGCGCGCGGGGCAGGGCGCCTGGGCGCTGCGCAGCGCGTTGGCGACGCACTGTGCGGTCTCGACGTCGAGCGGCGGCCAGCCCTTCTGCTCCACGGCCTTCGTCGCGTTGCCCTGCGCGTCGAACCACACCGCCCAGCGCGAGTTGATGGTCGCCGCTTCGGTGCGGCCCGCGAAGCACCCGGCCACCAGCCACTCGGGCCCGGGGAACCAGCCCTCGAGGCTCTCGTCTTCGATGTTCTCGAGCATGCGCGGGTACTTCTCGCCGGGCCGCCGCTCGGTCTTGGTGCGCGTGTTCCACGACGCGGTCAGCACCAGCCGGCCATCGCGCGTGAGCTGGTCTTTCCGCTCGACGTGGAGGTCAACCGACCAGCGGTGGCCATCGAGCGCCGCCGCGTGCGGGGACCGCGTCAGCAGCGCGCACACGCACGCCGCCGGGGTGTCGGCGCGCTCGACGTACTCGGCCTCGCAGCGGGTGACGGCGCCGGTCGGGGCGACCTCCAGCAAGACCGACGCGTAGTCGCGGCTCGGCCCGAAGCACGTGGTAACCTGCGCCGCGGTGACGCCGGTGAAGGCCTCGGGCACGTGCACCTGGGGCGCCCGGTTGTCGGCCGCGACGACGTTGAGGCGCAGGAGGTCTTCGGTCTGCACCGGTTGGGCGCCGCCCAGCGCGCCGAGCACCCCGCCCGCGGTGCCATCGGCCGGCGGCGGCGGCGCGAGGGTCTTGAGCGCCTCCTGCAACGCCACCAGGGGCGGCGCGTCGCGGGCGATGGTCGCGTCGAACTCGAAGCGCTCGCCGCCCTCGTCGAGCGGGCTCGCATAGATGCTCAGCTCACAGGGCTTGTCTTCAGGGCACCACACCGACGCCGAGGTGTGGCCCAGCAACCCGAGCGCGTGGCCCCAGCGTCGCCGCGCGTCGTACGGCGCCAGCGGGAGGCCGCAGACCTCGCCGGTGAGCGGGTTCTTCCCTGCGCCGGCGAGCGCCCACGCGCGGTCGAGCGCCGCTGCGTCAGCCGTGGGTTTGCCGAGGGTGCGCAGCGCCTCCATCACCGCGTCGCGGCTCTGCGCGCGCTCGTCGGCGAAGAGGCCGAGGCCGCTGACGGCTTCGACGTCCCACGCGGGGGCGGGTGCGGTGGCTGGCTTCGGAGCGACGGGCGCTGCGGCGCACGCGACGACGAGCGGAGAGACGAGGAGCAGTCGCATGCGTCGTGACTACCGGCTCCGTGCCGGGTTTCGAAGCGCGGAGTTGCTCAGCGCCCGTCTTCACCCTGGTGCGCGTGCGCGATGGCGGTGCGCAGCGTCGTGCCCAGCTTGTCGAGCGCCAGCAACACCTTGCCGTCGTGCACCGACCTCACGGCGTCGGCGGGCACCTCGAAGTCGCCGGAGTTCTCGACGTAGATCTGCAGCCCGTGCCGATGCACCGCGCGCACCGCGCCGAACATCACGCCACCTTCCTTCACGTAGACCTGATCTCCGATGCGAACCGACATGGCGCTCTCCTTGGGTGAAAGGGTGACCCACGGGGGGATAACGCCGCGCCGCGAAAAGTTCACGGGTCGCGCGTCGCTGAAAAGCCTACGCGCGCCGCCTGCGAATGACGTTCTCGCGGGTGGGGCCTTGGGGCATCATCGCGCGACCATGGAAAACGCGGGCCCCGTCGTCCTCGTAGTCGGCGTCGTCGGTTTGATTGGTGGTCTCATCTGGCTGGCGTACTGGCTCGAGAAGAAGCGCACCGAGTTCATGCAGGGCTACGCCGAGAGCAAGGGCCTCACCTTCCTCGGGGCGAACCAGGAATTGTGGAAGCAGCTCGAGACCTTCAAGCTCTTCGGCCAGGGCCACAGCCGCAAGCTGCGCAACGCGATGCGCGGCGTGAAGGAGGTCGGGGAGGTGCACGTCGCCGACTACAAGTACGTCACCGGCAGCGGCAAACATCAGCAGACGCATGAGCAGACCATCGTGGTGGTGCGCACGCCGGGCCGCGCCGCGCCGCACTTCTTCGCGCGCCGCCAGAACGCCTTCTTCGACGCCATCGGCAAGGTCTTCGGCGGGCAAGACATCAACTTCGACGACGACCCGGAGTTCTCGAAGGCCTGGGTGTTGCAGACCTCGGGTGACGAGCGGCTCCTGCGCAACTTCATGTCGCCGCAGCTCCGCGAGACGTTGACCCGGCTGGCCAACAAGAAGCCGCAGCTCGAGGCCTCCGGGGAGCTGCTGCTCCTCCACTTCAGCCGCCGCCTCAAGAAGCACGAAGACCTCGACGGGCTGCTGGCCGACGCCACCAACGTGCGCCGCCACTGGAGCTGACGGTTGCGGCACGTCGTCTTCTCCCTCGGGCGCGACCGCTACGCGCTGCAGCTCTCCGCGGTGCGCGAGATCCTCGTCGCGCCGGCGCACTTCACCCGCGTGCCACGCACCTCCGCCCCGGTGAAGGGCGTGATGACGCTGCGGGGCCGGGTGGTGCCCGTGGTGGAGCTGGGGAAGCTGCTGGCGCTGCCCGCCGACGTGCCCGGGGAGAAGATCGTGCTGTTGGAGCTCTCGCGGCGAGACCTGGGGCTGCTGGTGTCGGGCGTCGACGGCATCGAGACCATCGAGCGCCTCGGCACCGGGGTCGACGTGCTGCCACCCGTCAAGGGCGTGGCCCGCGTGGGCGCGGTGACGGTCACGGTGCTCGACGTCGACGGGGTCGACGAGGCCGTGTCGCAATCTTTCGCCACCAGCGGCGCCATTCGATAGGTTGCGGCCCGGTGAGTGCCATGTCCAAGCGCGTGTTGATCGTCGACGACAGCGTCTTCATGCGCGACATCATCAAAGACATCTTCACGGCCGGTGGGTTCACCGTCGCCGGCGAGGCTGGCAATGGTGTCGAGGCGGTGGAGAAGTACAAGGAACTGAAGCCCGACCTGGTGACGATGGACCTGGTGATGCCCTACCGGAACGGCATCGACGCCACGCGCGAAATCCTGCGCGGTGACGCCAAGGCCCTCATCGTGATGTGCAGCGCGCTCGGCCAGGAGACGATGGTGATGGAGGCCATCGAGGCCGGCGCCGTCGACTTCATCGTCAAGCCGCCGCGCGCCGAAGACGTGCTGGCGGTGGTGAAGAAGGTCCTCGGAGACAGCTGACGCTGTGCCCAAGACGCGAGAGCAGAAGCTGTTTGGCGCCGCGGTGTTGAAGGCCAGCTTCCGGCTGCGCGGCGCGTTGGAATCACCGGCCTTCAAGGGCATCTACCCAGGCGTGCTGCGCGATCTTCAGCTCGAAGACGCCGACGTCGAGGCCTTCATCGAGGCCCACCGCGACGCAGTTGAAGAGGCGGCGAGAGGAAAGCAGACGTAAGCTCGCGGGCCATGCTCACCGCGCTCCTGACGCTGTCTCTCGCTCAGCTCCCGACGCCGTTCGACTTCCTCGACAACACCGAAATCGGCGACGCCAACCAGTACGTCGGCCTCCGCAGCAAGGGCGTGTACGAGGGCCACGGCCTCGACAAGGTGAAGGGCGAGACCCTCACCAAGGGCACCTGGGCCATCGCCGATGACACCGTCACCGTGAAGGTGACGAGCTGCAAGGGCCCCGCGTGCAAGGAGCAGAAGAAGGACTACACGCTCAAGGTCAGCGTGGAGGCGCCGCGCGCGATGACCATCAACTCCAGCGCGCCCGCGCCGCTCTTCCCGTCAGGCAGCTACTACTGCCACTACCTCAGCTGCGAGCAG